>CAJWUF010000048.1 GCA_913047395.1 uncultured cyanobacterium
TCCTTGCCTGCCACCAGATTGACCAGCACAGCCTGCTTTTGCTGAACCATTGCCAGCTGTTCAGCTGCTGTCTTCAACTTGCCAGGCAACAAATTTATTGATGCCTGTTGCTTACGCAAATGCTCCAAGCGTTGCTGCTGACTTTCCAACCGATCCACGCTGGGCATCACAACCAGACAAGTCAACAAACCAGCTACCAAGCCACCTGCTAGCAACGGCACACCTACTAACACACGCTCGCGTGTGATTTTGCGCCGCCAGCTAGGTAGCCCTGGACTGAGGTTCGTCATGGAGCAACCCCATAGCGCTCAAGTAGTTGATAGCGCTTCACTAAACCACTCGCACCCAACTCACGCAGATCCTGCAAAGAAGGCCTGACCTTGGGATCCAAAGACACATCAATGCTGAATTGAACGAATTGTGCATCCTTACTATCCGCATCCTGGCTATCACCATCCCTCTCCACTTTCACAACCTTCACCCCATCGCGTTTCACCATTGACAGAGCTGAAAGGTTTAATTTCAAGGCATTAATGGCTTCACCAGCCCCCATCAAGCCGAGATCCCTAGCTTTGCCTTTGATGTTGATCCGCTCTTCCTCCACGGAAACTTCCGTCAGTTGGATACTGGCCGGCGTCTCCAATCGCAACTGTTCCATCAGTGCAGAACTCGCTTGAGCGGCGACTAATTGCTCAGCAATCTTGGTGTTGTCCTGACGCATAACCGCTGTACGAGCCTCCATCTGCTTGAGTTTTGCTAAATCACGCTTCAACCGTTTTTCCAATGGCTGCAAGCGATCAAGCTCTACCTGTTGCCTCTCTTGCTGCCAGGCAAACCAAGCAGCCACTACTAAAACAATCATCACCAACAGCGCTCCAAAGCCAGCTCCTTTCCAAAGCAATAATCGCGGCTGGGTCGCAGGAGCAGGTTGAGCAGTCAGGCCCTCCTCTAAGCGACGTTCGTGCAATAAATCCAACCCAGGCCCATTAGTTGAAGCCATCAGAGTTGCTCCCATGCGCCGGCTAGAGCTAAACAGGCCAAAGCGGCAAAGTCACCCTTCCAGAAATCAGTTTCAGGGCCTTCTAGAACGGTTGACCCGTCTCCTGGTAGCCAAATCTGCTCTTGGCTTAAGCATTCAGCTTGGCCTTGAGAATTCAAAGCCAAACGAAGTTTCTGCTGATCAACAGCAGCGGCTGTTATCCACCACGCCAAAGGCAGAGCACTACCACTGTGCTGATGCCATGCCTGCAAGACCTCATCAACCTCATTCAAGAGCTCATCAGGCGAATCCCCACCAAGAAAAGAAGTCGAAAGAGCATGGTCTAGCTCTGGCAAGCCGCCACGCAATAGCAGCAAACGCCAGCGCCCATCATGTTTCACCAGCCAAACCAAATCACCCTCAAAGTTTTTAGTGGCCTCACGCACAGTCCGCCAAGCGGCCGTGAGCATCCACTCAAGACCCAGTAGTGGCAAATCAGCCGCCTCGATCACATCTACCCAGGCATTCACCATCAACCTGTCAGTGCGCACCGCCAAAGACATCGACGTTGGACTGTTCAAAGATGAGCAGAGCTGCAACGATTTCACAGTCAAATATGAATCCGCCAAAGCAAATGGCCAGTTCAACTCAGGGCTGAGCTTTCGCAGGGCCTTTACCTGATCCTCATCGGGTTCACCATCAGGCCAGCAAAGCAAACGCCATTGACAACTCTGCATCGGTAACAACATCTCCAACTGGCCCCCCTGAATACCTATATCCAGCAGCAAGTCCGCCAATAACTCACCCAAGGCCTCACGCTGCATCGGCAAACCTGCACGACAAAGACCCTGAGGGAGTGGCACATGGCGAAGAGTCAGACTCTCACCCTGTTGCCAAAGCAGTACTAGAGCAGTCTCGTCAACAGCAAGCAGAACACGTTGCGACGAAAGCCACCGCTCCGCCATGGACTGCAGCTGCTCCAGCTGAGGAAAGCGTTCGCGTAGATCAGCCAACACCACGCAGAGGCACCCACGCTCTGGAGAAAGGGTATCGGCTACTGCCAGGGAGCGCCGCTACCGACTGCCTCCGACACATTGCGAAAGCCGTGGCGATCTAACTGATTAATAATCCCCTCCAAAATATGTGGAACCAAATCTGGACCCTTAAAAATCCAGCCTGTATAAAGCTGCACCAGGGAAGCACCAGCGCTGATCCGCTCCCATGCAGCCTCTGGCGAGTCGATTCCTCCCACACCGATTAGTGGCAACGCCGGACCTGCCGTAGCCCGCAGCCGCCGCAGTACCTCTAAGGCCCGTTTACGTAATGGCGCTCCACTTAATCCACCAGCCTCCTGAGCCAAAGTGCGACCGGTATTGGCAATAACTCGCTCTTGCAGACCTAAGCGATCAAGGCTGGTATTAACAGCAATGACACCTGCTAAACCCTCCTCATAGGCCAGCCGTGCCAACCCATCAATCGCTTCATCAGCAAGATCTGGAGCAATCTTCACCAGCAGCGGCGGGCAACCTGGCAACCGTCGCAAACGCTCTACCAGTCGCCGCAACTGACTGGAATCTTGAAGGTCACGCAAGCCGGGAGTATTTGGAGAGCTCACATTGATCACTGCATAGTCAGCCAATGGCGCCAGCAACTGGAGCGACAAGGCATAGTCATCAGGAGCCAGCTCTAGCGAAGTAATCCTGGATTTGCCCAAGTTAAGACCCAACACAGCAGGACGTTGACCCGCTGAAGGCAGGGCTTGTCGCTCCAAAGTGCGACGCATCATCTCAGCACCATTGTTATTGAAACCCATCCGATTCAAGGCGGCCTGCTCTGCAGCCAAACGAAAAAGTCGAGGCCGAGGGTTGCCGCTCTGAGCATGCCAAGTAACAGTGCCGAGCTCAGCGAAGCCAAAGCCAAAGCGATCCCAAATGCCGGCCGCCACACCGTTTTTATCAAAACCAGCCGCAAGGCCAACAGGATTGGAAAACCGACAGCCAAACAACACCTGCTCAAGTCGCAGATCACTACGTTGCAGATCCATGGCTAAAGACGCCAAGACACCTGAAACTCCTGGCCAATTCCTACAAGCAGACGCCTGGCCAAGAGCACTCAATGATGCTTGAACCAACTGCTCAGGATCTATGCCCTGATCATTAGCAAGTACAGGCCCTAGCCACCGCCGGTAAGCCCCACCGATAGAGAGCAACCTTGCAGGTGATGGCTCAGCCATCCTGGGCCTCCTTAAATCTGATCCGATCCTGCCGCGAAGCGACGCAACCGCCAGCGACCTTCATCCACTGGCTCAATTAACCAATCTCGCCAGCGCCAGGAAGCCTTCTTCCGCTCAAGCTTTGCCATAGGTTGCTCCACTAATTGAGCCAACTCAGCCAGGCTTAATCCATAGCTACCCTCAGCCAAGCGATCAGCCAGCTCAAGCCGTGTTAAAAGCTGCTGCAAGTTAGCGGGAGCAAGATCTTCTCCATCGCTAGCCTCTTCTATCGGCTCAACAAGGCCAACTGACTTAGAGGTAATCGCCCGTCCACTCTTCAACGCTGGAACACCTCCTTTAGAAAAGCTCACCGCGATCTGATCGACCCGTTCGTTATCAGGGTCACCGCTATGTCCTTTGACATACGCCAAAGAAACACCCTCAATGCGAGCACGATCCAATGCCTGCCATAGATCCTGATTGAGTACTGGCTTACCGGCAGCAGTGCGCCAACCCTTGCGCTTCCAACCCACCATCCACTTGCCCAAACCATCAATCAAATATTTGCTATCGGTGCGGATCTTTAAATCAGGGTGACAAGGAAGTTCTTGCAGCCGTTCTAGAACAGAAAGGGCAGCCTGAAGTTCCATGCGGTTATTGGTCGTGGCAGCTGAATAGCCTCCGAACTCCTCGACACTGCCATCCTCAAAACGAAGCAATGCACCCCAACCTCCAGGCCCTGGGTTTCCACTACAAGCCCCATCTGTGGCAGCGGCCACAACCCTTCCACTTCCTTCACGCATTTGAGAAGTCTCTTCTGATTTGGTACAACACGGTTCGCTGGTCCATCAAAAGTCAGCTGTCATGTCGCGAACCTACCCTGAGCTGCAAGTGAGACTAAAGAAGCCACCAAACAGGTTGTTAGCGCTAGGCCTGGGCTTTTTTACTTTTCTGATGCCACTTCCGGCAGTTACTAAAACAATTTTCGATAGTCAGCCTCTCAATCAGGAACGCTTTGTAGTGTTAGCCCAGGCAGTAGGAGTAAATCGCTGGAAACTACTTTTAATCGAACAGATCAAGCCGCGGCCGCTGTGCTGGAAAAACCGTCAAGACGGTTTAGTAGAACCAACCCTGAATAACTTCAACTTTGCCGGCATCTGCAACCGCTACCTAGATAGCAACAGCTATTCCCTACGAAGTAGCGGCGAAGACGTGGCTCAACGCTTTCGCCTGCGGATCACACAAAACGTTAAAAGCCTTGAGCTAACAGCACTTGAACCTAATCAAAACGTCCCAATCATTGTAGCCAAAGCAATACTCCCTAAACGCAATCGCAATGCATTTGTGAAGTTGAAACTAGAGCCAGGCTGGAAACTCGAACGACGCACATACAAAAGACGCACTCTTAGCCACGTCTACTTTGCTCATCCTGATCCAGTGAACCTCTTAATTGCCAAAGCATCCGCTAGTCAAAGACCTGCCGTATTTGATCAATTAGTAGCGCCCAGTGCACCTCTTCCACCCAAGCTCTCGAACAGCAACAACAGCTTCACCAGAGGCAAAGGACCTATACGACTCGTTGTAATCCCTTTTCAACAATGAAACGAGTCAGCACATAAAGGACAGTTAATAGAGCGCACCTTCAGCCGAGTATTTACAAAGGCCTCCCCATACCATCTCTATGTGTGAGGGGTGCTATTAGACACTCTAGGGTCGAAACAAGGAAAGACTCCTGGAGGCGCTCCACAAAAAAGCTCTGCCAAAGGCAGAGCTTTTTTCATGCTTTTGCTTACTCTTATAAACAGCCGGCCCGAAAGAACCGGCTGAAAATAAATAAGCGTAGGAATTAACAACCAGACTAAAAATAATCCAGTTAATTAATTGAGACTGACCTTACCGCCAACCTCCTCGATAGCCTTTTTAAGGGCCTCAGCTTCATCCTTAGCGATACCTTCTTTGATGGTCTTAGGTGCAGCTTCGACCATAGCCTTGGCATCACCCAAGCCGAGTCCGGTCGCTTCACGTACAGCCTTGAGAACCTTGATTTTGGCTGCAGCGTCGAAACTCTCCAGCACAACATCAAATTCGGTCTTCTCTTCGGCAACTTCACCACCAGCGGCACCAGCGGCACCAGGAGCGGCCATCACAACACCTGCAGAAGGTGCGGCAGAAACACCAAAAGCTTCCTCTATTTGCTTAACCAGCTCAGAAGCCTCAAGCAAAGAAAGGGTTTTTAGCGAATCAAGAATTTCGTCGGTTTTTTTAGACATGGTTGGGATTCAGCAACAGATCAATGAGAAATAGTTGAGTCGAAGAAGTTCAGCTCTCGCCGCTCTCGGCGTGCTGATTAAGCGCCCTGGCAAGACCGGAAGGAACCTCGTTAATACCCACAGCAACCTTGGTAGCCAAAGCGTTGAGGGAACCTGCGATCTGCGCCATCAGAACTTCCTTGGTTGGAAGATTGCCAATAGCTTTGATCTCATCCTGTGAGAGGAGCTGACCTTCAAAAAGACCGCCCTTCGTCTCGGATTTTTTGGTGTCCTTCTGAAAAGCCTGTACGGCCTTAACACCACCACCAACATCGCCCTTGATCAGAACGAAAGCATTGGTGCCAGTCAGTAAGGAGTCGAGATTCGACCAGGCACTATTTCCATTTATGGCGCGGCGCATCAAGGTGTTTTTAGTCACCTTGCACACCCCGCTGCTGGCCTGCAAACGAGTTCGCAGATCAGACATTTCCTTAATAGAAAGACCCTGATAATCCAGGACCAGTGCCATTTCGGCCTCGCCGAGAAGCCCTTTAAGCTCTTCGACGATCTGTTGCTTGCTCTCCAGCGTGCGGCCCATAGGAATTGGATCGGGGGAACAAGCTGGACACGCGGGCATCAAGTGCTCCAGAAGGAGCAGAGGCCGCGTGTCGATCCAATCCCTAAGGGAAAAACCGTCGCGTCTGCCTCGGCAGGACTTAAGACAAGCTCAACTGATGCACGAGCATCAGCAAAAGATTGCTACCTGCTGTCTTTGGCCGGGCGCGTGCCCGTTGGCTTTCGCCAACTTTTAACCATACAACAACAAGCTCAACCTTCTTGTTCGATGTCCTGAAGAGAAGTCACATCAACTTCCACTGAAGGGCCCATCGTGGAAGTGACATACAAACTCTTCCAATAACGACCCTTCGCACCACTTGGCTTGTTGCGGTCAATGGTTTCCTGCAAGGTCTTGAGGTTCTCTAACAAGGCATCTGCCGAAAAACTTGCCTTGCCAAAACGCACATGCACGATGCCAGCACGATCTGCTCGGAACTCCAACTTGCCTGCCTTGAACTCTTTAATCGCCGAAGTTATATCAGTGGTTACTGTCCCGGCTTTGGGGTTAGGCATCAAGCCGCGAGGACCTAGCACTCGACCCAGCTTGGCAACCTTGGGCATCATGTCAGGGGTGGCGATCAAAAGATCGAAATCCATCTCTCCCTTACTGATCCTTTCCACTAAATCATCATCCCCAGCAAACTCAGCCCCGGCTGCCTTTGCTTCAGTCAACTTCTCCCCCCTGGAGATCACAGCGATCCGTATGGTCTGACCAGTGCCCTGAGGCAGGGCAACAGTGGTTCTCAACTGCTGATCAGTGTACTTAGGATCAATCCCCAAGCGGACATGTGCCTCGATGGTTTCATCGAACTTGGCGTTGGCGTTCTCCTTGACGAGTTGAATGGCCTCAAGCGGCTCATAAACCCGGTCTTCAACTTTGACAAGGAGAGCAGCGATGCGTTTAGAAGGTTTTGGCATAACAGATGGGGTGCAAGCGACACAACGTGTCTCCCCCGAAAAAGGTGAACAAATGAACGATGACGACGGACGCTAAATGAGTGTCAATCGCTGATGGCAACTCCCATGTTGCGGGCGGTACCTTGAATGATGCGCATGGCCGATTCAATGCTGGTGCAATTGAGATCTGGCAACTTGGTCTTGGCGATCTCCTCAAGCTGAGAACGGCTGATGGAGCCGACCTTGCCATGGGCAGATTCACCAGAACCCTTTTCGATCCCAGCAGCTTTTGTGATCAGCACAGAAGCTGGGGGGGTCTTGGTGATGAATGTGAAACTACGGTCTTCAAAAACCGAAATCTCAACCGGAATCACAAATCCGGCCTTGTCCTGCGTGCGAGCGTTGTACTCCTTACAGAACGCCATGATATTTACCCCATGCTGACCAAGGGCAGGGCCCACCGGCGGCGCGGGATTGGCTTTGCCAGCCTGTAAGGCCAGCTTGATCACAGCTACAACTTTCTTGGCCATCAGTGAGCGTAATTGGACGACTGCGGATCACCTGAATCTTTAGGACAGGTGCGGCGAGGTAGGGAACTACCTCTTTGGCCGCCCTCCGCAGGGAGACGGCCGCCGCTGAGTTAATTCTGCTTAGTGATTTGAGAAAACTCCAATTCCACAGGTGTTTCCCTACCAAAGATTGAGAGAAGAGCTTTGAGTTTGCTGCGCTCTCCAGACACCTCGATGACCTCCCCTTGAAAGTCCTTAAAAGGCCCTGAGGTGACAAGTATCTGATCACCCTCAGCAAGATCGACCTTAACAAGCGTCTTCTTCTCAGCAGCCCGTTTGAAGATGCGATCCACCTCCTGACGACTTAACGGTCGAGGTTTGATATGACCACGTGCTTTCCCAGTAGCACGGCGGTCCTCAGCTCCAACGAAGTTGATCACATTGGGGGTGCTTCTTACCGCCATCATCGTGTCTTCATCAAGGACCATCCGCACCAACACATAGCCCGGGAAGACCTTCTCCTCAGTGGACTGACGACTGCCATCTTTTTTCAATTTCACCGCTGGTGTCTGGGGTATTTCGATCTCCAAGATCCTGTTACTCACACCCAGGGTGACGGCACGCTGCTCAAGCGTTGCTTTCACCTTCTTCTCACAGCTAGAAGCGACCTGCACGGCATACCAGCGCGCAACTGTTGTTCTAGCAATAGTTGCAGAGCCCTGGATACCCTCATCTGCCGCGTTGGGAGCCGGAAGATTTAATACCTCAGACGGTTCTTGTGGTGTGAGCTCGAGGTCTGACACTGGCGCGGGATAGAAAGCGAACGATTGAAAAAAGACGGCAAAACCGCCCTATGAAGTCAAAAAATCTGTGACGACGCCCAGCTGTAAAACCGACTCACAGCAGCGATGACTGCAGCCGAGAGGCTAACCATCAATATCACCGCGATGGATTCGCTGAACAGCTGCTGGCGACTGGGCCATACCACCAGCTTCAACTCCTCGTATGTTGCGGGGAGAAACCCACTCTTACGAGTAGGCTCTGCCTCAGCAGATTCGCTGAGGTCTGTGGTTTCCTCGGAAGTGGGGCTGGTCACGGAGCTTAGACCGGTGGCTAAAGCCGGTGCTGAAGCACATGCCGGCAAACAAATACATTAACGGACTACCAGTCTTAGTCCTCAAGAATGAACTGAAATGGTTCAGAGGGCTGGGCACCTGATACCACCCGAACGGCCCGTACCCCATTGAAGCGCTCTTCTAGTAATTCCGTAGCCAACGGGTTCTCAAGACGACGTCTCAGCACACGCCGCAAAGGCCGTGCACCATATTCCGGCTCATAACCTTGCAGTGCCAAAGCCTCCACAGCATCATCATCTACACGCAACTCAAGACCCTGCTCAGCAAGAAGGCTTGAAAGATCAGCCAACTGCAGCAGCACAATCCTCTGTAGATCATCAGCTCTGAGCGGCCGAAAGCGAATAACCTCATCAATGCGATTCAAAAACTCAGGTTTGAATTGCTTGTTCAAGGCCTGGTCAACCTTCTGAGCAAGGCTCTGAGCAAGAGAGTCCTCGTCCGCACCCTCCTGTTGCGCCAACCGAGACGCATCAAGGATGGCGCGACTGGCCAAATTGCTAGTCATCACAACCACTGTGTGACAGAAATCCACCGTGCGCCCCTGGGAATCAGTGAGACGACCATCGTCAAGAAGCTGCAAGAGCACGTTGAACACATCGGGATGAGCCTTCTCGATTTCATCTAGAAGCAACACCGCATAAGGGCGACGACGCACTGCTTCAGTGAGCTGGCCACCCTCCTCGTAGCCGACATATCCCGGAGGAGCCCCCAGTAGACGCGCCACGGCATTGCGCTCCATGAATTCACTCATATCGAGCCGCACAAGCGCCTCCTCCTCATCAAACAACAAGGCCGCAAGCGCTTTGGCTAATTCTGTTTTACCCACGCCTGTAGGTCCAAGGAATAGGAATGAACCAACAGGTCGACGGGGATCCTTCATGCCTGCTCGAGCACGGCGAATAGCTGCCGCCACTGCCTGAACCGCTTCAGGCTGACCAATCACCCGCTCACCCAGGTGGACCTCAAGATCCAACAACTTTTGCCGTTCAGCAGCAAGCAATCGCTGTACGGGAATACCAGTCCAACGGGCAACGACATCAGCAATGTCCTCAGCTTCCACCTGTTCACGCAGAAGCGCCGTACCAGAGTTCTTAGCGGTGGCGAGTGTTTCTTCTAGGTCAGCGCGCCTTTGCTGTACTCCATGCAACTGGTCATATTGAAGACGAGCCGCCGCCTCCAAATCACCAATTCGCTCCGCCTCGACAATGGCATTGCGTAGATCCTCGTCCTGTTGCAACAACTCCCGCAGCTCTGCCAGATGATCTCGTTCCACCTGCCAGCGCTCACGTAAATCCTCTAGCTGAGACGCCGCTGAAATCCGCGCAGCCTGTAGCTGCACCCGCTCAGCCTCTGGTGCCTGCTCAGCCGCCAATACAGCAAGTTCGAGACGGCGTAGCTCCACCTCAGCCTCTTCAACTACCTGAGGTTTAGAGGTGACGTCCATCTTGAGCTGCGCTGCTGCCTCATCGATCAGGTCTATGGCCTTATCTGGTAAGCAGCGATCACTGATGTAGCGATCAGCCAAACGATTCGCTGCCGTAACCGCGTCATCAGTGATCGTGACGCCATGGTGAAGTTCATAGCGCTCTTTTAAACCCCGCAATATTTCAACGCTCAATTCAAAACTGGGCTCCTTAATCAAAACCTGCTGAAAGAGCCGATTAAGAGCCTGATCCTTCTCGACCGTACGGCGATAGTTCTCAGGGGTCGTAGCGCCAATGCAGCGCAAATCACCTCTTGCTAAAGCCGGTTTTAGCAAGCTGCCTGCATCAGCACTGGAACGATCGCTGCTTACCACCGTGTGTAGTTCATCGATGAACAACACCACACCTGCATCAGGATCGCTTACCTCACTCAGCACAGACCGAAGCCGTTCCTCAAATTGACCACGGAATTTGGCACCAGCGATCAATGCCCCGAGATCAAGAGCTATCAACCGCAAACCTTTCAAAGAATCAGGAACTTCACCAGCCACAATGCGTTGAGCCAAGAGCTCAGCAATGGCTGTTTTGCCCACGCCGGGAGCACCAATCAATACCGGATTATTCTTGCTACGACGAGACAAAACCTTGATCAGTCGGCGGATCTCGGGATCCCGACCGATCACCGGGTCGAGCTGTCCTGCCTGAGCGGCAGCGGTGAGGTCACGACCATAAGCATCAAGAGCCTTAGGTTCTTGTTGAAGTTGCAACGAAGTCGGCTCCGCCACCACCCCAAGGAGTTCTGGACTTGGTGGTGGGGCAGGCGAAGAGACCACAGGCCTCGCGATAGGGGTAACTGATGAAGAAGGAGGCACAGCTGCTGGTTTAGGAGCTGGGGGAGGAGGAGAAGGTGGCGTTGAAGAGCGAACCTGGCGTCTCCCCTTAGGCATGCGCCGCAACTCTGCTTCCAATCTTTCACTAGGCATACCTAGCCCTTCAAACAGCTCTGCCCCGATGCGCGGATCCCTCCCTAAAGCAATCAGCAAATGAGAAACATCAATCAACCTCGAACCCCAACGAACCCTTGAACGTTCAGCTTCTTCAAGTAGATCTTCAAGGTCATCACCAATGAACAACCCATCACCTTTAGCCATAGGCTGCTCAGCCAAAAACCCTTCCAATTCATCCAACAGCGCGGCCGAATTAATTGGTAGAGCTATTACCCAAGCGCTATAACGACGATCGCTGAACAGCACCTGGAGCAAGTGCTCAACATCCAGCTGACCATGAC
>CAJWUF010000049.1 GCA_913047395.1 uncultured cyanobacterium
TCGGCCCATGAGCTCCATGATTTCCATCATCCATGATGCATCCCGATTGAGGGATATACCACTGAATCATTTGTTGCACCTTTGGCGAGAATACTTGGGTTCAGCTTCATCATCACCATCACAAGCCTGTCGGCATCGAGGATATGGTTACAGAATCTGCTGATTGGTGGCACGAGATTGTCGTGTTCAAGCCATTGACTTTTGAAGAGGCCCTTGAAGCTGTTTTGGCTGTACGTCAGCAGCGCACGGTTTTACTAAACGTGAGTCGTATGGATTCGCAACTTGGCAGGCGAACCATTGATTTTGTTTTAGGGGGCGTTACTGCTCTGGATGGCCACCGGGTTCAAATTGAAGAGCAGGTATTTCTTTTTGCTCCTTCGCTTGTCACGGTTAATGACTTGGCAGGTACTTTCGTTCGAGAACCATTTACTAGATCTGATAAAAGCTGAAGATTTATCTTGTTGAGATCTCCTTGTAAAGACTTGACTTTTTATTTTTGCTCAGGATTTACACCAGCTGATTGAAGGGCTCCCCCGCAGCTAGAGCCATCTCCTGCAGTGCAGCCAAAACAATGGGAGCCAACAACTATTGGTCGGTCTGTCCATTGAACTTTTAGCTTCAGTAGATCTTCCAGACAGTCAACTGGGCCTTTGAGCTGGAAATTCAGTTGTTGGTTGAAATCACAGTCGTAAAGCTTGCCTTGCCAATTCACACTGATCAGATTTCGACACATAACCGTATTTAGGTTCTGTGAATTATGGGCAGCTTCAAGCAGCTGTTGATATCTATAAAGTTGACCTGAGCTGATTAACTGTTTTGCGAAACGTTGTATTGGCATGTTTGCCAGCGAGAACAAGTTTGTGAACTGGATGCCATAGCGCTGCATCAGCTCTTTGCGGTAGGCCTCCTCCAGTTGAGCTTGAGGAGGCGGAAGCTGAGGGCCTTGGGGGTTGAAAACCAAGTTAAGGATGAGTTCTTCACCTGGTTGGCCATAGCCCAAATGGTTCAACTGGCGCAATCCCAAAAGGCTACGTTTGAAAACACCATCACCTCTCTGTTGATCTACGTTCTCGGCTTCGTAGCAGGGCAGAGAAGCAACAACAGTTACACGTTGCTGGGCAAGAAATTCCGCTAGGTCATCCTGGCCTGGTTCAGTGAGGATCGTGAGGTTGCAGCGGTCAATGACTTCAATATTTAGATGTCTTGCCTGAATGACCAGATCCCTGAATCCTGGGTGCAGCTCTGGAGCGCCACCAGTGAGGTCAAGGCATTGCAGCTCATATTTAGCTAGCACTTTGGGGATCAGTGCCATGGTTGCAGGTTCCATCATTTCCTGACGGGTTGGACCTGCGTTCACATGGCAATGGATGCAACTCTGGTTGCAGCGGTAACCAAGATTGACCTGCAAGGTCCGAAGTGCGTCGCGATGAATTTCAGGAAATACTGCAGATCTGTACTCAGATGCTGGTATGTCGTTAGGGGGCAGCACAGTTGCACTCTTGATAGCGTTATCTTGGCGCGGCAGTTGAGCTGCTGACTTTGTGGCCTATGCAATTGCCTGAATTAAGGCAAGACTTTTAGATTGTTTTGAGAGGCAATTAACAACAAGGTGGCATGGTTGATGCGTAAATCATTGCTTGATAAGTATAGTGCGTCTAGAAATCATGTTCGATAATTTGATGGTTTTTGCGGTCATATTGATAAGTTAGATTTGGTTATACTTTTTCTATCTATTCGGCAATCTGCGCTGCTTTGAGAGGATGTGTAGCATAATCTCTCTCCAGTTTGAATATATATTCAGGCTGATCTGGATGTCGCTAAAAAATTAGCCGCCGCATCTTTACTTGTAGTAATGGTATTCTTATGGATAGTTTCTGCCGTTATTCTTGCCGATATTTCTATGTGGTGTTCTTCTTTAACGCTAACTTAATAAGCCGTTAATCTCATGGCTAGTAGAGATAAAGTGCTTATTGCTAGCCCGTCTTTATTTAATGCGTCTAGCTGCTTTTTATGATCTGATTAGATTGCTTTGATTGCATGGAATCAAAGCTTAGCTAGCGGCTGGATAGCCCTACATTTAGCTTGCTACCTTGTGTTTGAAGATAAGCATATCCCTTCCTGTCACTACGTAGGATTGCTACATATACATAGGTTATACCCTTGGCGTCTTGTAAACGTAGCCGGCCAATACAGCTAGCGTCAGGATCCATTATTAGCCTGCCTTGATAGGCTGACACTTGGCTCTTCCCTCCATTGGCAATAATTGCGATACCTGCTACCCCTCCATTTATCCATGTTTCCCTCTTGATCATTGCATTGGGATGCCAGATGCCAGACTTAAGATCAAATCCTTGCTGAACATTCACTAATGTTCCATTGAGATCTTTTTCTCGACAATTAAGAACTGATTGAGAAATCCAGGTTTCGTTAACTACACCACCATGACTGGTATCAAGGCCTACTCGAGGTGATCCATTGCCGTAAAGAATCACTTCGCTGCGTTCTCCTGTTGTTCCTCTCTCGACAAGGACCCCGCAGCTGCTGAGTCGTTGCCATTTCCCTTTGTAGGAGGTTTGGGTGTAAACCTGACCTTCCCGTTCAAAACGTGTTCCTTTTACTTCTCCATCAGCAGACCAATTTTCTTTTAATAGACGTCCCAAGGGAATACCTCTTTTGCTCCCTTGCGCTACGACAAGATAGTCACCTGGTTTTGGGGTTTTGCATTCCTGCGGTGTTGATGTTGTCGCTTGAGCGGTTAGCAGGACTTGATTCCTTCTATCTCCTTCTGCAGCAAATGAACTGCTCCCAATCAAACCAATCAAGCTCACCATTACTAATGGATTAAGTCTTGAGCCCGCCATGAAACCTTTACTGAGCCTCTTGATCTTATTGATAATAGGGGCTCTTCCCCTAATTGATCTGTATCTCAAGAGCTGCTCTTTAGTTGTGGAGATGCTTGATCTCTTTTAGGCGTGCTGTTTAAGCAGTTGCAAACAGTATTATGTTTGATTAATAAAAGTATGGGTTGTTTTTTCAGCTTTCTTGCATGTTGTACTTACAGGCACGGCGTTCGGCAAGTGATTCAAACCATTTCACATAACCCTTTGGTCCGCTAGGGACAAGGACATCAAAATTTAGTGGATCTTCTGGATCACTTATTCCCTTTAAATTGGCATCTAACAAGTTAGGACGATCTACTTCCCCACCACTGCTATCAACTAGTACAACACGGTTGGCGCAGTTGTAGATCTTTCCTAGGTCTTGCAGCAAAGTTAGAAAGCCCCGATCGCTTCCACCGCGAAGCCATCCCATCCCATCAGGACATGGATTGGAAGTTACTGTGTCACCAACACCTACCAATAAGGGCATTTGATCAGCAGAAATGTTCTTGTTACATAGCGCCAACAGTTCTTCATGGCTAGTGGGTGCTGTACGCACATTGAAGTCTTCACCAAGAGGCGCAATCCCATGATGACGAGCTATGTGCCTATTGATCAAAACAAGCAGGCCAGCTTCTTTTAGAGCTCCTTTGAGCAAGAACTGGATATCAGTGGTGCCCACATCTCCGCAGACAGCGGGCTTGATCCTTTCTCGGTTTCCATCACTGCCCATATTGGGAGCAACATGCAGGAAAAATGAATCTGTTAATCCAGCGTTAGCTGCGCTTACAAGTAGTTCATCCATTAACTCCTGCAGCATCGTTTGTAAGGCTTGCTGGGTCCTTACGTCGTCTGGAACCAGGCTAAATAGGCCATTAAGGTTGATTGTGGGTGATACCTGGGTGTCGAGTACTGCTAACTGAACATGGTGCTTAAGCGTTGAAGTGTTGAGCAAAGGCATCAGTTTTGCAAGACGCTCTTCAAGCAGGCTTTGCATAAGGTTGGGCAGTGCAGTGAGGAAGGCGATTTCTGCATCACTTACGCCGGGATGACTGAGGACGCCAAAACGGTCCTGAAGTTGCACCCCTCCAGCGGCTAGTCCCGGCAGGTAGAGGCCCTGCTGAGCCGGCAGATCAGAGTTACCTAAAGCCTTTTCCACTAGACGGTTTACTCCACGGCGTCCTTCATGCTCGCCATTGGTGAGTACAGAGAGATTCCCTTCAAGCTTTCTTGCCGCCGTAACGTAGGCAGGGTCAAGGCGTCTTGTAAGTGGGTCCTTAACCAGGGGTATGCAGACTCCATCGAGATCTTGAATGATTAGGAGATCTTCTGCACTTTCCATCTCGATCAGTAGCTGATCGAGGCCAAGGTTGCCCATGTTGGGTTTGTATGACCGCATCTATACCTTCCCACGTTGGGTAGAAAGGGACCATCTTCTAAGCATTAATCCATTAATGTCAGAGCCCTGGGAGTGAAGGATGGCTCTTTTTTGTTTGCAGCTTAAGTAAGCCTCATAATGATAGCTCTAATGTTGTTGAACCACTAATGAATTGGCTTTAGATATATCTACCGGATATTTTGTGTTCTTATTGCTGGTCTGATGGCGGTACCTATGTCTCCAACGATTTAGTCGATTACAGATACGTTTGGGATAGTGATTGTTGGAATTTCTGGTTGCGGATTATTTTTAGGGGATCTATGTATTTTTTAGCATTGGGCTGATTTGAATAATCATCTTAATTAAATAATTGGTAGTAGGAATTAGTATCGCAATTAGAGCTATAGGTAAACCCAGGGAAAGAGTTTGGCTCAGTTATTTTCGCTGTCAAGTTTGATCTTGTGTTTAAACTATTGCCTCTATCTGCTATTGAGATAAATAAATAAATTACTGGCTCGCCAGATGCTGCAGAGGCCTCTACTGTGGTGATATGAGAATCTCCTTATTCAAGGGATCAATCTGCTCCTTAGGGTGAGATCAGTTTTCGACAGATACGCTTTCACTGCAGGAGGGCTGATGGACAACAGTTTTTTCAACCAGTCCCTGGATGAGGATTTGATACGTCGCAGGATTAGGGAACTGGAAAGCGGCTGTGTTGGTTTCTACAGTGTTGGGCTATATCCGGCTTCCCTGGCATACAACTGTGCCATGCAGACCGATGGAGTGAGCCTGCTGCTTGCGCCACGTCCAGGGCGCCAATTGCTTGGAGCATTTCCTGAGGATTCCTTGGATGGGATGGATGAGACGCATGTTGCCTCGGTGGTGAAGATGGGCACCCATATAAAAGGTGGAACTCGTGTTAGCAATACTCTTGCTGATCTGATACAGCGCTGTGAACTTGTTGTGCTTAGTTCTAACAGTAACCATGTAGAGGAAGATTTAGATGAGGCTTGCAGATTAAGAGAGGAACTCAACCGTGAGCAGGTTGTATTGGCTTGCCTTGCAGGATCCTTTTGTCACGACCAAATAGATAATGAGTCATATGTTTTATGTGAGAAACAGCCAAATCTTGCCTTCTTCTCAGGTTTTCATCGCCATGGCGCATTGCGTAATCCGTTTGATAGTTTCACGGCAAATTTCTGTCATCCCAATGCTTTGACAGCAATGCTTGGTGCTCGAATGTTGGATCGTTTGTCCCCAAACATCCAAGTGTCATCCGGTGTTCATAATGTTGAGGGACAATATATCAAAGCAGCAAAGAATATGTCGTCCATATTTGCCGGTTTTGGTTATACATATCATAGTGATAATCCTGGTGTTCTACCTACTCTACTGACTTTACTTTTGGACCAATGTCTCGATCAGGCTGCAACCGTTTCGATGTGTAGACCAGATCGTCAAAGACTATACAATCGACAGCCATTTGCGTTGACAGAATTGGGTTACGGAGTTCAGCGCATTGAAGCTGCTTTGGCGCGAGATGGTGATATGGAAAAGGTAAGAGATCACACCTTTACACAGCTCACAGCCATGGTTGCAGATGTTAGGGGCAGCATGATGTTGCCAGTAACTGGCAAGCCCACCCGTAACTTTCAGGCGGGACAGGTGCTTGCTAATAAAATGCGAGAAGAACAACGATGCCCATATGAAATGGAGGAATTTGAACAATGGTGTAAATCTAAAGGCCTGCAAAAAGGTGGATTAGAAGGCTTAAAGTCTTTAATGTATTGGCCTCAGATTGTTCGTAATTACTCGATCCCTCTTCATGATGCCTCAATGGTTAATCTTCTATATATGTCCATCTATGGCAACCCGGCTACCAAGGATATTGCATTTTCAGTCATGACAGAAAGTCGTGAGCTTACCAATTATTGTCAGGAATCTGTACGACCTACCCATAGCAGGCGATATGCCGAGGCGCTACAACATCTTGATGTACCAGAGGCCATGAACCTACTTGTTAATGCTGTAATTGCTGATAATGCTCGCCGCGCTAATCGTGATGATTCTTTCGTTGATGATTCTCAGTCAGTAGATAATACACCTGCTTACCTCAAGGCAATGAATGTAATCGAAACTACGCTATAAATCTGATCAACCATTTTGCAAACTCTTTATTTGAGATAATAATAATACAATTGATTTAAGCTTCTTTGCATTCACGAAGATTGCGGTTTGGTTAGCTTCTATGGGCAGGGTGGGTCTAACTTAGTCATCGACTCAGCGCTGTTCGTAATTTTCTGATAACACCTTAGCGTTAATGGCCAGTCAGATTTGGTCATAGTTCGCGGCAGAGTTTGTCAGATTTACAGCACAACAACTCCGCAGCATGGTGCTGCAACCCCTTGGTGAGCGATTTGGAATCTTTAACCCCACGAGAGCGCTTTGTACTTCGTCTGGTTTGTGATGGTTTCACTAATCGCGAGATAGGCGAAGAGATGTTTATTGCTGAAACAACTGCCCGCGGGTATGTCAAATCTATTCTTCAGAAATTACACGTCCGTAATCGGGCAGCGGCTGCAGCAGAAGGTATACGGCGACATTGGGTTGCTTGATCAACTTATTTAACGCAAAGTTCAGTTCTGATAGCTAGCCGAGGCCAGATTGGTAGGGGTGGTTTGGATCTTAAGCGTTGAATTGTTCACTAGATGAAGTCATGCAGAACCGACGCTGCTCCATCTCAAGATGACCTTCATCGCATAGGCTTCGCAGTGCCCGGGAAAGGGTTTCTGGTGTTGTACTGAGCTCGTTAGCTAGGTCCTTCTTTGATTGGTCAAGAACAAAGCAGCAATTTTTTTGAAGACTAGCTTGAGCTTGTAGATATTCAAATAATCTCACCCTCAAGGTTTTTACACCTTGGGAACGCAAGCGTTGCTGCAACATTCGACATTTTCCGGCCAGCATTTGCAGGAAAAAACTCGACAACTCTGGTGTTTGAGTTATTCGCACCCATGCTGGTTTGCGTGGAAACCAGAGAAGCTTGCTATTGCGCAAAGCCTCAATGTGATGAGGGAAGGGAACATCAGCAAAAGCCAGCGCTGCTGCAACAATCTCACCATCTCGGAAGCGACCAAGTTCGTGTAGGCGGCCTTCGAGGCTGATCTGGTGGATCCCCACCATGCCGCTTAGAACCCACCAGAAGCCTTCGGCGTTTTCTCCTTCCATCGCCAATGTTGTGCCTTTCTCTATCTGTTTGGGCTGACCCAGGTCGCGGAGAAGGTCAAGTGCCTCTGCATTCTTGATCGACATCAAGGAAATCCTCCGCGAAGTGTTCCATTTTTGATTCATGCGGTCTGTTACTAGCAAGACCACGTCGTTTCAACGAGCTTAAGGATGTCAATGTTTTGTTTTCAGTGTCAAGAAGCAGCAGGAGGAGAAGGCTGCACAGTCGTTGGTTCTTGTGGAAAAACTGCTCGTACGGCTGCTTTGCAAGATGCATTGATGCACGTTGCTCGTGGTGTGGCGATCTATGCGGATCCTATTCAACATCAACCTTCTGCTTTTGATTCTATTCAAAGCGCTGTTCACGCTTGGTTGCGATTAGCGCTATTCACGACGATAACAAATGCCAATTTCGAAGATGAGGCTATCGAAGCACGAATTAGAAGTGGACTTGATTTGCGAGTTGATCTACAGAAACGATGCAAAGATGAACAACTTAATGTACCTCTTGCGGCTAGTCATGCGGCCACATGGAATCCTTGTGGTTCCCTAGAAATTTTTCCAGACATTCAGGCGGAAATTGGAGTCAAGCCCACCTGGAATTCTGATGAGAGCTCATTAAGTGAACTGCTGACTTATGGCCTTAAAGGATTGTCGGCCTACCTTCATCATGCGGCTGAACTTGGATGGACGGATTCTTCACTCAATGCCTTTCTGGTACGTGCCTTGGTTGCCACTATCAATCCCCACGATGATGTCAGCACTTTGACAGCCTTGGTAATGGAGGCCGGAGAGAACGGTGTTAAAGCGATGGCCCTGCTTGATAGTGCCAATACTGGGCGTTATGGCCATCCCGAGCAAACTCAGGTCTCAATCGGGGTTGGATTACGTCCTGGAATTTTGGTTTCAGGTCATGATCTTGCCGACTTAGAGGCGCTACTTGTGCAGAGTGAGGATGCTGGAATCGATATCTATACCCACTGCGAGATGTTGCCGGCACATAGCTACCCCGGCTTTAAGAAATACCGCCATCTTTATGGTAATTATGGCAATGCGTGGTGGCAGCAGCATAAGGAATTCACTAGCTTTCGCGGCCCAATTTTGTTTACTACTAATTGCATTGTTCCACCACCTAAACATGCATCGTATGCCGACAAGGTATTTACCACCGGTGCGACCGGTTTCCCTGGTTACCGTTACATTGATCGAGGGCCTGATGGAGAGAAGGACTTTTCAGAACTCATTGCCATGGCGCAATGTTCTGAACCTCCGGTGCCACTTGAATCAGGGACAATTACTTGTGGCTTTGCTCATAACCAAGTTGCTGAACTTGCCACTCCAATCTTGGAAGCTATTGAAAGTGGTGCCGTAAAACGCTTTGTCGTCATGGCAGGCTGCGATGGTCGCCACGCACAGCGCGACTATTACAGAAACTTTGCCGAGAAGCTATCTAATGACACTGTTATCCTTACTGCCGGCTGTGCCAAGTACCGTTACAACAAACTTGATTTAGGTTTTATTGAAACCCCTGGCGGCAATACGATTCCGCGAATACTCGATGCTGGTCAGTGCAATGACTCTTATAGCCTTGCCTTGACTGCTCTCACACTTAAAGATGCACTTGGCCTTGACGATATTAACTCATTGCCTATTGAATACAACATAGCCTGGTATGAACAAAAGGCTGTGATTGTCCTTTTAGCCTTACTATATCTTGGAGTTAAGGATATACAGCTAGGTCCTACCTTGCCGGCCTTTCTCTCTTCTGGTGTTACCAGCTTGCTTGTTGAACAGTTTGGTATTCATGGTATCCCTACTCCGGTGAAGGTGGTCGCATGAATATCATTCACTATATTTATATAGCATCACAAGGACAAAGCAAGTTATGCTTCTGTTATTTAGTTGATAGCCCATTTCTAATGGTGTAAAAGATGGACCTTATCTCGGAGAATGTAATTCTGGCAGAGCTTGTCGATCAGTACCCTCTTGCATCGAAAGTTATGCTTAAGCATGGCCTTGATTTTTGTTGCGGTGGCCAAAGTTCACTAGCAGATGCATGTGAATCTTTGAAGATAGATATCAACATGGTAATTGATGAACTCAGGCCATGTCTTGTTCAGGCCCCCACGCAATCATGGTCGACTGCACCTACTGAAGAGCTTGTTACTCATATTCTTGATTGTTACCACGCCTCACTATATGAAAACTTACCCCATTTACAGGAATTGATTAACCGTGTTGTGGAAGCTCATGGAGAAAAAGATAATCAAAGTCTCCATGCTCTTAAAAAGTTGTTATTTGATGTTTCAGGTGAATTAATCGAGCATATGGAAAAAGAAGAGCAGATCCTTTTCCCCTGGATTCTTAGTAATCGACAGCCACGACCTATAGAGCCAATTCAGTGCATGTTGATTGATCACAAGAGGGTCAGTTCCTTTTTGACTGAGATTGCTAAGCTTACTGATAATTTCCAGCCACCTAATGAGGCCTGTGCAACCTGGCGTAACCTCTATGCATGCCTTCAATCATTGGATTATCAACTCCGCATTCACATTCATCTAGAGAATAATATCCTATTTCCACGCACGTCTCGATGAGCTCTAAATTTTTCATTTGTTGCCTCTAAATTCTCAGCTAAGTTTTATTAGGGGGTTAAGGAGAGGCCCATCGTTTCTGACTTAATAAGACCATGGTCAGTTGATTACCGCTTGCTTTAGTGCACACTAGTCTCTGGCAAAACTCCCTGATGACATCATCGTTGCCTGTTGAGACGCATGCGAAAGGTCTTGACTCAAGCAAAACTGCTCTCTAAGGACGATCTGACGGCTATTGCTGCTTATTTTTATCCTGCAGAATTAATTTCATCGATTGATGTGTTGGGTTCTGGAAATGTTAACGATACTTTTTTAGTGACCCTTAAAGGAGTAGACCCTCTTGAGCGTTTTGTGATGCAACGCCTTAATAGACAGGTGTTTGATCGCCCTGATTTGGTGATGAGCAACATGCTTACGCTTATTAATCATGTGGAAAGCAAGTTGGCACTTGATCAACCAGGACTACGTGGACGGAGATGGGAGATTCCCAAGGTTCTAAAAACCCAAGGCTTAGATGCACATTGGATTGAGAATGATGGGAACTTCTGGCGTTGTATTACTCACATCAACTATGCCAGTACATTTGATGTAATCGGAGACTCCAAGTGCGCTAGGGAAGTTGGATACGCATTAGGTATGTTTCATTATCTGATCAGTGACCTCCCTAACGAGGACTTAGCAGACACCCTAGAGAATTTTCATGTTACACCTAATTATTTGCTTCAGTACGATCTAGCTATAACTACTTTAAGCAACACAGGTTTGCTATCTACTGACAATGATGCTCGCCTTGATTCAGTGATGAAGTTTGTAGAGTCAAGGCGCAGTGGTGTTGATGTACTTGAAGCTGCACTTAATCGAGGCGAGCTAAGCAAACGCCCGATTCATGGAGATCCAAAGATTAATAATGTCATGATTGATAATGACACTTGTCAAGCTGTGGGTTTAATTGATCTCGATACTGTGAAGCCTGGTCTTGTTCACTATGATATTGGTGATTGCCTACGTTCTAGTTGTAATCCAGCAGGAGAAGAAGCTGTCGATTTGAGCCAGGTGAGGTTTGATCTCTCATTATGTGAATCGATTCTTGATGGATATCTCTCCGTAGCAAGTGGCTTTTTAAGTGATAGAGATTATCACTACATTCCTTACTGCATCAGATTGATACCATTTGAACTTGGCCTGCGTTTTCTAACTGATCATCTCAACGGCAATA
>CAJWUF010000050.1 GCA_913047395.1 uncultured cyanobacterium
ACAAGAGCAGTTGGGACGATTATGGAAGTGTGGTGGGTCTCACCTCAATTCTTAGTGGCCTCATGTCTTTATTATTAGCTGAATAACCTGCTGAGAGAGAGCTAATAAGGCTGCCTATGATCTTGCTTCTATAGTTGTTTATTGATAACTTCACGCCTTCCCTGGGCAACGTTAGGTGCGTAGATTCTGCTGGCTTGGCAGGTACTAGTGAAATAAGAAGCTTGCTATAGCCTGAAATCAGACTTGCTTTTGTTGGTTGTTGCGCTGAAGTTCAAGCCATCGAGCTCGGTGATCAGTTCATTGACTCCAACTTGTTCTTTGAGCTGACGGAAGCTGGAGCGCTTGAAGTCTTCAAGTAAGGCCACCATTAGCTCTTGACTGCGTTCGAGAACGGGGCCTTGCTCCAGGGTTCGAGCCAGTTCTTCCCAGAAGCGATCAATGGTATCGACTCCTAGTTGCTCCAGCACCATATCCTTGCGGCCAAGTTGGTCGCCGGCATTACGGGAGAGATCGAGAATTGCATCGATCATCCCGGCAGCAAGCTGTCGGCTGAGTTCCGATTCGGCTTTTTCAATTACCGCAAGTCCTTTTAGGGGAGTGGGCACCATGACTCCGTCCATGCTGCGCTGCAGAGCATGGCTAAACAGCTCCAAAAGCTGAGGGCGCATGCTTGGTCCTACCTCTGTGAGTAGCAGCGGTAACCAGAGTCGAAGTAATTCGGCTAGTTCGCTTTCCTCGTTTTTATCCACCGATTGGTGACTGCGGAGGCTGCGGATTCTTTGCGGCAGCAATGGGGAGCGAATGACGCCTTGCATTGCATCGACGATACGTAAGGTGAGAACTTCAAATAGTTCCAGTGCTAATAGGGCTACTACTCCCCTGCTGATGACAGCCCGTAAAGGTTCCAGCTGAATCAGGCTTGCGCTGGATAATCGCTCGGTGACGGGAACTATCCGTAATATTCTCCAGAATGGAAGTAGTAGAGGTAAGTCGATCCACCTTCTTAGTAAGGCATCTCGCCAGGTAATACCGGGGAAGCGATGCCTCAATCGAAGAGCTCTTAAAAAGATGTCAAGGAGAAAGAGAAGTTGGAAAGGCGTGTCAAGGCGCCAGGCATGGTCGACAGGGTGCCCGTTTTCGTCGATTGCTCGCCAGTAGTTTGATGCCACAAGTGGCAGTATTTTCTGTCTCCAGAACTGTCGCTCTTGCTGCCAATCAAGCTTGTTCAGGTATGTGTTGCCTAGTAGATGGGCTGCAGCTTGCTTGGCGGAATCCATCCCTGCCCTTGCACGGAGTTGGTTTTTTAGTTTTTCAAGGGTGCCAACGTTGCCGGAACTGACGAAGGGGTTCTCGTCGATGATTTGGCTTGTGAGCATGACATGCTCAAGCCGTAGTTGATGCGCAGCAGGGCTGTTGATTCCTTCCCTTGCTGCAGTTTTATCTAGTTGGTTGAAATGTTGGATATAGAGCTCGGTATCTCGATGGGGCCTGATGCCTTTGACAGGGTCGTATAAAGATGTCACCTCCGGTAGCCAGGGCAATGGCACCATCAGCGAAGAAGAGGGCAGGGGATAGAAGTTGCGGTGTACCCAGAAATTACGCAGTGGAACGTAGCTGATGTCGAAGATGATCCAGCTGAGATTCGCTGCTGCGATCAGAGCCAAGGCCTGATCCCAGCGACGCCAGAACTTGTCAGAAGTGGAGGGTTTTAATCCTTGCCAGCGGGGTCGCACCATGAGCTGAGATTCCTTTTGTCACGCTAAGGGGGCCGGGCGGGCTGGCCTTATCGTGAATCATCGAATTCATATCAGGGCTGAATTGTCTGACGCGCAGCAGCAGGATCGCCGCAAAGACCATAAGGCGTCTAAGCCCGAGGGGGACTCAAACTCCGAATTTCATCTCTTTTGGGATTTTTTGGGGCCAGTATTTGTCACTATTGCTTTATACTTAGGTATTAGTAAATACGGCGTTGAGGCAAGATATATTCCCTCTAAATCTATGATTCCAGGGTTGCAGGTTCATGACAAATTGCTGGTTGAGAAGCTCAGCCTTCATGGCCGGTCACCTCTTCGTGGCGAGATAGTTGTCTTCAATACCCCCTATTCCTTTAACCCAGAGTGGCGCAATAGGTTGGAGTTACGTCGCTTGAGTAATGGAGAAAAGCCGCTCCCTTGCTTTATTGTTAATTTCCCATTGATGAGTCTTTTTGGATTGGCAAATGAAAGCTGTTCTGCTTGGATTAAGCGTGTGGTAGCAGTGGGTGGAGACCAGGTTTCAGTGAACTCCAGAGGGCAAGTGATTGTGAATGGAGAGAAAGTTGAGGAACCCTATGTGACTAACTATTGCACTGCTGAATATCAGGGAATGGGTTCTTGTCAATCTCTCGTTGCTACAGTCCCCAAAGATCATGTCTTAGTTCTCGGGGATAACCGAATTAATAGCACTGATGGACGATCATGGGGTTTCTTGCCGGAAAGCGAAATCATTGGGCGTGCCGTATGGCGTTTCTATCCTTTTAATCGTGTTGGTTCACTTACTCCCTGAGACCACATGCCACAACACGGCCTTTTAGTTGGCGGCCTTGCCAGGGTTGATTGGCTGCTTTGGAGGTATTGCCATCGTGTCGATCTTGAACCCAGAGCTGATCAGGATCGAAGATTAGCCAGCGGCGGCTCCCTGGGTTTAATCGTTCCTCTGGCAGGTTGAGCATTTGTGAAGGGCCAAAGCTCAATGCATGCCAAAGCTGCTCAACAGACCAGCCAGCTTTGACTACAAGTTCTTGCCAGAGAGAAGGCAGCACAAGGTGATGTCCTGCTAGGCCAGGTACTCGTTGGTTGGGAGGTAGTTGGGTGTCTTCTTCGTCGAGAGGGGTGGAATGAACGGCCACGGCCGT
Source organism: uncultured cyanobacterium (assembly GCA_913047395.1). Lineage (GTDB taxonomy): Bacteria > Cyanobacteriota > Cyanobacteriia > PCC-6307 > Cyanobiaceae > Prochlorococcus. Next base: position 2,894 of record CAJWUF010000050.1, read on the forward strand.
GAGGGTGCCATTAGCGAGGGCATTGATCAATGCTTCTCGATCTCGAGAGCTGCCTAGAGATGGGGTAATCCGCCATCCGAGCTCCGTTGGTTCAAGTCTGGATTGGTCTGCTACAAGATGCCACCAGCACACGCTGGCCATAGGTCGGGAGGCGTAGGAGGCCATGATGTCTACCCCATTTGCAGTCGCTAGGTTCATTAGTCGCAGTGAACGCTCTGGATGCTGCTGCTGAAGCTCGAGAAGTTGTCTTAGGGGAAGGGTCTCGCTGGCGAATGGATCAGGGGGCCATCCTGCACGCAGTGCTTCAACTCCTTCTCGCACCATCCCATCGCCTTGAATTTGTTCATCTCTTGGTGCCAGTAGTACGGGTGCTGTTCCCATTTCGCCTACCAACAGCCCTCGTTGCAAGAGAATTACCGGCAGGATTAGATCGTCGTCTGCTAGTCCTAAGGCACCGTGTTGCAGAAGATCTGCGTGAGGGGATAGTTCACTCCCGGCGCCATCTCGGCTGAAGCCACCCCAGAGGTGAATATCTACATCGCTATTGGGGTTTGTAAATCCCTGCAGTCTTTCGGGGCGATCACGCCAGGAGGAACTGCGGGGCAGCAGAGCCAGTTGGCCGTAGCCGGCAGCTACGGCTGTATGTCTCAGGCTGATGAGGGTTTCGCTACGACCACTGATCGGATCTTCGAGGACTGAATGTGGGTCTACTAGGCAGGGGGCAAGAAGTTGTTGGCTGGCAGCTGTGGAAGAAAGGCCAAGTTGGTTTGCTTGCTTTCGGGCCTTCTCTCCAAAGGCGATCAGATGTTTGTCGCTGATTAGCACAGCATCTTCAACCACAGGTTGATCTGACCCGTGCAGGATCCGTATGGGGTCTAGAAGCTGCGCCTCGGGCATCAGGTTAGAGCGCTCCTGCTGCTGTGCGATCAAGCACACCACCAAGGTGAGAGGTGAGGTTGAGAGAGGTCACCACTGCAGGTTGGCCGGTTTCTGTAGCGATGTCGACCACAGTGACACCTCCATTTCCTTGTTTAATTGACCAGATATCGGCTGGGGTCATTCCAAGTAAGTAGCAGAGGATCGTTTTGTTGACGGCGTCATGAGCCACTACCAGGGCTGTTTCGTGAGGGGAGAGGTTGTTGGCAATGCTGTTCCAGCAGGCCACGGACCGCTCCCACACCTCTTGGATGTTTTCTCCTTCTGGCATCTGCACTGTGTGTGGTGCCTCTTTCCATGCTTTCAGCAGTTCAGACCACTCGGCTTCAATTTCTGATTCCAGCTTCCCTTCCCAGAGGCCGTGGCCGATCTCCACTAGGCCCTGCGTTTCTTCAAGTTGGATGTCTGGATGGGCCTTCAAGATGGCTTGCGCGGTCTGCTTTGGTCGGGTCATGGAGCTGCTATAGGCCCGTTGAAGCGGCACATCGCTGAGGAATGCTCCGGCGGCGGCGGCTTGCTCGAAGCCATTGCTATTTAGCGGTATGTCTATTTGGCCTTGGAAACGGCCTTGGCGGTTCCAGTCGGTCTCACCGTGGCGAACAAGTATCAGTCTCGCGCCCTTCCTTTTTGCAGGTAGTTTCTGAGCCAAGTGGACAGTGCTGTTAAGGCATTCGATTTGTACCTGATGGGATTGCTCCGGGTGAGGTATCAGGTTGAACACTGAGAGGGAGGCATTGTCGAGTTGGAGTCGACGAAAACCTTGGTCTGGCTCGCCAAGCAAGATAAGGATTAGGCAGCGCAGGATGGCGTTATGAGAAACCACCAGAACTGTTTCATTACTTTCAAGAGGGTGTTTTTGAAATAGTTCCTGTAGGAAACCTCTGGCTTGCACCATCAGTTCACCAATGGGTTTGTAGTAATTTCCGTCTTCTCGCTCTATAACCAACTCCTCGGGTCGTTGCCGCCAGGTGCGATAGGCATCCGGGAAAAGCTTTTTCACTTCATCGCTGCAGAGGCCGCTCCAGGGAGCTAAGTCGACCTCCAGCAGCGCATCAGTAAAAGAAGGCGTGAGATCGCCGCCTCGGGTCTCGAGCAGATTTGTTGTTGTGGACGCGGCACGCTTTAGAGGGGAGCTGTAGACCGCATTGATTGGCACTCCAATCAATGCCTGTCCCGTTTGACGGGCTTGATCTTGGCCTTCAGATGTAAGCGTAGAAAGGTCGTTGCGACCTTGAATTCTTCGCTCGCGATTGAAGCTGCTCAGACCATGACGGACCAGGAGGAGACGCAGGGGCACCGGTAAAGATGTTTTGGCGCGGCCATCGTATGGGGAACCATGCACCTTTGAGGGCTGCGGCCAGGGAGAATCAGTTCCAATTGATGTCGGGTCGTTGAGTCACTCCCCTATGCGACACGCCACTCCGGCCATAAAAATTTGGCTGGCGACTCTTTCCTTGATCTTATCGCTGGTGTTGTTTGGGCTGAGTCTGGTGGATAGCTTCAGCAAGCCGTCAGTCACTCCCACCCTTTCTTTGCAGCAACAGGAGATGTCTTTGCTAGCTGATCCAGCTGTGCCTGAAGCCATTAGGCCTTTGCTGCTGCGTGAGGACCCGAAAGCAACCTTGTTAGATGCTCTTGGTGAGATCCCTCTCGATCAGATGAATGATCGCCAGCGGCTGTTGCTGGCTGGGCTTGAATCTCCAGGGGAGGAACGTCGTGCGCTCCTGGCTAATCCAGTGCAGGCACCTTCGCTGATTCCTCTACAGCAGGCACTATTGGCCAGCAGGGAAGATGGGGCGCTTTCGTTAGCCGATCGTGAGGTTTTTGGCTCTTTAAGAGGGGATCCTTTGCTCCAACAGGTTGGCTGCCTGGCTCTTGGTGGGGATGCCGATGACTGTGTCAATCCCAGTGTTGCCAGGACCATGGCTTTGAAGCTGGTCTTTACCGGGGTGCTGCCAGTGGGGATGCTGCTAGTGGGCAGTGGGCTTTTGCTGCGTCATCTTTGGCTGCTGTTTCGGAAAACTCTTTCCCCTTGGCCGCCGCTACAAGCTGCACCGTTGTCACTGACGGACATGGTGCTTTTGGTTTGTGGTGGATTTGTTGTATTGGGTGGTGTGTGTTTCCCGATACTGCTAGCTCCGCTTACTTCGGCGATCACTCATGTAATGGACAGGCCTTTGAGCGATGCGGTGAATATTTTGATTGGCTACTGCGCTCTGTCACTTTCGACTCTGCTAGTCCTGCGCCAGCAACTGCGGAGTCTGAAGAGTGCTGATCGGCCAGCAGGCGGTTGGTTGCAGTGGCGCTTGCGTCCCTGGAGATCGGCTTTTTTTCAGGCGGTTCGCGGCTTCTTGATGGTTATGCCGTTAGTTCTATTGACTGGTTGGTTGATGGTTTCGCTGTTGGGGGATCAAGGCGGAAGTAACCCCTTATTGGGACTGGTTCTGAGCAGCAAGGATCCCTGGGCTCTGCTGTTTTTCGCTACCACCGCAGTTGTTCTTGCACCTCTGTTTGAAGAGCTGGTTTTTCGTGGTGTGCTTTTGCCTGTGCTGGCGAAATCTTTTGGTTCGGGATGGGGGGTTTTTACCAGTGCATTGGTGTTTGGCGTTGCTCATCTCAGTGTCGGTGAGTTGCCTCCGCTGTTTGTGTTGGGCTTGGGACTGGGTCTACTCAGGCTTAGCTCTGGTCGCCTTTTGCCTTGCGTGCTGATGCATGCTCTTTGGAATGGGGTTACTTTCATCAACCTTTTGCTGCTCGGTGGATAGCTGAACTTCGCAGGATCTGCATGTGAATCTCAGGTGGATAGCCTTGCCGAGGCCTGTCAAGGGTGGTTCACTGATTTATTTAAGTGAATTGTTCGGTGGTCGCCGTTCCTAAACCGATCCCGGTGCCCGCCGAACGTGGTGTTTCACGAGCACGTTCGGCTGGCACGCTTGAACTGATTCAAGGTTCGCTTTCCCCTCGGAAGGTTGCTCGTCAGTCGCCAGTGCTTGCAGGACTGCATCGAGCTGCTGATGGTGCATTGATTGGTGTTTTGATGGCCGCGGCATTGTTGTCTGCTTTTACTCTTCATTGGCAGCATCGCTGGACCATGGCCTTTTCTAGATTGGAGACCACTCGTTCATTGGCTCATCGCCTCACAGAGTCAACGGCGATGATCGAGGGCCACATTTTGAAGCAAACCAATTTGCCTCAGTCGATGGTTCCCACTAAGGTCGCCAACCTTCTTTACCTAGATCGTCCTGTCAATACTTCTGGCCTTGATAGATCAGCAGAGTCACATCTTCTTAGCCAAATGATGGATCAACCTATTAATCACGGCTACTGATGCCTGCCTCAAGGGCTCGTCGTTCACGAAGCTCCAGGAGATGGCCCCATCGTGTCATTGCGTTGGAATCAGTTCCTGCTAATCGGATGCGATGGGTGTTCGCCATCCTCTGCTTTGGTCTGATTGGTCTTGTGGGTCGGATGGTCTGGTTGCAGGTGCTACAGGCACCGGACCTAGAAGCTCGCGCAAGGTCCTTGCAGACTCAGCGAACCCAACCGATTGGGACACGGCGTTCAATTGTTGACCGTAATGGAAGGCTGGTAGCTCTTGATGAGAAACGTTTTCGCCTTTGGGCTCATCCTCGTTACTTTAATTTCCCTGGGGATGACCCTGAATTGATTCGTAAGCCAAGTGATGTTGCTAGCAAGCTTTCCGGGTTGTTATCTATTCCGATTGCTGAATTAATTCAGCGTCTTGGCGATCGAGATTCGGGCGTAAAGATTGCAGAAGGACTGGATATCGAAAGCGCAAACGAAATCCGCAGCCTTGGCATCAGTGGTTTAGATCTTGAGGCTTATCCACAGCGTTTGTATCCGCAGGGATCACTGTTTGCCAATGTTGTGGGTTTTCTCAATATGGATCGCGTTCCCCAGGCGGGGTTGGAGCAAAGCCGTCATGAGGATCTGCAGCGCCATGAACAAGTTCGCAGTCTGCGACGAGGAGCGGATGGCACTCCCCTCCCTGATGACTTGGACCCAGGAATGTTTTATGGCGATGATCTACGTCTGCAGCTCACTTTGGATGCTCGTTTGCAGGAGTTGGCCGAGAAGTCACTTGCAACCGCGGTCAAGAAGTGGAAAGCCAAGAAGGGCGTGGCCATCGTTATGGATGTCAGCAATGGCGAGTTGTTGGTTCTGACATCAACACCCTCTTATGACCCCAATAAATACTGGGATTTTTCACCTTCTCGCTTTCGTGAGTGGTCTGTTCAGGATCTTTATGAACCTGGTTCTACCTTCAAGCCGATCAACCTTGCACTTGCTCTTCAGGAAGGGGTTATTCAACCGAAGGGAATGGTTAATGACACTGGATCTCTGAAGATTGGTGGATGGCCTATCTCAAACCACGATAGGAAGGGCAACGGTGTAATCGATTACGCCACGGTGCTACAGGTCTCTAGCAATATCGGCATGGTGAAGGCCATGAGGAATCTCAAGCCTTCGCTTTATTGGGATTGGTTGCGTCGACTTGGGGTTGATTCCAGGCCAGATACTGACCTGCCTGGTGCTGTTGCCGGCCAGCTAAAGACCAAAGAACAGTTTGTTTCTCAGCCAATTGAGCCGGCAACAGCAGCATTTGGCCAGGGGTTTTCGCTCACGCCTCTTAAGCTCGCTCAGCTTCACGCCTTGATTGCCAATGGTGGCCGCTTGGTGAGTCCCCACATCACAAGGGGATTGAGGGCTGGAGAATCTTTGGCTCCGCCGAGTGCTGCAAGAAGTGGACAACAGTTATTGCGGCCAGAGGTTGCCCGTGTTGTCAGGGAATGGATGGAGTCCGTGGTGGAAAAAGGTAGCGGGAAAGGGGCGAAAACGCCTGGTTATCGCATCGGCGGCAAGACCGGTACCGCTCAAAAAGCAATGAATGGGATTTATATACCAGGTGCCAAGATTTGCAGCTTTGTTGCCCATCTACCGGTTGATAATCCGCGATATGTGGTGGTGGTGGTGGTGGACGAACCTCAGGGCGCTAATGCTTATGGCTCCACGGTGGCAGTGCCTGTAGCGAAGGAGATTATTGATGGTTTGCTGGTGCTTGAGAAAATCCCACCCAGCAACAATCAGACCAATTCTCAGCCGGCCAAAGGCTAAAGCTTCTCAAGCGCTTAGGTGGTGAGTCCTAAACCTTGGCTGTCAGCTAAAAAAACGCCGCTAGCTTAAAGATCTTGAGAAATATTTTGCGTCATGGCCACACTCCTTGAGCAGCTTTCCACCATGACAGTGGTTGTGGCGGATACTGGTGATCTGGAAGCTATCCGGAAGTTCACCCCAAGGGACGCTACGACCAATCCTTCGTTGATCCTTGCGGCAGCGCAGATTCCGGCTTATCAGAGTTTGATCGATGAAGCACTCCATTCATCCCGTCAGTTATTGGGCAGCTCTGCCGCGGTTGAGGAGGTAGTCCATGAGGCGCTTGATGAGATCTGTGTAATTTTTGGGAAGGAAATTCTTAAAATTGTTCCCGGACGAGTCTCCACCGAAGTGGATGCCCGCCTGAGTTTTGACACAGAAGCAACGATCGCTAAGGCTCATAAACTTATCGGTTTATACAACGATGCTGGTATTACCAATGATCGTGTTTTGATTAAGATTGCATCTACTTGGGAGGGCATAAAAGCAGCGGAGGTGTTAGAGAAAGATGGAATTCATTGCAATTTGACTTTGCTTTTTGGCTTTGCTCAGGCTGTGGCTTGTGCAGAAGCCGGAGTTACTTTGATATCACCTTTTGTTGGCCGTATACTTGATTGGTACAAGGCTGATACTGGTCGAGATTCTTACCCTGGCGCAGAGGATCCTGGTGTGATCTCGGTAACTAAGATCTATAACTACTTCAAAACTTATGGCTATAAGACAGAGATCATGGGTGCCAGTTTCCGCAATATTGATGAAATTATTGAGTTGGCTGGCTGTGACTTGCTAACAATTTCTCCAAAGCTTCTCGATCAGCTACGTAATACAGAAGACACGCTTGAGCGCAAGTTGGATGCAGAGAATCCAGTTGCAGCAGAATCTCAGATGAATATGGATAAGGCGAGCTTTGAGTCAATGATGGAAGCTGATCGCATGGCCCACGAGAAGCTTGATGAAGGCATCGGTGGCTTTAGTAAGGCGATTGAAACTCTTGAGGCCCAGCTTGCTCACCGGTTGGCTGTCTTAGAAGGTGGTGCTGCTTTTAGTCATGCCGTTCAGGAGATTTTTATGCTCAATGATCTTGATGGTGATGGTTGCATTACTAGAGAAGAATGGCTCGGTAGTGACGCAGTTTTTGACGCTCTAGACCATGACCATGACGGCCGACTTGTTCAGGATGATGTTCGCTCTGGTTTGGGTGCGGCTTTGGCGTTAACAACCGCTTGAGGAAGTTCTGTTAAAGGGGAAGAGTCAATTAATAGTTGATTCTTTTCTTTGTCAGCTATCACCCCTTATGCATTGCAGTGTGGTGTTTTGTCTTGTCAAGATTGCGCACACGATTGAATTCAGTTCCAATTAGAAGAAGATGCTGCTGGCAGAGAACAATAGGCTTAGAGCATTAGTAGGGGTATCAGCTATTAAGTAATTGGTCATATGCCTGCCCTGCTCTGTTAGGGGAAGACAACTTGACTTCATTCCCGACGCAGCTAATGTGAAGGCAACACATCAAAGAAGATGGTTGATGTCCAAGGGTTATAGACCACTCACCATTGATGAGCTAACTGCAGCTGGCGATATCTTCTTCCCTCGCTTCAACAACATCCTTGAAAGGATGCCAGAAGGTTCAACCGTTGAAGACACCTTGAAGGTAATGGAGAAAGTTCTGAAGCTTGGCCACCATCAAAGGCGTGAAAAAGAAAAGCTTTCAGAGTTCAGTTTTGGGATCAAAAGGGCAATAGGCTTCTTTCAACCATAAACCATAGGAAGGAATGCGACTAGAAAGACCTCCCCTTCTGGTAGAACGAATTTACACAAACTCATGCCAAAATATCAATATCACCATCTCTTAATCAATTAAAGAATTAAACAGCTATTGTTAATTTGGCAATGCTTTACGGTAATAGTAAATCAGATCACTCCAGATTCAAATCTATTAGGGACTGCATATATGCCAGGCGTAAAATGAAGAGTTATTCTCCTACATCTTCAGTGTTATTATCCTCCCCGTCAATGCTGTGGTTGTTATTGCTAAGCGGCTTAAGCTGTCAAAGGCTTTAATGCAAGAGCAGAATGAAGTGGCTATTGCTGGCAACTGCTTAACTTTTCTCTACTACATCAATACTAGCTTGTGCAGTCTACATTGATATGATTCATGCAATCTGTTTGTTAAATAGTCCTTTTATTTATTAGACTAGGAGCGTTGCAATAGCAATCGTTTGATTACACGCTGGGCAATGTCGCCATATCCCATCTCTCCTG
>CAJWUF010000051.1 GCA_913047395.1 uncultured cyanobacterium
AGAAACTTACTTCAAAAAGATTGGACCGCTTTGTTAGAACGCCGATCATGTCGAAGACAACGGAAATGAGCGCCGTGGCAATCACAAGGTGCACGACTATGGGATGAATCGTGTCTATCCATGGCAGGTTTTGGTCGTTGAGCTTAGGTAGCAGCTCGAGCATTGCAAACGCGGGGCTATTGGCTTGGGTTTTGTTGGCAGCTAATGAGTCTTGGTTCCATTTCTATGGACGGTGAAACGAGGGGAAATTCATTCGTGCATTAGCGAGTGCTGCTGCCATTCAGGTATCCATGCAAATGATACTACAGTAATAGCATGAGATTTGAGTTTTGGATTGATTGTGTTGATCTAATTACACTGGAGGCCTTAAGCATTGGCATCATCTACGCCACATGCCAATGGCAAGCTTCGATCCCTTGCTGACGTCAACCTCTTAATCGTGAATCAAGCCGCGAATGCATTGCTGGTTAGGAAGTGAGATCGATAGTAAAGAGATCGGCAGGGTATTTTGTGTGCGGTATCAACATGACCCAAAGTGGTTATTATCAATTATAAGTGACAGAGCACGAGTTACGAACTAATTTAAACCTTTGACGAGTGAAAAGTTAAAACTAGAGTAAGGACGACGAATCATGATGAGTTCCTGGTATTGAGGTGATTCATAGACCTTTTGGGCTGCCTCTTTGGAATCGAACTCAATCAATATAGTAAAAGGTCCAGGGTTACCTTCTCGCACATCAGTATTAAGATCATTGACTAAGCAGCGTCCACCTGCTGACTTGATAACATCAGCAACTGCTGAGACATAAGTCCTGAACCCTACACGGTTGAAAACTGTACCTTGGATCACCATGTATCCCTTTGGCATAATGTTTATTAGAGACCTATCATGAATTTTGAAACATAGCATTAAACCCTCTTCAAATCAACAAAGCTAAAAACCTGTTGTTTTGCAGTTGTATCGTCATGGGATTCAGTCTGTATCACTCTTTTAGTTAAAATCCATGCACCACAATCTGCCAAGGAAAAAAATGTATCGGTGAAATGACTGATACCACTGCAAGGGAATCCTGTTGTTGGATCAAGATATTGACTGTTGTATTTGTGGGCAAGATAGCCCTTGCTTGTATTGGTAGTACTTTCAGTAAAGATTATCACTAAGGTGCCTTGAATATAACGACGAACCATGGTCACTATTTGATTATTAATCCGATAACGATCTCCAGCATTTTTCCCTCCAACAATGACTTCTGTGGCAGGTTGTGGTCGTTGAGCCTTGGGAGCAGCTCGAGCATTGCAAGAGGTGTGTTGTTGACTTGAATCTTGGTTTTTATGAAGGCTCTGTTCCATTCCTTTGCTCGGAGTGGCTAGAGGGAACCTTGCTTAGTTTCTTTCCATAACCAGCCTAATTGGAGGATAACATGATTATGCTACTACAGTCATGCACTGAGTGGCCTGTTTCGACATGGCCGTTTTGTCTGTTGCTTCTATTTGCTTGCTATTGCTAGCGCTTTCGTCTTTTGTTTACTTGCATTATCTGAGCAGTTGTCGATGCTCGATCATCTTGCGCGGGTGATGTTGGATTTTTATTTTAGTTATCTTTGTAGAAATGTATGTCGTGGTGGCGTAGTCAGAGCCATCTCACTCAGCACTGGGTGTTATTCGCAATCGGTTCAAATCACGCCAGTACATCACTGTTTGCAGCACAATTATGATCAGGACAATTGGCAGAACAATGCAAAGCATGGTTAGTCGGAATTCGTCTTGCCAGGTGTGATTAGTGCTGTTTAGAACTTGATCTGTCAGGTAAAACGCGTAAAGACCGACCAGGATTCCACCTTCTAGTCGACTAATTTGCCCCTTGGTCCAAAAAATTGGCATACAAGCAAGTGTGGTGAGCACCATCACAGGTAGATCTCGTTCAATGATTAGGGGATCCACTAGTAGTCCACTTCCACCAGCTACAACAGCACAACTGCCCAGGACTAGAAGTTGATTGAGCAGGCAGCTGCCCACTACATTGCCGATCGCAAGGTCTGTTCGGCCTCGTAGTGCTGCTACCAAGGATGTGACTAGTTCAGGCATTCCAGTGCCTGCTGAGACGATCGTCAGCCCGATTACTGTCTCGTCCACCTTTAATAGTTTGGCGGCATTGCTTGCTCCTGCTACTAGTTGGTTTGACCCAACGCCCAGCAGCAGGATTCCTAACAAAAGGAGGATGCAAGCTTTGATAAACCCTCCATTGGCTGTTTCGGTGCTGATCTGTGGCTCAGCCTCTGCCATCTCTTCGGGTTCCTCCCTGGCCGTACGGATTTCCCATACGGAGTTGATCACAAGGGCAATTAATAGGGCCGCGCCGGCTTGCCAGGTCACACGGCCGGCGGATGCCATTCCCCATACAGCGGCAGATACTGCTAATAGCAGGGGAACATCCCTACGCACCAAACGACTTTCTACCCGCAGTGGCAGCACAAGGGCGCTGCTTCCTAGCACTACTAAAACATTGAAAATATTGCTGCCCACCACATTGCTCACGGCCAGGGCGTCGGAGCCTTTTAGCACTGAGCTCACGCTTACGAATAGCTCGGGGGCACTTGTGCCTAAGGCCACCACCGTCAGACCGATTACAAGCTGGGGAATACCGAAGATCAGTGAAATGGCTACAGAGCCCTGCACGAACAGTTCCCCGCCCCCGAATAACAGGCCGATTCCCGCCAGCACTTGTAGGGCCGATTGAAGGAATGGCGGCATTTGATCGGAACTGATTAAAAGGATTCTGCCTCTGAAAATAAACCTTGATCCCTCTCATCAACGAATAAGGTTTTTGGCCCATTGTGCATTTAAGGTTTTTACCTACCTTCTTGATGGATTTGCTCATGCCGAACCGCTTCAACTTCCATCCCTTTTAACCGCTCTGCTCTGAACCCTTATTGATGCAGATGATGATCCTTTCGATGGTGATGGTTTTGGGTTCTTGTTTTTCATAGTGGTCAAGACCTTCTTATCAGAACAAAATGTCATTGTTTCTTCTCTCAGTATTCACTGAGCTAAGGCTTAGAACGCTGCTGCTCTTTCAGGAACATTCCTTCGCAGGTCAAACTCACGACAGATCAATCTTTGCTTTTATTTAGGTGGTGCAATCTCTAAACCTCAATCTTGTTTGATGGCATTGGATCCCATGCTCGATCAAATTACTTTGCGTCAACCGGATGACTGGCATGTGCATCTCAGGGATGGCGCCATGTTGCAGGCAGTTGTTGGTAGCACCGCTCGGGTATTTCGGCGAGCAATCGTGATGCCCAACCTCAGGCCGCCGATTACAACTGTGGAGGCTGCAGAGGCATATCGCAAGCGTATTTTATCGGCCCTTCCCGACGGTATTCCTTTTACACCATTGATGACGGCATACCTCACTGAGGATTTTGCTTCAGATGTTTTGGAGCGAGGTTACCGGGAGGATGTTTTTACCGCCGCCAAGTTTTATCCAGCTCATGCCACAACAAATTCTGCAGCTGGCGTCAGTGATTTAAGGGCAATCAACGGCTTGCTCGAGACGATGGAGCGAATTGGTATGCCCTTGCTTGTTCACGGCGAGGAGACCGATTCTGATGTCGATATTTTTGATAGGGAAGCTTTTTTTATTGAGCGCCACCTGGTTCCACTCATGAATCGTTATCCACATCTTCGTGTGGTGATGGAGCACATAACTACGCAAGAGGCGGTCCAGTTCGTGGAAACGGGAGGTGCGAATCTGGCAGCCACGATTACTCCTCATCATTTGCATATCAATCGCAATGCCATGTTTAGTGGTGGTTTTCGTAGTGACTTTTACTGTCTGCCTGTAGCCAAGCGTGAGCGTCATCGGCTTGCTTTACGTAGGGCGGTTACAGGTGGTCAACCTTGCTTTTTTCTAGGCACGGATTCGGCGCCGCATTCTCGCGCTGCTAAGGAGAGTGCCTGTGGATGTGCTGGTATTTTCAATGCTCCCCATGCTCTGGAGAGTTATGCCGAAGTGTTTGAGCAGGAGGGAGTACTTGATCGCCTTGAGGCCTTTGCCAGTGAATACGGGCCTGCTTTTTATGGCTTGCCCCTCAACAACACTTCAATCACGCTGATCAGACGAGCTCAGGTTGTGCCTGCCATTTTTGAAGGGCAAATCGATGCCGGTTCTTTTGAATACTTGGTGCCATTTCACGCAGGTGAAATGTTGGGCTGGACTGTTTCGCTTGATCAGTAGAAACAGTGTCAATATGCATAGACCTCACTATTGCTTGAGCTGCGGCAGCGATTGATTCCGTTTGTGCTGGCAGGAGGTTTGAACTCCTGCTCGGATGGCGAGGAGATTCAGCTCTTTGCAATCATCATTAGTGGGGGCAGGGGGACTTGAACCCCCACGTCCATTACTGGACAAGCGATTTTAAGTCGCTTGCGTCTACCAATTCCGCCATGCCCCCCGGCAGTGGCTGGGCCCGAGGCCCGCAGTGGCATTCTAGATTTCGATAAGCAGATTACTGAACGTGATTCTTCAGGCCGTTACCAGTCCAATCACGATCGAATCAATGCTGGTGCTTGGCGCGTACCTCTCTTTAGGCAGCCTCTATTTAGTGGTTGTGCCTCTGTTGCTTTATTCATGGATGAATAGACGCTGGCACTGCATGGGCAAACTTGAGCGACTAGGCGCATACGGGATGGTGTTTTTGTTTTTTCCAGGACTGATTCTATTCGCTCCGTTTTTGAATATGCGCCTTAACGGTCAAGGAGAGGTTTGAGAATTTGACTCGTGCCAATGTCATACAGCTGGGCCTCCTTATTTTGGGACTCGGGGGACTCGCATACGGGCTATTTAGCTTTGCCGGTTTGGATAGTATTTCTGCTGGCATAGCTGCACAATCTCTTCTTCTTCTTCTTGTGCTCGGCTGGACGGGGTCTTATTTGATTCGGGTGGTTTCTGGAAAGATGACCTTTATGCAGCAGCGCCGTAGTTATCAGCAGGCTTATGAGAATCTGAGAGTTGGTGAGCTTGAGGCTCGTTTCGATGCCTTATCTGAGGAGGAGCAAATTGCCCTTTTGCAGGATCTTGAGGAGGACAAGAATGTTAACCAGGCTCCTTCTGACCCATAGGCTTTAGGGCATTTGCCCGCTCAAGCCTTTTTTTAATGATTGCTATGGCAAATCCCTTGGAGACTAAATCCGGTACAAAAGCAACTATCAGCAGCCGATTTCAACGATTGCAAGCTGAGGGGCGTCTAGCTCTGATGCCATTTCTAATGGCTGGGGACCCTGATCTGAACACAACAGCTGAGGTGTTACTCAGGCTTGAAGACTCTGGGGCTGACATGGTCGAACTAGGTATTCCCTATAGCGATCCTCTTGCTGATGGACCGGTGATTCAGGCCGCTGCATCTAGAGCACTTGCTTCTGGCACTACGCCTGCTCGGGTATTGCAGATGTTGGCAGGATTGCAGGGCAAACTGTCCATTCCCGTCATTCTTTTCACTTACACAAATCCATTACTCAACCGAGGGATGGAGAGTTTCTGTGATCAAGCAGCCGAGGCTGGAGTTGCTGGTCTTGTGGTGCCGGATCTTCCCCTTGAGGAAGCAGAGCGTCTTTCACCATTAGCTTCTGCTCGTGGGATTGATTTGGTCCTTCTGGTGGCACCTACTACACCAGCAGAACGTATGGCGAGGATTGCAGAAAGTAGTAGAGGCTTTACCTATTTGGTGAGCGTGACGGGAGTTACTGGCGAACGCTCTGTGATGGAAGAACGTGTTGAGTCTTTGGTGCAGAAACTTAAGCTGTCTTGCTCAATTCCTATAGCAGTCGGATTTGGAATTTCTGGCCCTGAGCAGGTGCGACAGGTGCGTGGTTGGGGTGCTGATGGAGCGATTGTTGGTAGTGCACTAGTTAAGCGAATCGCTGCAGCTGCTCCTGGATGTGTTGCTGAAGAAGCTGGTCGTTTCTGTCAGGAGCTTCGCATCGCGGCTGGCTGAGCTTTGGCTTATTCATCTCCTTCATCCTGCTGAATGAATTCAATAAAAAAGCCCTGGATGATCTCCAGGGCTTGGGTGTATCAAATGATGATGGATTGATCTTGGGTGTATATCCCTAGTTCAATATTATCAATCACTCTTCGTCTGCTTCTCCAGCAGGAACTAGACGAATTTGCTTGCGTCCAAGCTTGATTTCAAATTCATCACCAGGCTTGAGATCGAGCAAGGCTGTATAGGCCTTACCAATCAACAGATTGCCATTGCCTTGAACAGTCGCTACATAGCTAAGCTTGCGCCCTCCTTTGCCAATACCTGCAGAGCCAGGAGCACCAAAGCTTAAACCTTTGGCTTCTAGTAAAGCTTCGTAAAATGCAGTGAAGTTAAGACGCTCTCCGCCATCCTTCTTGGTGGAGACGTAGCCACAGGCGCGAACCAGATCCGATTTGCTGACATCACCCAGGTCTTTGACTTTCGTTAAGAGGTCGCTGCCAGTGAGCATGATTTGTAAAACTGAAATCTACTTCACTAACATAGCCTTTAGTTACCCATTTGTGCCATCCTTTCAGGAACAAATTTTCGTGATGACTTCTACGCAACTGCCATGGCACGATTTGTTCTTTGGGGTACTTACTGTGAGAACGCACTTGAAAAGAGAGCTCCATTTCGTGAAGCACACCTCAGAAGGCTTGCAACTCTTAAGCAACAGGGCATCCTGATCACACTTGGGCCAACAGAAGGTAGCAGCCATGTATTTGGAATTTTTGAAGAAGCAAGTCTGGATGCTGTTAGGAAACTTCTAGAGCAAGACGTTTACTGGAAGGAAGGAATATGGACCGCCCTTGAGGTTTATCCTTGGATCCAGGCCTTCTGAGCTTGAGTCCATATCCAGACGGCAACTAGCTGATCTCCACCTTCTCCAAGAACGTTTTCATAGCCTGACATTTGTCCGATTCCTTCTCGAGCTACTTTTGCGATTGCCTCGGGATTATCTAAGCCACCGCGTTCTAGTGCGTTGAGTCTGAGGGTTTTGTTTCGACGAATAATATTGCCGCCATTTACGTGACAGCCTGAACAGTGTTCGTTGAAAAGGAATTCCCCAGTACTAGTTTCTAATGCAATAGTGCCAGTAGGTAGTAGCAACAGTACAGAGAACAGGATTAGCAGTTTTGTAGTTCGTTGATAAAGCTCATTGAAAAACTGCTTCAAGTGGGTTCTCGGGTTCATTCAAGCTTCACGGGTAACGCTTCAGTCTGGATTAGTGATCTGTTCCAATGATCAGTATCGCTATATCAGCATTGACTGGGTAGGGGCTCTCTGGAAAAGAAAGCACTTGAGTAGTCGGGGTTTCTTAAGCAGGCTTTGATCTTAAAAAGGTTGCTTGTTTTGGCCTGGTTGATTGGCTGATTTTGGAACTTGTCGTTAGGTAGCGAGATTTGCTTAGAGGTGTTTGAGGATAAGTGTGTTTGTGTTCGTCTTGATCGACGGGGCTGGACGAGTGGACCATTATTTTGTCGTTGATGCTTTGAGCTTGCTTGTTGTCAGGATCAGAGCTTGGAGGTTGATTTAGGAGCAGTAGATGGCCGAACAGGATTTGCATCGATTTCTAGACAAGGTGCAGCAGCTTCAACAGATGGTTGACTCCCTGGAAGAGCACCCCGGTCGTAGGGAATTACTAGCTGGCTGTGGAGATCACAACCAAGTGGTTCAGTTAGCTCGATCTTGGGGCTTTGAAATTGGGCGCCGATGGGGAGAACCTGACCCTATTGAGCAGTTTCCTTCTGATGCCAACCTGTTGGCACGTGCTTTACCTCCAGAGGGGCAGGAGCAACAACATCTTCTCCAGGCTGGTTCGAATTGGCGCCTAGAGCTAATTCTCTCTTGTAGTGCATCTAGTCCGCAGGGATTCTGGTATGACCAGGCAGATCACGAATGGATTGTTCTATTGCGAGGAAGTGCAAGTCTGAGACTTAAAGATCCCGATGTTTTGGTTGACCTCAGTGTGGGAGATCAACTGCATTTTCTTCCACACCGTTTGCATCGTGTGGAAAGAACTGATCCTCACCCTGGAACCATTTGGTTGGCTTTGTTTTGGAATTAGCCAAAAATCTTGGATTGACTATTGCTCTCTTGAACAGTCAATAAGCTTCGGCCAGAGCAATTGAGGATATTCTCAGCTCATTAAGTAACTGAGGCCTGACCCATTCAGCTTGGCATCACCATCGCTTTGCGCGCCGCAGCTGAAAACACCGTAACTAGCACTAGTTCAACTTGCACTAGGTGGCTGCGCAGATAACTCGTGATGTCTTGAAGACATTTAAGAGCGATCAGATCACTCAATAAATCACTAAGAACCTTGATCAGCTCATCCCCGAGTCAGAGCTGTTGTGAATTGAAGAGCAATTCACTGCCCGCATTCAGGTTGAGCTGTATTAATGCCGCAACGTTGCCAGCGGTGATCGCAGTGAGCACTTTGGCTATTTGTCGTTTTCCTTAGTCCCCCAAATTTGAGGAATGAAGGTATTGCACCTTTGAAACGGCGCAAGGCAGATCTCAGTTGCTGAAGGGATTATATGAAGGACGAGCTTGAGTATCGCCTTTGGGATTTTTGATTTTGGTATCGCAAGTGATCGACCCATCCTCCTCTTTATTGCAGTTGGTGGGTACTACTTCGCTGCTTTCACCTGTGCTGCTATTAGGCCCAAGTAACCAACCCTCCGACTGTGCCAACAATTTTGTAGGAGCGGCTAATTGCAGACTGGCAGTCATTCCTATGCAAGTCACAAGTGAGAACAGACGCATGATGGAGTTGTAATTAGTTCCACTTTGCCTGTTATTAGTCTTGGCTGCCGCAGTCGTCGCGGATTTCTTGCAGCAGTAGGTCTAGCTGGCCAAAGGGGTCGGCGTCTTTTTTGTCCTCGGATGGCGAGTTATCCGTATTAGCCCACTCAGCTTCTACTTCGCATAGACGCTCTGCAACTCGTGGCATGCCACCGAGGCGGTGCTCCCGTTCTAATACTTCAAGCAAGGCGGGCATGCGGGTAGAAACCGCCCGCAAACTTCGGCGCAGGTCTGCTTGGGTAAGACCCTTTTGCTTTAACCAATCCTTTAGTAGGAGGGCAAGCTCTTCTTCAATTTGACTAGTCCACCCTGACATCAGCCTTCAACTGGGAACCAGCGATCTAGTTTGCGACGAGCACGATTGCGTATCTGGGGGGTCATGTGATTACTCCAGATGCCGATAACTGCGCTAAGTGCAACGAGGTCGTCACTGAATCCTGCCACTGGGATCAGATCGGGCACCAAATCGATAGGTATCAGTAGATAAGTGAGTGCTGCGAGCATGGTGAGTCTGACTTGAGCAGGCGTTGATTGATCGAGAAACATTTCCATAGCCTCCAAAGCCGGCCTTGCAAGACTGCGTCCAGCCTGATGTAACACCTTTTGCAAAAGGCTCTGATCAATGACAGAACTTTCCAGCACCGTTGTGTCCACGGTGTTTTGAGCTGATGAGGAAGCATCAACCATGGGTTTGATGGGCTGAATTCATTCCAGTGTTACCTACTTTCATCGGGATTTATAAGGTGAGCACCGCTTCTATTCGGGACGGATTCCTTACCATTCGCCCTCGCGACAACTCATAAGGTGCTTTCTACTAAACCACTCTGTATGCCAGCTTTTCTTAGTTTACGTAGCGCTCGCTGCACTACTTGGCGGCAGTATTCCCTACTGCAATTCATATGACGGGCAACTTCCGCGAGGGTGCGCCATTCATTGGATCCGTCCATTCCAAATCGAAGCGTGACCACAGTCAGTTCTTTGGGAGTGAGGTTTGCCCGATTGAGCAAGGTCCGTACCGATTCAGTACGCTCTGCCATCTCAGCAAGTTCTAAAGGAGGTATCTCTTCGCTGGGAAGGATATCCACAAGTTCAGAAGGATCGGATTTTGACTTGACTGTCCCTTGCAGGCTCACCGTAACGCTGCGCAATTCACAAGCGAGCAAATCTTCTACTTCGGCTAGGGGGAGTCGCATGGATTGAGCAAGTTGCTCTGCAGTGGCAGTTAAGCCGTTTCTTTGCATTAGTCGTGCCTTTGCGGCTCTTAATTTGGTCAGCTTTTCATTTACATTCACGGGGATTCGTATAGTTCTGCTCTGAGTAGAAAGCGCACGGTTAAGCCCTTGGCGAATCCACCAATAGGCATAGGTTGAGAATCGGTGGCCACGGGTTGGGTCATATTTTTCTACTGCTCTAGTGAGTCCAAGGGTACCTTCTTGGATAAGGTCAAGAAGATCAAGACCCTTGCCCTGGTAGCGCTTAGCAAGATTTACCACAAGCCTTAAATTAGCTGTGATCATGTGATTCTTGGCTTTCTCACCACGACGAATGGTGCGACGTTGATCATCTGAATATTCGCATTCGGGCCCTGTTCCACCAGCTAGATGACAGCGATTTGTGATCGTCACCATTGCCTGAACCTTGCGGCCCATAGTGAGTTCCTGTTCGGGCGTCAGAAGTTGGTGTCGCCCAATCTCGCCGAGATAGGCGCTTAAGGAACTCACCATCTGGATCTCGTGTCTTAATTGAACCTAGGGCCAAAGCCTTTCCATCTTGGCTGCGTAAGGAAGAGTGCGGAATTAACTTTTTATGCGTTATTAAACAGTTTCTTCAGGATTCTTTGTTTCATCGATTTGTCCGAGATCGCTAGTTCTTTCTTTTCTTCTATTGATCAAGCCATTCATTGAGCTTGATGTCGCTAGCGTCAAAACGATTTTTATCATCCCATCCACTTGGGAGCGTCCTCATGCCTGAGATTGTCAACAAGGCTGGAATTGCCTACGTCCACTACCTCAGCTTTATGGTTTGTTTTGCTGCCTTGGTGCTGGAGAGGAAGCTGTTGAAGACTTCTCCAAACCGTGGAGAAGCCACGGCCATGTTGATCACCGACATTGTTTATGGCGTAG
>CAJWUF010000052.1 GCA_913047395.1 uncultured cyanobacterium
GAGCGGGTAATCATTCACGCAATTGAAGAAAGCACATTCCAGGCCGTACTCAAACTTCGTCTTCGCGCACCAATAGAAGAGCCTGAAGAAGAACAAGAGGAAGAGAACATTCCTGAAGAATCAGCCGAGCTAATTGAAATGGATGCTCGTCCTAGTGATGCCATCGCCCTTGCCGTACGCACTGGAAGCAGCATCTGGATGCTCGAAGAGGTCGTTGCTGAAGCATCAATTCCCGTGGATGCAGAAGCCGACGAAGAAGACCAAAGCGAATTCCGTCGGTTTCTCGATGACGTGAGTCCTGCGGCTCTTATACGCCACCTCCATAACCGTGAATCGACAACAGAGGAACCCTTCAATTCCCCCGATCCAGATCCCGATCAGCAGGAATGAATGCGGTTCGCCGTCCTTTCGGTCGAGGACCGGAAGTGAGCCTGTTCACCCTCGGAACAATGAGGGCACTCGACTCTGCCGAGCAAATGCATGAGGTTGTTAAAGCTGCTCAGGCAGCTGGCATCAACCACATCGAAACCGCCGCGGCCTATGGCCCCGCAGAAAGTTTTCTTGGAATTGCTCTAAAACAGTTGAGGCAAAACCAAGCCGAACCGGAAGGAGGCTGGATCATCACCAGCAAACTTCTGCCTGGCCTAACCCTGGCAGAAGGTCAGAAAGAGTTGTACAGCTTGTTGGATCGACTTGGACTGCCCAAGCTTCACAACCTCGCAGTACATGGGCTAAATCGCACTGAACACCTTGAATGGGCCCTTAGCGGAGAAGGTGCAGCTTTACTTCGATGGGCCGAAGAGGAGAATCTTGCAAACCAGGTGGGTTTCAGTAGCCATGGCTCTCTTGCTCTGATCGAAGAAGCAATAACAAGTGGTCGTTTTCAGTTCTGCAGCCTGCATCTACACCTGCTGGATCCCACACGAATGTCCCTAGCGCAAAAGGCCCTTGCCGCAGGCATGGGTGTCATGGCAATTTCTCCTGCCGATAAAGGAGGGCGACTACAGGCCCCGAGCTCAACCTTGGTTAAAGACTGCCATCCACTACGGCCACTTGAACTTGCCTACCGATACCTTCTGGCAGCAGAGATCAGCACCCTCAGCCTTGGTGCTGCCCAACCTGAGGATCTAACACTCGCAGCGCAGTTAGCAAACGCCAATGGAAAGCTGAATAAACGCGAACAAAGAGCCTTAGAACAACTTCACAAAAATGGTGAACACCGTCTTGGTAAAGACCGCTGCGGCCAATGCAGATCCTGCCTGCCATGCCCAAATTCTGTACCCATCCCAGATTTACTACGACTACGCAACCTCGCAATCGGCCATGACCTGCAGGCCTTTGCCCAGGAGCGCTACAACCTGATCGGCCGCGCTGGACACTGGTGGGAAAGCGTTGATGGAAACGCCTGTAAACGCTGTGGCGAATGCCTGCCTCACTGTCCACATCACCTTCCGATCCCTGATCTCCTTGCTGATACGCACCGGCGCCTAGCAGCAGCACCAAGACGCCGGTTATGGGGTTGATTGGCTCCAACGCTGCTCTAGCTCAACCTGCTGCGTAGCTGTTAGCGGTGGTAAAGACCAGCATCGTGACCAGACCTCCTGAGATGGCAACACAATCGATTGATATGCCTTGGGAATCGTTCCTAAAGCACGGTGCAATTCTGCTCGAGGCAAAGGAGGAATCCAGCCGCCGGCAAGCAACTGACCCAGTAAAGGCTTATCCCAAGATTGCTTAACCCATGACTGGGGCAAGGGCTCACGAGTCAAGGCAGAACGAACAAGAACCGTCCAGTTCAACGGAGCCCCACTATTGGGCAGCACCACGCTGAGTCTGGGATCACGACGCAAGCTATGCATACAGCGCTGAAGCGGCAGCACCGCGACTCGAGCCTTCCCCTGAGTCAACCAGTTGAGACCCTGCCGATCATCAGATGCGTAAGCCTGAGTACGTAGCAATCGCAATCCATCAGGAACCTCCATCCGCTCTGCTAGAGCCATTAGCAAACGAGGACTCTGGGGTAACACCACCAGACCCTTAAGAGCTGGATCCAGCAAAACCTGCCAGCTAGACCTTGCCTGCGATAGCCAAGGATCACCCTGACGAAAAAGCAGTACCCAGGGGCTGACCCCTACAGGCAGCACTCGAGAATGAAGAGCAGGACCCAGGCTTGCCATAAAAGTCCTCGCCTGAAGATCATCAAGGCGATCTTCAAGCGCAGCCGCGTCTATGGGTTGAAGTTCTTGCTCAGGCAAGCTCGCCAACCAGCCATCACCCAGCGCCAGCAGATCTGCTCCCTGCTCGAGTGCCGAGCTAAAAGGTTCCCTACCTAAATCAGCGTTAAGGGGCTTATAACTCCAGGGCTTAGGCAAAATGCGCCGCCATTTCTTTGGCAAGGTTTCCGGAGTTGCTCTCAACAAAGGTGCTTCTGAACCACGGCCACAACCCGCCAAACCAATCAAGCCAGCAAACAGCCCAAGCCGAAGCAGCTCTCTTCTTCCAAGCTCCCTTTGTCCAGGCATGGTGCCGCTCATGAATTAGACCCTACGGGGCAGCAAGAGTCTTCTGAACAAGAAACCTCCAGCAACTGGTTCACTGCCTGGTCACAGTCCTCCACAAGCTGCTGACAAGAAGCACCTTGAAGCTGAGCCAACAACGCCAAGGCTCCAGCACCTACACCTTCCTTGACATGTCCAAGCTCGTAATCCTGAAGAGCCTGATGTTTGCTGCTATGAAAACGCAGTCCTGTAGCTAATCCGAGAAGGCGAACACCGAAATATTCTCCAACGCAGTCGACGAGAGAAGCAAGTGCACTTGGTCTGCCGTCTGAGCGATTCACCTCCTCAGCCAGCCAAGCGGTAGTACCCAATGCAATCCCATCCGCCAGGTCCTGTCGATGAGCAGGTTCTATTGCGGCCAGGGCGAGGGCCAACACGGCCACCATCTGACTACCCCCACCAAGCAATACAGGCTGACCTGCCTCTCTTGCACCAATTAGCAAGCCAACAGCCATTGGCTGAAAAGGATCACCAAAAGCCGCAAGCAATCGCTCAGGTGGCGGGTCAATACCTAATGCAGCCTGATGCAAACCACGATCCACCAACTCCTGCTTCAAGGCCATGGGAGGCCGTAGGGCGCTGCCACTGATTAGATCAGCCACCTGCAACCCAAGCCCAGTAAGTACAGCCTGGGCCGTGGTCGTTCCTCCAGGAACACACTCAGCCAATACCAATGGACGACGTAGCCCACGCCCAATGCACAATCCACGCTGCCAAAGAGCCTGCACACGCGAATAATCCATGGCCTCCCCAGTACTCAAGCAAGCAGACGGACCAAGTCTCGCCGCCTCTAAGCGCAGGTGTGGGAATGGCGGCGGCAGGGTCAGACCCACTGCCGCTACCAATGGATCAACGCCAATCCAGCGAGCGGCAACATAACTAATTAAGGCCGGCGAAATACCCGCCGGAAGAGGTGGAAGCGGCCACAGCCTTGGCCTATTCACGCCCTTAAGTAGCAGCTCTGCATCAGCCACGGCTGTGTAACGACGAGAAGCTGATGTAGAGCCCGCAGCCGAGATGCCCTCCACCTCGGCTGTACGCGTACCCGCTAACACCAACAACAAAGAAATGTCCCTACCGCTATCTCGCCAAGGCTTTAGCCAACTTTCTACCTCAGCAGGGGAGGCCCTATTACCAAAAGCTTTACAGCCTGATGGCAGCCCTCTACTGGGAGAGGCCGGCTGAACATCAAAGGGGGTCGAGGGCAACAAGACCATGTAAAAGCCTGGGGGGCTCAGGAATAGGCCCCTGCAAACGAGGGAAGATCCAGAAAGCGAGTGCATGAAGAACAAGCA
Organism: uncultured cyanobacterium; assembly: GCA_913047395.1. Lineage (GTDB taxonomy): Bacteria > Cyanobacteriota > Cyanobacteriia > PCC-6307 > Cyanobiaceae > Prochlorococcus. The sequence goes on from CAJWUF010000052.1 coordinate 3,854, forward strand.
CATAGACCACTTCCTGAAAGACCACCAAAGCAAGTGCCATCAGCTGCACATGCATGAGATCTGGAGCAAAAGGCAGATGGAAAAAATCCACCAGTCGATCAAGCAAACCTGCTCCTGCTCGGGTGATCACCACCCATAAGTTCTCTCCCACCAAAAGCGACAGCGCTAAAACCTGCATCAAAAAACCAGCTGTTCCAAGCAAAACCCCACAACCCCAACTCAGCCACCAGTTCAGTCCACGATGCCAACTCCAGCCCAGCCATAAAGCAAGAAGGCCATAGGGGAAGAGCATTAATGGGCCACGAACCGGGCCCATTAATGCAACCAGCAGAAGTACGGCCAACACAACACCCTCTAGGCCTGCCTTAGAACCACGACGAACATGCAATAGAGCTAAAGGCAACGGCAACGCCAACCGAAAAAGGGCTCTGGCCACAGGGATGTAATAAAGGGCCACCCAAATCAGGGCTGAGGCCGCTGCAAGGTATGAAGTCTCCATCATTCGCAATGCCTGGCGGCGACTTAGGGGTTCAGGGACTCTTGAATTACCTGTATTTCGCAGGCCCCTAAAGCGAATCACGGCTTCTCTCCCATATCGGATGGTGAAACTGTGTTTGAAGACTGGGCCTGAACCCTTTCAATCGTCTCAACCTCAAAGTTCACTCCAGCCCTTCTCAATGCCTGTGTAACGGCTTCAGCCGGTGCCGAAGGATCAGCACCGGACAACTTGATGGTGATTCGATAAGGCTGCGGCGTGACAGGTGCAGCAGTGAAACCTGGCTTCTGTTCAACCTCTGGCAAATTTTTAGGACTTGAATCATCAGGCTTAGTCCTTTCCTTAGCTGGAGCTCTTGATTCAGCTGAAGGCTCAGGGGCATCTGAATCACTATCAACAGGTGTCACCTGCGCAGGCTGCTCCGGTGGGGTATCAAAACTGTTTGCAAGCTCTTGCCCCAAAGGCTTATTAGTGCAGGCCTGCAACAGCAAAGCAAGCAACGGAACCCACAAGCCAATCAAACCAGCAGGCAAACTCTTTGAGCTCACTCTGGGCATCAGGTATCACCAGGCTTGATTACCCGAACAGCACTGGCACGTAAGCGGCCTGTCTTTGTAGTCGCAGGCGGTTTGCGGGCTTTGGGTTTGGTTGCGGCAGGTTTTTTGCTCGATGTTGAAGTGCTCTTTTTGCTTCGGCTTGCTTTCTTGCTTGAAGCCTTGGCAGCCAATAGCTCTACAGCTATCTCAAGAGTGATGTCATCAGCGCCCTTCCCTTCAGGCAGCGAAGCATTCACCTTCCCCTGCTTGACATACAAACCATAGGGACCGTCAAAAACCTGCACCTTCTCCTCACTACCCTGCGGAATACCGAGATCTTTCAATGCAGTACGACCACCCCTGCCTCGTTTGGGCATCGCAAGCAGCTCTAAGGCGCGGCTAAGCCCAACTAAAAGCACATCATCCTCAGCTTTAAGTGAGCGATAGTCCTTCTCTGACTTGCCCTTGTTCCAGACCACATACGGACCGAAACGACCCAAGCCCGCCTGAATTCTTCCACCATCAGGATGCTCTCCCAGCAGACGCGGCAGACGAAGTAAGCCAAGGGCATCTTCTAGAGCGAGCTCTTCCGGCTTCAATCCCTTAGGCAAGGATGCCCGCTTTGGCTTCGGATTTTCCTCACTCACCTGGCCTCGTTGCACATAAGGCCCGTACTGACCAAAGAGGAGATAAACCTGATCACCTGTTTCCGGGTCTTCTCCAATAGATTCCGGACCATCTGCTTTCTGCTTGAGAATTAACTCAGCTTTGTCTGCATCAAGATCAGCAGGGGTGATCTCTTGAGGGAGGGTGGCCTTAATTAATTCTTCCTCGCCGTCTTCACCCACTCGCTTGGCTTCCAAATAGGCCCCAAAGCGACCAATACGGACCACGCAAGGAAGTCCATCTAGATCGATAGTGCGAGAGACACTCGAATCAATATCACCTTCACGCTGCTGCACCTGGCTCTCAAGACCCTTATCGCCCTTGTAAAAGCCTTCGAGATAAGGCAGCCACTCAACCTTGCCCGTGGAGATCTCGTCAAGAGTGGATTCCATCCGAGCAGTGAAGCTGGTATCTACCAAGTCGGGGAAATGCTCCTCTAATAAAGCCGTTACAGCGAAAGCAGTAAAGCTGGGAGTAAGCGAATTGTTTTGCAGAGCGGCATAACCCCGATCGCCGATGGTGCCGATGATGCTGGCGTAGGTGGAAGGCCTACCGATGCCCTCCCTCTCAAGCATCTTCACCAGTGAGGCCTCGCTATAGCGAGCCGGCGGTTGAGTCTGATGGCCGAGTGCTTCCACCTCCTGTTGCTTAGGAGACTCTCCAACTACCAAATCGGGCAACAAGACTTCCTGACCCTCCAGCGCAGCGTCTGGATCATCACTGCCCTCCACGTAGGCGCGAAAGAAACCAGGGAAATCGATGCGCTTACCCGTTGCTCGGAAGTTGGCATCAGCCACGCAAAGATCCACCGCCAGCATGGTGAGTCGAGCCTCTGCCATCTGGCTGGCCACTGTTCGCTTCCAAATCAACTCATAAAGGGCCAGGTCACGCCCTTCAAGTCCAGACTCACTTGGAGCACGAAAGCTCTCACCAGCTGGCCGAATCGCTTCATGGGCCTCCTGAGCATTACGAGCCTTAGTGCTGAACTGACGTGGGGCCTTGCTCAGATAATTGTTGCCATAGCGGGACTCCACGCAGCCACGTGCAGCCCTAATTGCCTGCTCGGATAGATGTACCGAGTCAGTACGCATGTAAGTAATAAAGCCACGCTCATAGAGCCCTTGAGCGCATCGCATCGTTTCCCGCGCCGAAAACCGCAACTTGCGATTGGCTTCCTGTTGCAAAGTGCTTGTAGTAAAGGGAGGCACCGGCTTACGCACCGTTGGCTTCTCTTCCACCGCTTCAACTCGCCACTGACTGGAGCGAACGGTCTCGGTAAGGCTGAGCGCGTCTGATTCATTAAGCAGCCGAACACTGCTGCCAGCCTTCAGATCACCTGTCGCCTCATCGAAATCACTACCAGTGGCGATCTTCTCTCCAGCAATTTTTGTGAGCTTGGCGTCAAAAGAAGTGCCATCTTTCTCAAGCTTTGCCTTGAGATCCCAGTAACTGCCACTACAAAACGCCCGACGAGCACGTTCGCGCTGCACAATCAACCGCACAGCAACGGACTGCACCCGACCGGCAGAAAGCCCCCATGCAACCTTCTTCCACAACAGTGGTGAAAGGGTGTAGCCCACTAAACGATCAAGGATGCGGCGCGTCTCCTGGGCATGAACCAACTCCATATCAAGATCTCGAGGCTGGTCTAGAGCCTTGGAGATGGCTTCTTTGGTGATCTCGTGAAACACCATGCGCTTCACCGGCACCTTGGGGGCCAGCAACTGCAAAAGATGCCAACTAATACTTTCGCCCTCTCGATCTTCGTCAGTCGCCAACAAAAGTTGGTCAACTCCCTTCAAAGCAGCCTTGAGCTCCTTGACCACCTTCTTTTTGTCCTTTGGGACCACATAAAGAGGCTCAAAGTCCTCTGAGGTGTTTACACCAAGGTTGGCCCACTTCTGACCCTTCTGGGCCGCAGGGATCTCGCTGGCGTTGTTGGGCAAGTCACGCACATGCCCCATAGAGGCTTCTACACGGAAGTCCTTAGGCAAGAACCCACGGATGGTTCTGGCCTTAGTAGGGCTTTCGACAATTACAAGGGTGTTCGCCACAGACGGTATGTAAGCGTTCCAATCTTTATCGCACCAGCAAGCAAGCTGCATAGTGCGAGGTACTTCATAAGGTTTAGCAAGGCGGCGCAGCTACAGTCATCCGAACTGGTCTGATCGTGCACGCGTCATGCCCGACATGGGTGTATTTCTTATCGCCACCCAGGCCTCGGCAGCTCCCAGCGAGCTGCTCAACCTTGCGCTCAATGCTGGTGCTATTGCCCCGGAAGGGGCAGTACTAATAGCGATGCTGGCGACCCTGCTTGTGGACCTCGCTGGCGAGCAGGTCGCAGCCCGCTGGGTGCCACCCATTTGCTATGCCGGCCTCGGCATAGCCCTGGTACTCCTTGCGCAGCAATGGAATGCGCCTTTGGAGCCCTCTTTCCTTGGGGCCTTCCTGGCAGACAATCTGGCCATCGCCTTTAGGGCCGTGGTGGCTCTCTCAACCTTGCTATCACTACTGATCAGCTGGCGCTATGCAGAGCAATCAGGCACGCCAATCGGTGAATATGCCGCCATCCTTTTGGCTGCAACGCTAGGGGCGATGCTCCTTTGCGGCTCAACCGATCTTGTGAGTGTGTTCGTCTCCCTCGAGACCCTCTCCGTCGCCAGCTACCTCCTCGCTGGCTACATGAAACGAGATGCGCGTAGTTCCGAAGCTGCACTCAAATATCTTCTGGTTGGCTCTGCTGCTGCTGCTGTTTTTCTTTACGGAGCTTCTCTTCTCTACGGGCTGAGCGGCACCACCAGCTTGCAAGCAATTGGCATTTCACTACTGACCAGCCCCACACCACTGGCTGCGCTAGCACTGGTTTTCGTACTTGCCACTGTGGCCTTCAAGATCGCTGCAGTGCCCTTCCACCAATGGACACCTGATGTCTATGAAGGATCTCCAACGCCTGTGGTTGCATTCCTCTCTGTGGGCTCTAAAGCTGCTGGCTTTGCTCTGGCGCTGAGGTTATTAGTTGGCTGCTTTGGGGCTTTCGACAACCAATGGAAGTTGCTTTTCACCGTGCTTGCAGTGCTGAGCATGACTCTGGGCAACGTCGTAGCGCTGGCACAAACATCAATGAAGCGGATGCTGGCCTACAGCTCCATCGGCCAGGCAGGGTTCGTGATGATTGGCCTGGTATGTGGCACCAAAGACGGCTTCGCGGCAATGGTTCTCTATATGGCGGCCTATCTATTCATGAACCTGGGCGCTTTTGCCTGCATCATCCTCTTCTCCATACGTACAGGAAGTGATCGAATATCTGACTATGCAGGCCTTTATCAAAAAGATCCATTAATAACCCTTGGTCTAAGTCTCTGCCTGCTTTCTTTGGGAGGAATACCTCCCATGCTCGGCTTCTTTGGCAAGATATATCTCTTCTTTGCAGGCTGGGCTGACCACCAATACCTCCTGGTAGTTGTTGGCCTAGTGACCTCCGTGGTGTCGATTTATTACTACATTTCTGTAATCAAGATGATGGTGGTCAAAGAACCACAGGAGGCTTCTGATGTTGTGAAGTCGTATCCACCAATCCAATGGTCGACGCTTGGGATGCCTCCGCTTCGGGTTGCACTCTTGGGATGCGTTTTCGTCACAGCCGTTGGCGGAATACTTTCGAACCCTCTCTTTCAATGGGCCAATAGTGCCGTAGCCGGCACGCCGCTTCTTCAAGAAGCAATTGCAATGGGCAGTCAGGGGTCCCTTGGCTGATCGAGCCAGCAGTAGCAGTAAACCCGTCGCCGTACTGAGCGATGTAAGCAAGCTCTATGGGCAAGGAGCTAGCGAAGTAAAAGCTTTAGACCATCTCAATCTGATCGTGAATCAGGGGGATTACCTGGCCGTAATGGGCGCAAGTGGCTCTGGCAAAAGCACGGCAATGAACATTCTTGGCTGCCTAGATCGTCCAACCAGCGGCAGCTATCAACTCAACGGAGTATCGATCGAAGATCTCGATGATGACGCTCTAGCGGATCTACGCAATCAAGAACTTGGCTTTGTCTTTCAGCAATTTCATCTGCTACCCCAAGCCACAGCCTTGGAGAATGTGATGCTGCCAATGATTTATGCCGGGTTGCCTGCTGACCAGCGAAGAGAACGAGCCAAGCAAGCTCTAGAGAGAGTCGGACTAACTCAACAGATGGGCAACCGCCCCAATCAACTCTCAGGAGGGCAGCAACAGCGGGTCGCCATTGCCCGTGCAGTGATCAACCGACCAGCATTACTGCTAGCTGATGAACCCACGGGTGCTCTTGATTCTCAAACTACAGAAGATGTTCTCAACCTCTTCGATGAATTGCATCATCAGGGAATCACTCTGGTGCTGGTCACCCACGAAAACGATGTTTCTGCAAGGGCAGACCGGGTGGCCAGGTTCCACGATGGCCGAGTCATTAAGGTCTGAAACGCTTAGCTGCCATTAGCTAAGCCGTTGCCATGGATATCACCTCAACACAAGGATCAACAAAAAATGCAGCCAAATAGCGAGGAATCACCGGTAAAGCGCGCTCCCCTCACCGTGGCAATAGTCGATGACGACCCCAGGGTTCGCCAATTACTCAAAGAAGAAATTCAAGACGAGGGGCATTGCGTCTTGAGCTTCGAATCGGCCGAAGCCTTCCTCGATACTGCCTCTTTAAAGAGCATTGATTTGGTCCTGCTGGACCTGATGATGCCAGGGATGGATGGACTGGAATGCCTACAGCAACTCCAACAGCAATATGACCGTGAAAACTTTCCGCGTGTTTTTGTCGTGTCTGCCCTCAGTGACCCCAACAAACAACGCCAGGTCCTCGAGGCAGGTGCAGAAGGCTATGTAATCAAACCCGATCTCTTCGAGAAACTTCCCACCCTTCTAAATGGGTGAACATCCTGAAGAAGGAGCTCGCCTATAAATCCCTGAAAGCACAAGACCTCGATCAGAGGAACTGCTTAAGTAGAAACCAGGCCAATCATCTAAATGACTGACGCATCACCGCCTAAAACCAGGATCCTATTGGTGGATGATGAACCGAGGCTTACAGAGCTTCTGCGACTAGAGCTCGATGTGGAGGGTTATGAGGTAAGCGTGGCCGAAAACGGAGCCTCAGGACTGATCAAAGCTCGAAGTGAACCACCCCCAAACCTGATTATTCTTGATTGGAACCTCCCTGATTTCACAGGTGTTGATGTATGCCAACGCATACGTTCTAGTGGCATTAAGACACCGATCTTGATGCTCACAGGTAATGACGACGTCACAGATCGTGTCAAGGCACTGGATGCCGGAGTTGATGATTATCTAACCAAGCCATTCTCCATTGAAGAGCTCATGGCCAGGCTAAGAGCCATG
>CAJWUF010000053.1 GCA_913047395.1 uncultured cyanobacterium
AGACTGGCCTAGCTAACGAGCTGAACTCCCGACTAGTTATGGTTTTGCGGTCTTTGGTTTTTTCTGCGCTACTTAACCCTCAGCCCTTCCTATCACTACTGATTGGTCTAGAAGCCAGCGCTTAGCTGCAGCTGCTTCTCGTTGATGATCCGCCGAATCCAACCAAAAGCCTCATCAAGCTAAGAGGCATCCATGAAATCAACAACAAACTGGGTATCTACTCCCTACATATCTATCTGACTTCGAATCGCAAGCTAACGGGATACATATTCCCTTGATCAAAACAAAATTTCAATGGAAGGACCTAGCTATAGCAAACCTTTCCTTTTAAAAGAAAGCATCAAATATTCAGTAGCTCATACTACTCAGAAAACCGAATAAAGGAGACAACTATAAGCAAATTGTCTCCTCGGATTAATCTTTAGCTGAGCTTCTTCAACTCAAGAGGATTATCTGGTCCATCGTAACTATCGTCGCCCTCAATAATGGAATTAAGTTCATCACAGGTGGAACTGTTTGCGAAGCGATAGGCCTTGGATGTAGAAACCGTAGCTGGCCAACCATTGGCGATCTTATCGCCAGCACCAAGGTAGATACGATCGGCATCTTTAACCTGATCGGCAGAATGCTGATCGCCATCATCTCGTAGTTCTTGTTCAGCATATTTCTTAGCCTCATCGGTGGCTTGGCAAACGTATTGCCCCGTTGGGGGGCGATTAATACCAAATGGTGCATCCACAGTCTGGCTAATCGGAAGCCCAGCAACTTCATGAAATACGATGCCTGTGATCTCAGCGATTTCCGTGGTTAGGATGCCCTGCTGATTAGCAAATTCAGCGATGACTCGACTTTCGGGTAAAGGATCTTGACCTTGAAGATTCTCCTTTAGCAACATGAGAATCTGGTCTGGCTTCATTTGCACAACATCACCAATCAGTTCACCATCAGCAGAGAAACGAGCCTGATAACCCTGAGAAATGACTGTTTTTTGATCATTAATTCCCAACGTAATTAACTCAGAATCAGAAGGCCAACTCTTCAATAGTGGAGATACAGCATCAGCAGCTGCAAGCGTTGTACTGGCCAAACGAACATCAACAGGTTGCTGCGGTAAAGGGAACTGGGCTTTGCCTGCTAGAGGGGAATTGCTAGGCAATGTCGACATCTGCTGCAGGGTTTGCGTTTGCCCACCAACCCCAGCTGAAAGCTGATCAGCATTCGGATCTCGAACAAAACTACCGTTGAAGGGGATGCGATAGGAGAGCAATCCGCCGATCACACCTCCATAAACCGAGTCAATCGTTCCGTAGACCTTAAAACTAAGTGCTTCAGAGGCTGGGACAGTAATGGATACAGCCCCTCCAGGAGAAACGCCACCCTCTTGATCAGATTCATAAAGACTCCCCGGAGTTGCGATCTGCCCACCCCAAATCAGATATGGGGTGATACCTAGGTGAATAGTACGTGTAGCCGACAATCTTGAGATAGGAATAGAAAGATTCACGGATCCAAAATTAAATCCCGAATCACAATCGTTGAGCTTTAATCCTGTACTTACGCCAAACCTCCAACGTGAACGCTCCCACTGTCCACCAGTATTTATCATGTTATTGAAACAGGAAGGCGTGTCATATCCGCCGTAACCGAGATAGACACCAGTGGTGGAACGATTGGATGCGTTAAACCAGCGATATCCCAGCTCAGTAGTCACTCCCCAAACGTCGTCAAAGTCAGAACTCGCGGCAGTATGCGAGTAAAGAAGTGCTCTAGATTCCTTTTGAGCCAAAGGAATAAAGGCACTAATATTACCTAATATAGACCCACCTGAGCTGGGATATATATTTGCGTATGGCGCCAGATTGATACCAAAACTAGGATTTAATTTTGGATAACGATCCTCAATGTTGTAGTCCTCACTGATTTGAGGAAAGTCTCCTGGATCATCTGAAACGATAACCTCACCAGCCAAAACAGAAAGGGAATAACCCGAATCCTCAGTGCGCGAAAGCACATAGGTAGTACCGCGACTCCCAGCAATCTTCGTGCGGCCACCATCACGCCCCAGGCAAGCAAGCAACTTGCCATTAACAAGCACAGAACCTGCGTCTTCCCTAAAACATTTCTCACCTAGCCGAATCTTGGTATCTCGATTCATCAAGCCGATAGCCGTTGGACTGAACAGCAATCGCGCTCGACTCACTCCTGTTCTGAGGGTGGAGCCACGTGTGGCAGTTGATCCAAGAGAAGCTTCTTGATCATTGATGAAAACCTCATTGCCATCAAGGATCCTTGTTACCTTCGCCCGCTCATAGTCAAGTGCAAAAGCAGCATTCCCTAAAGAGGCAACTGCTGCAAGAGCAACCAAAGAATTAAGTTTAAGAAACCTGCCCAAAGGAATCAAACTCCACAAAAGAAATCAGACGATATTAGCAAAATAGTATCCTTGCTTTTCTTGCATCAATATTCCGTAACTGAAAAGACTGACTGAACAGATTGCCCCCTTAGCATAAACTCTCCGAGTTTTTTAGACTCATCGGTTAAACCTGTTAGCTCAATAACTTCGCTCGATGCCACAATCGAACAGGAATGCTGTTTTGCAAGAGCCTCAAGTCGGCTGACACGATTTACAGCATCACCAATGATCGTGTAATCCAGACGTTTTGGTGAACCAATATTGCCACAGATCACCGATCCTGCACTAAGCACTATTATTTGCTCCCATGGCTCAAGACCCTGCGACTCCCATTGCTGATTCAATTCACGCAACCTACGACAGATTCGCCGTGCTGCCTCAACAGCTGCGCAGGCATCCTGATCTAGACCGCGGCTAATAGGAGCACCGAAATATGCCAGTACCGAATCACCAACATACTTATCTACAGTGGCATCTAAAGCCATTAATTCTTCAACTATAGCTGTGAAATATGTATTAAGGCGATCAACCAATTCTGCAACAGTTCCTTCTTCTGTGCTTTTAGTAGTTTTAGCAGTGAAGCCGCGAATATCAGTCATCAAAACAATCACCTCATGCGCCTTTCCTCCTAAATCCAAGTCCCATTTATCAAGATCTCCAATGACTTCCTTAGTCACCGCAGGAGAAAGATATTTAGACAAGGTGGACTGAAGATGCTTACGTGTGCGCTGAAGACGAAAAGAAGCCTCTCCAGAAGAAAGGAGGCCAAGCATGAGCGTGGCACCCATCCAGCTCGCCATCGGAACAAAGCGTTGAGTGGTTATGGCGATAGAAACGCTACAAACAACAAGGCAAGCTGCTGTAATCAACGACCAGAGCAAACGAGCCGGGGGACGATCAACACGATCCAGCACAAGAACAAGCAAAACCCCCCACACAGCGAGACCAGCCAACCAGGGAAAACCTGCACGAAGCAAGAGAAGATGGTTGTCCTGGCGCAAGTTCGCCAATGCCGTGGCATGGATTTCAATACCAGGCATTCCACCATGTACCGCAAATGGAGTGGGATGAAAATCCTGAGACTCAAGTGTGGTATTAGCAATCAATACGGTGCTATTTCGAAGAGATCCTCTTTGCAGAAGTCGGCGAAATGCACCGTCTTCGAACACATTCCATAGCGACATCGTCCTGAACTTTCCAGGTGGCCCATAAAAGCTCAAAGACTCCGTCCAAACCTCTAGATCAGGCACCGGAACAGTTGAAATCTCCGAACTCGATCGATGTAATACCTCACTCAAAGAGGCAGGAGGATCAAGATCACTAAGGAAAGTCTTGACCTTGGCATAACTACGTGGGGAGCGCCTTACGACCCCACCAAAATCACCCAGCACTGCAATGTGTCCCTCCTGCACATGGGGCATTCCCTTAAGTAGGTCTTCGTGAGGTCTAATCAACCCGGCCAACAAACCAAACTGACTTTGATCGGGATCATCAACAGCTGTTGCCAAGACAACTGGTGCCTTGAACATTCTCAGAGCTTCAGCAAAGACTTCATCGCCAGGTTTGGATTGATCAAATACGACATCAAAAGCGACGGCAGCCACATCTGCTTTTTGTAAGCGGTGAAGCAACTCTGACCACATGTATCGAGGAACTGGCCATGAGCTCAGTGCCTTGAGCTCAGACTGATCGAGAAGATCCGCCGCCGCCGCCTGATTCTGTGTGCTGTCGTCATAAACAAGCAGCACAAGATCATCTGGAACCTGATTGCCGCCCAGGGCTTCCTGCATACGATCCGCAGCCCAGCCTTCAACCTCATTGAGAGGGCTGCGCACCAGCCAGGCAATGGCAGACAAGCCAAAGGCTGCAGCGACAAGAACTATTCGCCCCCAACGGATTGGCAACCGCTTGTGCCCGACTTTCGTCATCTCATAAGCAAAGCAGTACTGCGGTCAGTTTCAACCAAAATCCAATTAAAAAGCTTTTGTCCCTGTGGGCTTGTCGAATCCACGTTAAGTATCAACTCCGAACTACAAGCAACCTGCAATGCAACGACAACAAATAAACCAATTAGCATCATCTACAACACAGAGCTTCTGGGAGAGATTGTTAAGCGCTGGGACTTAAAACAAAGCCTATCGAGAATTAATGATTTGAATATGAGCAAAGCCAAATTAGAACCAGTGACATCCTGCTTGTAAGGCAGGCGATCTACCGCTGAGCTCATCGCAGCTCACAGACAACTCTGCACTAACGAGTCAAGGTGAGCTCGCTTATCTTTGAAAACCCATGGCATCAGGCAAGGAGCACGACAACGCCACCTGCTTTTTGAGCCTGCCATTTAGCCTCTGCCTCTGCCTGCTAGTGGGCTTAGCCAATGGACTGATCGCTGGCCTGGCATTTGCCTTCGGCGGACTTTGGCTCTCTCCTGACCTCGATACGTACTCAAAGGCACTGAAACGCTGGGGGCCATTAAAAGGACTCTGGTGGCCATACCGCAAGCTGATTCCCCATCGCTCCCTCTTCTCACACGGTCCTCTGATCGGCACCGCACTGAGACTGACCTACCTAATCAGCTGGACGGCCCTACTACTAATGCTTTTGCAGCCTCTTGGTTTTCCTACGCTGCTCAGCGTCACCAAGGCATGCAAAGAGCAACTGCGACTTAATCCTCAGCCCTTCCTATCACTACTGATTGGTCTAGAAGCCAGCGCTTGGCTACACCTAATTCTCGATGGTGATCCACTTCCAGCCGAGTGGCACCGCTGGCGCCATCGATGAGAAGGTAGATGAACACGGGCCAATGACCATGGTCGCCAAAAACCAACAGGCAACATCAGAAGCCATCACTGAACTGATCAACGTAGTAGCCCAATTAAGAGATCCAGAAGGAGGGTGCCCATGGGATCTAGAGCAAAGCCATACCTCATTGATTCCCTGCGTACTAGAGGAAGCACACGAGGTGGCCGATGCCATCCGTCATGGCGATGACAACCACCTAAATGAAGAGCTAGGAGATCTACTTCTGCAGGTAGTAATACATGCTCAGATAGCTAACGAAGATGGACGCTTCAATCTCGAAGATATCGCCCGTGGCATCAGCAGGAAATTGATTCGCCGTCACCCCCATGTTTTTGCAGATGAAATAGCAGTTGATAGCGAGGCAGTTCGAGAAAATTGGGAGTCAATCAAAGTGGCTGAACAAGCCAACGCACCCTCTACTAGTCCTATCAGCGATCGGCTGCGCAGCAAAATACGTGGTCAAACAGCCTTAGCTGGAGCAATGGTTATCTCCAAAAAGACTGCTGCGATTGGCTTCGAATGGAACACCATCGAGGGGGTCTGGGAAAAAGTGCAAGAAGAGCTCGAGGAACTCAAAGAAGCCATCGCCAACAAGGATCTCAACCATGCACAAACAGAACTTGGTGATGTGCTGTTCACTCTGGTAAATGTTGCTCGCTGGTGCGGCCTCAGCCCAGAAGAAGGTCTTGTGGGTACAAACCAACGCTTCCTCGAGCGATTTTCTCGCGTTGAAGCTGCTCTCGATAGCCAATTTGACAACCAATCAATAGCTGAACTTGAGCAACTCTGGCAAGCTGCTAAAGCAGCAATTCGCGCAGAAGCAAACTCCGGCCAGATATCGGGTCAAAGCAGATTGAATCATTCAACCAACAGAGGTGAGTAATGTAAGCATTCAACAGCGAAACTCAATGCCTCTTCTTTAATCAAAACCAACCATGATTGATCAAGTTTTCGCCATAGCCCCTAGCGATTTTCCACTCACCATTACCGCAGTTCTGATTGCAATAGCGCTGTGGTCAGGTGAGAGAGCTTTTCGAAACCGTCGAAGTCAAGGCCAGGATCAAACAAAAGGTGAATGATCCATTTACAGCAAACGGCATTAAAGATTTATACCTTTGCCACACACGCAAAAAACGATACGCCTGAACTTAATGCCTGATTTGACAGTTAATTCACGTCTTAGCATCCCTGCTGGGGAACTTCATTGGCGATTTTCAAGAGCTTCTGGACCTGGTGGACAAGGCGTGAACACAACTGATTCAAGAGTTGAGCTTTTATTTGATATAGAAACCTCATCTTCAATTGGTCCAACACGTAAGCAGCGCCTTATTGATCGACTTGGCAGCCGAGTAGTAGCAGGTTCAATACGTGTTGTTGTATCTGAAGAAAGATCGCAATATCAAAACCGACAGTTAGCACTTGCACGCATGGCAGATCTGATACGTGAAGGCCTCAAGCCTCCATCAAAAACTAGAAAACCCACCAAGCCAAGTCGTAGTGCAAAAAAACGTAGATTAGACAGTAAGAAACAGCGGGGAGTATTGAAGAAAAAACGTCAAGACAAACCCACAGTTGATGACTGACAACTTGATGCCTGATTTAAAGACATACCCAGCTATAGCAAATGACAATCAGAGTAATTTATTGCCATTACTTTCCTATCAGCTAAAAAGATAAGCTTCAAGTTCCTTCTCTCTTGAGTATTAACCAATATGGAATTATAGCTATCTAAAATATAAATTCTACCAGCAGAATCCATCAAACGCTGCTTGATGATCAAGTCTTGCTCGATCGCGCCATGGCTGACATCCCAGCCCTACGGGAGACTTAGCTGAAAGAAGGTTGCACGTCTGCTTGCCATGAAAAGCCCTCCAGCAACATCAAGCAGCTGGATTGATGAACACCACCAGGGCGTTCGCTATGGCCTGCAAGGCCGTGTGCTGGTTGATGAAATCAGCCCATTCCAACGAATCACTGTGATCGAAAGCAATCGCTATGGGAAGGGACTCTTACTCGACGGCTGCTGGATGACCGCAGAGCACCAAGAACGCCATTACCACGAAGCCCTGGTCCACCCAGCTCTCTGCAGCGCTAACAAGCTTGAACGGGTATTGGTTATTGGCGGCGGTGATGGCGGCACGGCGCGAGAATGCCTACGCCACCATGAAGTGCAACACCTCGACATGGTGGAAATCGATGGCCGAGTAGTGGAACTAAGCAAACAACATCTGCCCAGCCTTGGAGGCCATGCCTGGAGCGATCCACGCTTACACCTCTACCTAGAAGATGGCATTGCCTGGACGACTAATGCAGCAGAAGCCTCCTACGACGTGGTGCTCGTAGATGGCTCAGATCCGAGCGGGCCCGCTGAAGGCCTCTTCAACGAGGCCTTCTTCAAGCAGTGCAGGCGCATCCTCCGGCCAGGGGGAGTTTTTGCTAGTCAAAGCGAGTCACCAGAAGCTTTTAAGCAGATTCACATCGACACCGTTCGCCTTATTCGTGAAGTATTCGGCCATGCCGATCCCCTATACGGCTCGGTACCGATGTATCCGAGCGGCTGGTGGAGCTGGACCTTCGCCGCCGTTGATGGTCCCCGTTACCGCAACCCCTTACCAGCGCGAGCCGCTGCAATATCAACTAGCTGTGAAATCTGGAGCCCCCGCTGGCAACAGGGTGCCTTTGAAGCAATACCAGCTTTCATTGAGCGGGAGCTGAGCAAATGAGCCAAAACACACAAGCTATTGATGACACATTCGACACCACAGGCGCCATCTTCATGGCCGCCAGACGCGACCCTGCAGGATGCAAAGTCGGACTTTATGGAGTGCCCTACGACGGCACTACCTCATTCCGACCCGGCAGCCGTTTCGGCCCAGCCGCAATCCGCGAAGTCAGCAACGGCCTAGAGACTTACTGCCCGCAACTTGGTCTAGATCTAGAAGACATCAACTTCACTGACCTTGGTGCCGTTGAAATTCCCTTCGGTGATCCCGAGCCGGTTGTAGCAGCAGTCAAACAAGCCACCCAACAGGTAATAGCGATAGGACTCAAGCCGTTAATGCTTGGCGGAGAGCACTCAATCAGCGCTGGCGCAGTAGCCGCCATGACTGAATGCCATTCGGATCTAGTGCTGTTGCAACTGGATGCCCATGCAGATCTACGCCAAGAATGGCTTGGGGCAAAACACAGTCATGCATGTGCCATGCGCCGTTGCCTGGAGGTACTGCCCAGTGGTCAGCTACTGCAGTTAGCAATCCGCAGTGGAACACGTGCAGAATTTCTGGAATTACATAACCAACAACGTCTGGTGAGCCATACCCCCGGCAAACCAGCGACTGAACTAGCCAAAGCCCTTGCTGATCATCGAGGCCAACCCATCTATCTCACGATGGATCTGGATTGGTTCGACCCATGCGTACTGCCAGGAACAGGCACACCTGAACCAGGCGGCTTTTCATGGCACGACTTCGCTGCCGTCATAGAAGTACTAAAAGAGCATCAACTCGTTGGTGCTGATGTCGTTGAACTAGCACCTCAACTTGATTCTTCAGGGATGAGTAGTGTTCTTGCCGCAAAAGTAACTCGCAGCTTGCTAATGCTGCTCAGCCTGCAGGAAACATCTAAATAGAAACTGAGCAAAAATACCTTGATAACTAGCTACTTCAGTAGAACTCGAATAAGCAGCTAATCAAATCTCCTCACTAAAGGAACCCACTAAGGCACGACTCAGCTCTAACTGACGGTCCATCTTCCGCTCAGTTGCTTGCTCCTTCAGCACTGGCAAGGATGGTGCTTGTTCCATCCAGTGATGACACAGCGCAAACTGTGCCAACTCATGATGAACGGTAATCTGCCTCATTCGACACCAACTACCAGCCTCAAACTGGCCTTCACCACAGTGATCACAGGTTTTGCAGCTGGCTCTGGTGGACATGTTCAATGCCCGATTGATGTACAGAGTAAGGACCATTGCCTGGTCGGACGACTTAAATCATCAAATCTGCGGCTTTCCTTCCGCTTCTGCATACACAACAACACACTCCATAGGATTTCGGCATTACCTCTTCAAACCCCTTGGTTCTGCAACACACACCCCTAAATGGACTCTGCCGAGAGGCTGGAGGCCGAATGGTCCCCTTTGCCGGCTGGGAAATGCCGCTGCAGTTCTCCGGCCTACTCCAAGAACATCAGGCTGTGCGTCAGCACGTAGGAATGTTCGACATCTCTCATATGGGTGTGTTGCGTCTGGAAGGAACCAACCCCAAAGACGCCCTGCAGGCACTGGTGCCCACCGACCTGCATCGCATCGGCCCAGGCGAAGCCTGCTACACGGTGCTGCTCAATGAAACAGGTGGAATCATCGATGACCTGGTCATCTACGACCTTGAAAGCAATCAAAGAGAAAAAGAAAGCCTGCTGATTGTGATCAACGCAGCGTGCGCCGAATCAGACACCAGCTGGTTAAAAAAACATTTGCAAGCCACAGACATCAATCTCTCGGATGCCAAAGCCAATGGCATTTTGCTGGCAGTGCAAGGCCCCAAATCAATAGACGTATTGGAACGCCTCAGTGGCGAGTCGCTGACTAACCTTCCACGCTTCGGCCATCGACAAGTTCAATTCAACGGTTTAGGAACAGAGCAACCCGAATCAGTCTTTGTTGCACGAACTGGGTATACCGGTGAAGACGGCTTTGAACTGCTACTGAATTCAACGGCCGGCCACGCCCTCTGGCGGCTAATGCTCGCTGAAGGAGTCAGCCCATGCGGGCTCGGTTGCAGGGACACCCTGCGACTGGAAGCAGCAATGCATCTCTACGGACAAGATATGGACATAAACACAACACCATTCGAGGCTGGTCTCGGCTGGTTGGTACACCTAGAAATGCCCGCCCACTTCATTGGGCGAACTTCACTTGAGCAGCAAGCAGAAGATGGTCCTGCTCGCCGACTGATAGGCCTGAAGCTACCGGGACGAGCCATTGCCCGTCATGGATACCCAGTGCTGCATAACAACAAAAAAGTAGGTGAAATCACTAGCGGCACCTGGTCACCCACTCTGGGAGAAGCCATAGCATTGGCCTATGTCCCCACCTCACTAGCCCAGATCGGCAATGTTCTGGAGGTAGAGATCCGCGGCAAGAATCATCCGGCGACAGTGGTGAAGCGACCCTTTTATCGCCGTCCATCCGTCAGATGAAGAGCATCGTAAATACAGACGCTTCAAACAACACTGAAGAAGCTCCTGTGGGAAACTCACTTCTCATTCTGAAGCTTTCACCATGCGCAGCAACGGTTGCGGCGAACTGCGTAGTGAACACATTGCCTCCAACGTTCAACTGTGTGGCTGGGTTGACCGCTGTCGCGACCATGGCGGAGTGATCTTCATCGATCTGC
>CAJWUF010000054.1 GCA_913047395.1 uncultured cyanobacterium
GACATTGCACCGGTGCCATGATCACCATGGCTATCACTCTTGGAACCACTAAATACTCAACCGGATCGGTTCTCAGCATGGTGATGGCATCGATCTGCTCGGTAACCTTCATGGTCCCCAGCTGGGCCGCATAGGCAGTGGCCACTTTGCCTGTGAGCAGTGTGGCGGTTAGAAGAGGTGCTATTTCTCTGGCCATGCCGATGGCGAGAATCCCACCCACGGTTGAACCAGCACCTTGCCGAGCTAGTTCTGCGGCAACTTGGATGTTGAAGACTGTTCCTGCTGCTACACCAGTTATGAGCACAATCAGGAAGCTCCCTGGACCTGCTTCCATTAATTGATCGAAAAGGTCGATCAAGTTGACACGACCTCTGGCGGTAGCGGCTACTGCCTGGCCTCCGATCATGAGGCTGCTACCAAGCCGTTTCAACCAGCGGGGTGTTCTCATGAAGTCGCGTTCTTGAGATGAGCACCTTTCTCAGGCCAGCGTCGCATCACCAGAATTCCCATTGCTACTAAGAGGGCTGGGATTAGACCCATACAGAGTCGAATGGTGATAATTGCAGACTGGGGTTGCTCTAGGAAGGTCAGTGCTCCGGAGCATTCCTTAGGGGAGAGGTAGCCCGAGAGGGAGAGCATTGCACCAAACACAACCATGCTGAAGCCAATGACCAGCTTTTGGGTGAAGATCATCCAGGCGGTGTAAAGACCAGCTGGTTTGCCAGGGTCTGCGTCGATGGCATCAGGCAATAGAGACCAGGGAATCAGGTAAGCCGTGGAGGCGCCGAATCCCACGAAAATGATCATCGTCAATAGCGGCGCGAGCTGCAAAGGAGTGAATCCATCGGGTAGAGGTTTGATGACTATGGAGAAGAGGCAGGCAATTATCCAAAATCCCGAACCCCAACGCAGTGCACTTAGACGCCCAAATCGGTTTGAAAAAAGGCTCCAGATTTGTAAGCCGACCAAGGCGCTGATCTGGAATGGCAACAGCATCCAGGTGGATAGTTCTGACGGGACGTGCATCACTTGCACTAGGTAGATCAGCGCTACTACCTGCATTAATTGCAGGCCGAACCAGAGCAGTAAATAAAGCCCCAATACCTTGAGGAAGCGCACGTTGTTAAGAATGCGCTGTACTTGTTGAGTTATGGGTTCTTTCTGTCGGGTGGGGCGTTGTGCCTTTTTGGCGAAAGGGGCTAACCCCCAGCAACAGCACAAGGTGGTTAGAGCGGCAATTGTGCCAGTGATTTGCCCCATCGTGATGTAGCCCTGCTCGCCATTGCCAAGAGCGATAGATGCCACGATCAATCCACTTAGTCCGGCCAGGATTGAGCCGGTAAAGCGGGCGGCATTTAGTCGTGTGCGAATGCCGGTGTTGGAAGTCAGCTCGGTGGAGAGGGCGGCGTAGGGCAGATTGACGCTTGTGTAGGCGGTCATTAGCAGAATCGCCATTAGCCCGTAATAAGTTGTGCGTTGGATCACGCTTCCGGGGGGGACCCACCACATTGCGGCAAGGCTGATGCCAAGGGGCAGCCCAGCTGCAAACATCCAGGGCAAGCGCGGTCCCCATCGGCTCTGTGTGTGATCGCTCATCCAGCCGATCAAGGGGTCATTGATGGCATCCCAGACCTTGATCACCATCAGTAGTGAGCCGGCAATAATTGCTGGCAGGCCTGCGGTGCAAGTAAAAAAAGGAAAGAGGTAAAACCCCAGCTGGGTAGCAGCAAGCCCGGTCCCTGCGTCGCCAAGGCCATAGGCGATCATTAGTCGGCCCCGGGATCTTCCTTGAAGGGTTCTAGATGTCGTCAAGCTGCAAGAAAGGGGGGATGCGCAAGGCCATAATGAAGGGGTGCTCAACAGCAGGCTCACTCCGCACCCTGGAATGGTTCAGCTGTACTGACGCGGGCGTAGTTTAGTGGTAAAACCTCAGCCTTCCAAGCTGATGATGCGGGTTCGATTCCCGCCGCCCGCTTTCTTGATAGTGCCTATCAAAGCTTGAGTTTCAAGGCATATTCCTTAGCTATTAAGACCAACATGCTGCGGCTCTCAAGGTCGATTTCGCCCGGAGTGCATGGTTCAGGGCTTGTTGAGATTTCATCTGAGCTAGGACGTGCTGTATCGAGGAGGTGATGCCATGGAGAGGTTGGTTCTGGCAGCTCGAAGTGCATGGCTTTGCTGTAGGCGTTGAGGCCCATCCAGATCACGGAACCGCTGGACCCTTGATTAAGGCTGTAGCAGATGGTGTGAGACCAACTCCCCCAGTCCGGCTTGTCGATTTTTACGCCATGCCATTGCAACCAGAGATCACCCGGATTCTTCTGCAGATCTTTGGGCATCTCTTCTGGGGGATGACTGATGGGGCTGAAGAGTTCCGGAAGTTGGTGGCGAATCTTTAGCAGCTTCTTTACGAAGAGGTATAAATCCATGTCGCATTGTTCAGGGTTCCAGAGCATCCAGCCGAGAGGGTTGTCCTGACACCAGCTGTTGTTATTACCCCCCTGGCTGCGGCCAACTTCATCGCCCATCAACATCATTGGCACTCCTGTTGAGAGCAGCAAGGTGCTGATCAGATTGCGCATCTGGCGATGGCGTAGGGCCATCACTTCATGGTCACTACAGGGGCCTTCGATGCCATTGTTCCAGCTGTTGTTGTGATTGTCTCCGTCGCAGTTGTTCTCTCCATTGGCGAGGTTGTGCTTGCTGTTAAAACTCACCAGATCATTGAGGGTGAAGCCATCGTGTGCGGTGATGAAGTTCACGGAATGTCCCAGCTCAGCTGGTTGACCTTTGTATAAATCTGGGCTTCCCCTTAGGCGTTGTCCCATGCGCCATGCGCTGTTTTCGTCTCCTTTCCAGAAGGCACGTAGATCATCTCGGTAATGGCCGTTCCAGGTGCCGATGCGTTGAGCAGGGAAATCGCTTAGCCGATAGAGCCCACCACAATCCCAGGGCTCACTTACCAGCTTTAGATCGCTGAGTTCTGGATCAGCTTCAATCGCTTCGAATAGGGGAGGGTGATCAAGTGGCTTGAGACCTTCACCACGACTTAGCGCAATACCAAGATCAAAGCGGAAGCCATCCACTCCTAGCTCGAGAGCCCAGCAGCGCATTGATTCAAGAATCAGCTGCATCACGATGGGGCGATTCGCTGCGATGCTGTTGCCGCAACCACTTACATCGAGGTACTCGCCACGTTCGTTTTGGTGGTAGTAGAGGGTCTCACCGAAGCCACGCCAGCTGATTGTGGGGCCATCGAAGTTGGCCTCTGTGGTGTGGTTGTAGACCACATCTAGTAAGACCTCGATGCCCTGGTCATGACATGCAGCCACTAGTTCGCGTACTTGTTGGCGAGCCTGCAGTGGATCGTCACCTACAACATATTTGGGATGAGGTGTAAACCAGTTGAGAGGGCTGTAGCCCCAATAGTTGTCTCGCCCTGCGGGAGCATCAGATGGATCGAAGGCATAAATAGGTAGTAGCTCTATGGCCGTGATGCCCAGTTTTCGCAGATAGGGAAGCTTGTCAATTAATCCCAGGAAGGTGCCCTGGCGCTGAGGTGCTACTTCTGATTTTGAACCGCTGGTGAAGCCTCCTACATGCAGCTCGTAGATCACGCTGCGGTTCCAGGCATTTCTTGGTCGGGGATGAGATTTGAAGTCGAATAGTTCTCGCTCGCAGACCACTCCCTTCAGACACGCTTGGAGATTTGCTGAAGCGCCTTTGGCCGCTTCTCTTTGAAAAACATCCCAGCCACTAATGGCTCTTGCGCAGGGATCAAGAAGCACCTTGGAGGGGTAAAAGTTATGACCTTCGGGTTCATTTGTGCCAAATACCCGATATCCATAACAACAACCGGCCTTCAATCCTTCCACTTCCACATGCCAGTAGTCGCCAGATCGATGGCAATGCTGAAGTTCAAGAATGAGTTCTGGCTGAGGGTTATTCGCATCAGCGAACAGCAGCAGCTCAATACGCTCTGCCGTGGGCGCTGCCACGGAGAAATTCACTCCTCGTGTTGTGACTGTGCTGCCCAGAGGCCAAGGAGTGCCGATATGCACCTTGCTCACAGCTGTATCCGCGGCAAGGCAGAAAGCATTGGACTCAAACTAATTACTTCTGCCTATTTCACAATGTCATGACGATGCCCCCTGCAGCGGAGTTGGGCAATCCTCCACAACGGTTGAGAGAAGGCCTTTGGGTGTTCCCACCCAATCGAGATTGCAATGGGGGGACGGCTTGGTGGCTGGGATGTGAGCCAGAGCCCGTATTGATCGATTGTCCACCGCTAACGAAAGCGACCATAGGGGCCTTAGAACAGCTCTCCTTAGGGCGACAGGCACGGATCTTGCTGACCAGCAGAGAAGGGCATGGCAGGGTGCGTGCGCTTCAAGATGCACTTGGATGGCCTGTGTTGGTGCAGGAGCAGGAGGCATATCTCCTGCCTGGGTTGACTTCACTGGATAGTTTTGCTGAAGAACACACCACTGTTGCGGGGATGCGGCTGCTCTGGACGTCTGGCCCCACGCCAGGCAGTTGCGTGGTGTTTGCTCCCCATCCTTGGAATGTGCTGTTCTGCGGACGTTTGTTGATCCCTGTAGCGTTTCGTCAACTTGCGCCATTGAAGGATCGGCGAACTTTCCATTGGCCTCGTCAGTTAAAAAGCCTGGAAAAACTGCGCCAATGGATTCCTTCAGATGTCAGGCCTGCACTTGCTTCTGGGGCTGCTCTTGGGCTCCTCCGTGGACAGAAAATTGCCCCTTGGGAAGCCTGGCAAGAGCAGGTAAGTGAGTGAATTAAGTCTTCTAGTGGTCGTATAAAGCGTTGCGCCACAGCCTCTTTCGGTTGCCGGCAGCGGCTTAGGTCCATACGATTAGCGCGATTCGGGATAGCAGTGACGGATTTCGTCTTCTGCTCTGTCACTGAACAGCTTCCGTACTTATCACCCTTCTCCAATGAACAAAGCTGACCTGGTCAACCTCGTCGCCGCCCGCACTGAGCTCACTAAAACAGACGTCTCCCTTGTGGTGGATGCCGCCATCGATACGATTATTGATTCAGTAGTGGAGGGCAAGAAGGTCTCCATCCTTGGTTTCGGATCCTTTGAGCCTCGTGATCGTTCCGCTCGTCAGGGTCTTAACCCCAAGACTGGTCAGAAGATCAAGATCCCTGCTAAGCGCGTTCCTGCTTTCACTGCAGGCAAGATGTTCAAAGATCGCGTTCAGGGTTGATCATTTTTCTTTAGTTATAGAAATGCGGCCTAATAAGGCCGCTTTTTTTTGGAGGCTTGTTGATGCAGGACTCCTTAGCTAGTTCAAAGGTTTCCTCCTTTGAACT
Organism: uncultured cyanobacterium; assembly: GCA_913047395.1. Taxonomy (GTDB): domain Bacteria; phylum Cyanobacteriota; class Cyanobacteriia; order PCC-6307; family Cyanobiaceae; genus Prochlorococcus. The sequence goes on from CAJWUF010000054.1 coordinate 5,338, forward strand.
GCCTGATCATCTCCATGAGCAGCTAGAGGAGGGCAAACGCCTCAGGCATCAGGGTTATAGGGGTCGCTTTGCTCCATCTCCAACTGGACCTTTACACCTAGGCAATCTGCGTACGGCGTTGATGTCTTGGTTGCAAGCGCGCTTAGCCAATGGGACCTGGCTTTTACGTGTAGATGACCTAGATAGACCTCGCAATCGAGCAGGAGCGCTTGAGAGCCTGCAGCATGATTTGCGCTGGCTGGGTCTCGACTGGGATGGCCCTGTGTTTTTGCAGAGCCAACGCAGAGGCCTTTATAGCTCTGTCCTTTCGACTCTTCGGCGTCAAGGGAAGTTGTATGCCTGTCGATGCAGCAGGCGAATGCTGGCTGATGTTTCAGCACCAGTTGGGCGAGGTTTGATTTATCCAGGAACTTGTAGAGACTTGGAGCTGTTTTGGGGATGGCATGAAGGGAGATTGCCCAGTTGGCGTTTAAGAGTGAGCGAACAGTTCTCTGAGATCAGTGGGGACGTGATCTTGCGGCGCGCTGACGGTTTTACTGCCTATCACTTGGCAACTGTCGTTGATGAACTCACCCTTGGAATAAGTGAGGTGGTTCGTGGCGAGGACTTGCTTGTGGCTATGCCGGCCCAGCTCGCGGTGATCGATGCGATGTCTCAGCGACCACCTGTTTATCGACACGTGCCCTTGTTGTGTGACGCTCAAGGCAGGAAGCTCGCCAAGCGAGAGGGTCAGGCTGGCTTAGATGACTTGCGATCTCAGGGATTGGGGCCATCGCAGGTTGTGGGTTGGCTTGCTGCTAGTCAGGAACTGATTGCTGTTGGTAGTGAGCTCACTGCGGTGGAGTTGTTGAGCGAGTTGAAGAAGAAGAAGGGAGCCCTTGAAGCCGTGCTGAAACCTTGATGACAGCAAGGACCCCAATTCTTAACGAAGCCTTTGGGATCGTGGCCACCAAAAGGGGTGAAAATAAATGATCTTCAAAGGCAAACAAGCCATGTCTATCTGCCCTGTTTGTGGAGGTAGTGGCATTCAGCGCATCAGTCACCTGAGGTTTCGTACCTGCTTGGATTGTCTTGGCCAGGGCAGCCTTTCAGAACAGATCGCCAATAAGTATGTGCTGAGGTCTGCAGTTGCAGATCCGCATCCGGCAAAGCAAGAGCGAGAGATTGCTGTTGCGGCTTCTATGGCCAGCTGATCAAGATTTTCAAGACTTAATTAGCGAAAGTCACCACGGCAATTCGCGTTAGATGAGGCCTTCATTGCCAAATGACAAGGCAAAATTTTGGCGAATAGACAGTAAGCCAACTCTTGACACTATCTGCGGAGGTGTTCATATGCGCTGCAATAAGCACCGCCTTTTTGTAGTGATTAGCTGTTTGCTTGGGTTCGAGCAGCAAAGATGGCAACTCTTGCCAATATTTGCGCTGGTTAGTTGCCTGCCGTTGGGCTTCTCTCCTGCGAGTGCGGCTCAGCTTCCAATTACCTCGCTAGTAGTTGAATGTTTTCGCTCTGGCCGGTTAGAGCCATGTCAGAGAGCTTTGCTGCGGGCAGAAGCATTGCAACGCAGTGCAGCAGCTCAGGACAATTATTCCTGCCAGACCTTGCTACTTGGTTTGCAAGCTGATCTGATCATGACTCAGCTTCAGGCTGGTCGTGGTGATGATGCGTTGGCGATGCTGGATGAGGTCAATAAAGGTTGTCAGGGGCTTTGATGACAGGAATTAGAACCATCGCTGCGCGGTTATTGATTTGGTGAGGCTTAGTTGCATTTCACTATTTGGTAATCACAACAGGCTGAGCTTTGTTTGGGCCTCACTTTGTTGGGGTGAGGGCAGAGTGAGCTTTATTTTTCCTTCTATGCCTTATGCCTGACTAAAAGCCAGTGATCACACATGATGGAAGTAGTGATCTGTTTAGTGCTCCATGTTCAAAGAGCTGCTCCTTTCGTTGCCGGTTGAGCATGACATTTTGGTTCAAGTTGTGCTGGTTTTGGTTGGCCTCTTCGGTTGGCTATGGGCCGTCGGGAGGGGCGGTAGCTGGTCTCTAGGGGCGTTTGTGGTAGCGCTTTGGTTCTTGACAGCGATTGGGCTAATTAGCTGGAACTTTTCCGATTAGAAGCAGCTCAATACCCCGTTGCTTAACTCGGTTTAGTCTCTAGAGGTCTGCATGCTAAGTCTGAATTGACAGGGAAAAGCGTTGAGTTGGTGTTTAAGTCTTTGACATATTTTGCTTCTGTTCTGGTGATCTATTAGCTCAATTGCCGGATTCGGGAATTGTTTCCTTGAGATTGATTTGTGGAGATTTCCTGTTGTCAGCCTTGCTAAGATTTTGCAGAATTGAGTAAATCTTACGCGGTATATTTGCATTTATTGCAGTAAGAAGAGAAGGCATGAATACATGTTTTGCTAATGTGCTTTCTATGGATATCCCTTTGTGAAGGTGGTCGGCTTGCTTGCGCTGGGGGTGAAGATTGAATTCATAAAAATAGAATCAAATCCAGGGCTTTCCTGCCTGGCCAGGAAAGATATTGATAGTGACTTCAACAGCTTGGCGATTTATGGGTCAATACATTTGAGCTCTTTAGGGAAAAGATGAGGAGTTTTTACCTGTAGTCCATCGATGGCGAGTGTCTTGCGCATTGATCAGTATTAACAGTATTTGGAGATTTAAATGTCAGCTCATAAGCGAATAGCTATTGAAGCTAAGGATTTAGGCCTATAGATATCACTTTTAGAGCCTATCCTCAGGTTGATTGCGAGAGGTTGGGCACGGGGAAACCATCCTTTTATCAGGGCTAGAACTAGATCAGTGATCAATCTCACAGCAAAGAATGATGCAGGTCAGGTCTTCAGAGTCTGATTGCAGAGAGGCTATGGGCATTGACAGGACACTTTCATCATGGATCGCACCACTAATCTCCAGGCCATGTGCGCCGTTAATTCTGCAATTGAACAGGCGTCTATCTCCGATCAGAGTTGTTTATTTGATCTCAGGAGGGCTCTCTACATGCACTTCATTATTGAGTCTGTGCTTTCTGAGCGTATAGAGCTCATCCCAACCTCTTCCTTTCGGGAAGTGGCTTCATGAACCTAGTGATCAACAAATCTCTATCGTTCACTATCTCAGCTGAGTGTGCTTAAGCACACTCAGCTACTTGCTCCTCTGTGAGGAAAGGACTACAGCCATAGCTCTGAGCGTCATCTCCTAAGTGGTTAGCGGGCTTGGAGGTAAGAGGCCTTCTTTAACTTGAGAAGATTGATTTGGCGCTGGTTAGCAGTACAAGGGCGCAGAGATCCCAACCAGGCCAGGGGATTATGAGTTTGGAGTGGCTACTACTTTGAGCAGCTGCATGCATGCTCTCAAATCCATCCTGTTGAGGCCACTTGTTCTAGCCGTGGAGATTTGCGATTAAATCAAGGATGGATTTGAGTTCAGCGCATAACGTTTTCCAGGCTCTGGATCAATCAAGTTCACCTGAGCAGGAAGCATTGCGGTGATTTCTTCGGGAGATCCTTCCATCTGCATAAACCTGCTTAGCAGTCCTTCAAAGCGAACATCTCCTCCAGCAGTGCTTGCAAGAACTGTTTGTGGCTTAAATCGCTTTAGTAATTCAGGAAGCACCTGACGGCCTTTTACAAAAGCACCCGCAAGTGGTAAGCCAAGATCCACAACTGGGGTGATCACCGCATCAATCATTTGTGCTTCTAGTTGCTTGTCGAGAAAACCATGAGGTTCCAGGTAGATTTTGCCGGCGGGATGATTAAGTAGATAGCCGTTCTCCAGCGAGGGCACCATTGCACCTGCGCTCGCGCGGATGGTCAGTGAAGCTACGCAGGTGCTCTCTCCAGGGTGTAGCTGATGCACTTGATTGAAACCTAAGCGCTTTACAACCTTCGCAGCTGAGGGCGAGCAAACGATTTGGAGATCCCTTGAAAGAAGCTGCAGGGTTTCTGGGTGAGCATGGTCTGGCAGCCCTTGGCTTAATAGCAGTAAATCAAGGTTCTCAGGAACCGCCCAGTCGTGAGGGAGTTTGCCCTTTAGCAACCAGGGGCCGGGTGGGAAGGAGAGTTCACCAGTTAGCCAGGGATCTAGCAACACCTTGTAGCTGCCGAACTCAAGCAACCAACCGTTTGCACCAAAATAGGTTGCGGCCAGGCTCATTACGCGAACAGATTCTCAGATGTGACCCTATCGGGAATTGTCGACTAATTGCGGTTGGTCGCAAGTAGTGCCTTTGGGCAATCAATTAAATGACAGCTTTGTTATTCGACAGATTGGCTTTGACGTAGCAGAAGATCACTTCTCATTAGAAGGCTATATAAGTTGCTTAAGATTCTTCTCTTTGATCAGTAGCTCATTTTAGTTGCAATCCAAATAAGAGGTTTTAGATATGCTCTTGATGGCAAATTTTTACCAAAATGGGAAGTTTGACGAGCCATTCTTTCTGGTTTTTTGAAACTGCGCAAAATGGCTCCATAACAAGGCTTGTTAAGCCTTTGGGGCAGTGGGTCTTAGCTACTAATCCAACTATCTAATCGCTAGGCTTTTGCACGTGCTTGACAGGCAGCAGTGAAGGTGAATCTGTCTAGAAAAGATCTGTTTCAAAAGGATTGATGCAGAGTTGGTTTGCAGCAGGTAAGCCAAGTATTGGCAGCTGTTCAAAAAGAGTGTTATGAGTGTATCAATATTTGCTTTGGGATTGAGATTCGTGGCTGGTAATCCTTGGCTGAGTGTATCAAGCTGGTATCAAATCTTTTAGAGCCTGCTAAACCATTGGTGACAGTTTTTGGGTAGAGTTTGGATAGGTGAGTGGGGGAATATCGCTTAAGAAGAAAGAAAGAATGATGCCATATATGTGCGCATTCTTGAATATTGCTTAGCACAGAGATAGTCAAAGAAAAAGATCGCTGATCCTATTGCCCTCAGGTTAATGGCCGAAAATTATCGGCTAGAGAATCAGGAGGTTTTGGTGCTTGTTGTAATTATTAGCGACCTCCAGCTTTG
>CAJWUF010000055.1 GCA_913047395.1 uncultured cyanobacterium
TACCAACATTGGGTAGTCCAACAATTCCGGCTTTAAGCATGGCCGGGAATCTAGCCGCGGCCCAGCCAACAGCCGCGGCCACAGCTGCAGAACGCAATAATGGCACGTTAACGTACCATTCATGAGACGCTAACGTGCCATGCGACAGCAAGGGTCACTCACCAGCGAGACTGCTCTGCATCGTTCATGGGTCGATGGCCGGTACAAAGCGCCAGCCCACATCAGAACATCAGGAGCAGGGATTGGTTCATCTCACACGATTTAAAGGTGCTAAGCGGCACCGCAGACGCTGGATAAGCATTAGTGCAGCGGTCGTACTAATAACCGGAGGCGGCCTGTGGTGGTTCGGCCATCAGCAGCGCTTACGACGTGATATCAGCAACTACACCGTGGAAGCCGAGCGAGGCACCCTGCCCGGGGTGGTTACCGCCAATGGCGAATTACAGGCAAAGCAGAGAGTGAATGTAAGTCCAAAACGAGCGGGGTTACTTGCAGAGATCTATGTAGATGAAGGCGACAAGGTCAACAAAGGAGAGGTCTTAGCCCGAATGGAAAGTGGCGATTTCAATGACCGACTAGACGAGCTAGAAGCCCTCAAGAGAAAAGAGCATGCTGAGTTCGAAACTAGAAAGGCAGACTATGAGCGGCGCGAAAACCTCTACCAACAAGGTGCGATCTCAGCAGATGACGCGAGCAAATATCGTCGCTTTTACCTAACTAGCCGCGCAAACCTTGCCGCAGCCCAAGAACGGATTCAACAACTAGTGACTGAGGGCCGGGAATTGCTCATCAAAGCCCCCTTTAGTGGTGTTATCACAGCCCGCTATGCCGACGCGGGAGCCTTTGTGACCCCAACCACAACAGCCTCCAAAACTGCCGGTGCAAGCAGCTCCTCCTTAGTTGAGATATCGCAAGGAATCGAAGTAACCGCCAAGGTGCCTGAAAGCGACATTGGTCGTATACGTGACGGACAAGAGGCCAGCGTGCGTGTAGACGCTTTCCCCGACCAAAGCTTCTTGGCCCGCGTCAGTGAAATCGCCCCAAGGGCCGCAAACACTAACAATGTCATCTCTTTCGAGGTGAAACTCGATTTGGTAAATAGTTCACCTCTGCTGCGGATTGGCATGACAGCAGATGTGGATTTTCAGACCGGCAAAACCAAACTCAGCACCTTGGTTCCCACCGTGGCAATCGTGACTGAAAACGGCAAGCCGGGGGTGCTTCTGGTTGGTCAAAAAAATCAGCCGCGCTTCCAACAGGTAGAACTGGGCACCAGCAGTGGCAGTAAAACTGCCATTGTGAGCGGTCTCAATCCCGGCAAGCGCATATTTATCGATCTCCCCCCCTGGGCCAAAAAGACACGCGATTGATCCACACCCCCACACATCAGCACCATGCCTGAGGCCGACGACAAGCCAATGCTGCTGCTGGTGGATGGTCACTCACTGGCCTTCCGCAGCTTCTATGCCTTCAGTAAAGGAGGCGAAGGGGGGTTGGCCACAAAAGACGGCACGCCTACCAGCGTCACCTTTGGCTTTCTAAAAAGTCTCCTGGACCACAGCAAGGGCCTGAGCCCCCAAGGGCTGGTCATCGCCTTCGATACACCTGAACCAACATTCCGTCACAAGGCAGACAGCAACTACAAAGCCCACCGTGATGTCGCACCTGAGATCTTTTTCCAAGACCTCAAGCAACTCCAGGAAATCCTGGAAAACCAACTGCAACTTCCCCTTTGCCTAGCCCCTGGCTATGAGGCCGACGACGTACTTGGCACCCTCGCAAATCAAGCCGCCAGCGATGGCTGGCGCATTCGCATCCTCTCCGGCGATCGCGACCTATTTCAACTGGTAGATGACCAACGAGACATTGCAGTGCTCTACATGGGAGGTGGGCCGTACGCAAAAAACAGTGGGCCCAGCCTTATCGATGAAGCCGGGGTACTCGCCAAGCTTGGGGTAACCCCTGAAAAAGTGGTAGAGCTCAAGGCCCTTACGGGCGACAGTTCGGACAATATCCCTGGGGTCAAAGGCGTAGGTCCCAAAACAGCCATCACCCTTCTCAAAGAGAATGGCGATCTCGATGGCATCTACGCCGCACTATCTGAGCTGGAAACAGAAGGAGAGAAAGCCAGCCGGGGCGCCATCAAGGGTGCATTGAAAAGCAAACTCAGCAGCGATCGAGATAACGCCTACCTATCCCGTCATCTGGCGGAGATCCTGGTAGACATCCCTCTACCTCAGGCTCCAAGACTAGAGCTAGGCAGCGTTGACAACGAAGGCCTAACTACTCGCCTAAAAGCTCTTGAGCTCGGCAGCCTGGTTCGTCAAGTGCCCAACTTCGTGGCCACCTTCTCCAGTGGGGGCTTCAGCGCAAATCGCCACGAGATTGAAACCGACAAATCAACTCAACAGCCAACAGACGCACTATCAACGACATCAGCAACCAGTAAGCCCAACGAACTTCCTGCTTTACAGCCAAACCTGATCACAAATCCAACGGAGCTGAAAGCTCTTATGGAATTTCTGATGGGCTGTCGAAACCGCCTCGCACCGGTGGCACTAGACACCGAAACCACCGACCTCAACCCCTTCCGCGCCGAACTAGTAGGAATAGGCGTCTGTTGGGGTGAGGGGCAAAAAGAACTGGCCTACATCCCAATCGGACACCATCAACCTGCTGAACTACTGAATGGAGATGCCACCAGCCAGCTGCCTCTAGAGGTTGTTCTCAAAACCATGGCCCCCTGGTTAGCCAGTGCTAATAACCCCAAAGCCCTGCAGAACGCCAAATACGACAGACTTATCTTCCTACGCCATGGCCTGACACTCGAGGGAGTTGTCATGGACACACTGCTAGCCGACTATCTCCGTGATGCCGCTGCAAAACATGGCCTGGAAGTAATGGCTGAACGTGAATTTAATTTCACGCCAACAAGCTTTAACGAACTGGTTGGCAAGGGACAAACCTTTGCCGACGTAGCAATCCCAACAGCCAGCCTTTACTGCGGCATGGACGTGCATGTAACTAGGCGACTTGCCCTACGCCTGCGACAGCAACTGGAGACCATGGGAGCAAAGCTGCTAACTCTTTTAGAGCAAGTTGAGCAACCACTTGAACCTGTTCTCGCAGTAATGGAAGCCACAGGCATCCGCATCGACCTGCCTTATCTCAAAGAGCTATCGGTTGAACTTGGCAACACCCTGAATCAACTTGAAGAACAAGCCCATAAGGCTGCAGGGATGAACTTCAACTTGGCCTCCCCAAAGCAATTAGGAGAACTCCTGTTCGAGACCCTCGGGCTGAATCGCAAGAAGTCAAGGCGCACCAAAACAGGATGGAGCACGGACGCCACCGTGCTCGAGAAGCTCGAGGCCGACCATCCAGTAGTGCCACTAGTACTGGAACACCGAATCCTGAGCAAATTACGCAGCACCTACGTAGATGCCTTGCCTCAACTTGTGGAGGCAGAAACCGGCCGAGTGCACACCGACTTCAACCAAGCGGTTACAGCAACAGGGCGGCTCAGCAGTAGCAACCCAAACCTTCAAAACATCCCCGTGCGAACAAAGTTCAGCCGGCGGATCCGCAAAGCCTTCCTACCCCAGGAAGGCTGGCAGCTGCTTAGTGCTGACTACTCCCAGATCGAATTGCGCATCCTCACCCATCTCTCTGGTGAGGAGGTATTGCAAGAGGCCTACCGCAGCGGAGATGACGTGCATGCACTAACGGCAAGGTTGTTGCTCAACAAAGATGAGGTCAGCCCTGATGAACGCCGACTTGGCAAAACGATCAACTTCGGTGTGATCTACGGCATGGGAGCCCAACGCTTCGCCCGTGAAACTGGCGTGAGTCAATCGGAGGCTAAAGATTTCCTCAGCCTTTACAAACAGCGCTATCCAAAGGTATTCGCATTCCTGGAACTTCAAGAACGGCTGGCACTAAGTAAAGGCTACGTTGAAACCCTGCTGGGACGACGTCGCCCCTTCAATTTCGATCGCAACGGACTGGGGCGATTGCTGGGCAAGGATCCAATGGAAATTGATCTAGAAGTAGCCCGTCGCGGTGGCATGGAAGCCCAGCAACTTAGGGCCGCTGCCAATGCACCGATTCAAGGCTCCAGCGCCGACATCATCAAAGTGGCCATGGTTCAGCTGCAACGGCAAATAAATGAAACCGCTCTACCTGCTCGCCTGCTGCTACAAGTGCATGACGAACTCGTACTTGAAGTCAATCCAACTGCTCTTGAAGCGGTTCAAAAGCTGGTAATAAGCACCATGGAGCAAGCGGTGAAACTCAGCGTGCCGCTAGTAGTGGAAACAGGCGTTGGCGACAACTGGAGGGAAGCAAAGTGAACATTCAAAGAACCTTTGGCCGTAGCCTCAAGACAAACTCCTGAACTTCCCGTGTCCCTGCGGCTCACCAACACCCTCACCCGCCGCACGGAAACCTTCACTCCAGCAAAGGAAGGTCAAGTAAGCATCTATTGCTGCGGCGTCACGGTCTACGACCTCTGCCATCTTGGCCATGCCCGCAGCTACATCGTTTGGGATGTTCTGCGCCGCTATCTGATCTGGCGCGGCTACACAGTGACCTTCGTGCAGAATTTCACTGATATAGACGACAAAATCCTCAACCGAGCAGCTGAAGAGAACTGTTCTATGGAGGACATCAGCGAACGAAACATCGAGGCCTTCCACCAAGACATGGATGCCCTTGGCATACTGCGACCCGATCGCATGCCTCGTGCCACTAAATGCCTAGATGGAATACGCACCCTGATAGGAGAATTAGAAGCCAGCGGTGCCGCCTACTCCATAGATGGCGATGTCTACTTCGCCGTTATGAAACATGAGGGCTACGGCAAGCTCAGTGGTCGTGATCTAAAAGAGCAACAACAAAACGCAGACGGTCGTGTGGCCGATGCCGAAGAGGCGCGCAAACAGCATCCCTTTGATTTCGCTCTATGGAAAGGTGCCAAAGCCGGAGAGCCAAGCTTTCCTTCTCCCTGGGGCACAGGACGTCCTGGATGGCACATCGAATGTTCTGCAATGGTGCGCGAAGAATTAGGGGAAACCATCGACATTCACCTAGGTGGAGCTGATCTGATCTTTCCTCATCACGAAAACGAAATCGCTCAATCTGAAGCAGCTACTGGTAGGGAGCTAGCCCGCTACTGGCTACACAACGGCATGGTGAATGTAGGGGGGCAAAAAATGAGTAAATCACTAGGGAACTTCACCACAATCAGAGCTCTACTAGAAGACGGCATCTCCCCAATGACTCTGCGTTTATTCGTACTGCAAGCCCATTACCGCAAACCGCTCGACTTCACCGCTGATGCCCTAGATGCGGCAGCCACTGGTTGGAAAGGTCTCAATGGAGCGCTTAGTCTTGGAACTACTCATGCCGAAGCACTTTGCTGGCCTGCATTCAAACCCCTACTAAAAGGAGTCATTCAATCCTCACAACCCTCGGATCAAGAGCAATGGAGTGAAGTACGCCACCGCTTCATCGACGCTATGGACGATGACCTAAACACTTCTAGCGCCTTGGCAGTGCTGTTTGATCTTGCCCGACCCCTGCGTGCACTAGCGAACCGCCTAGAACGTGAAGACAAAGCGGCACTTGAAGAAAGTGAAGAGCTGAACTTGTCCTCACGCTGGCAACTGCTGGTGGAGCTAGCCGGTGTGCTGGGACTACAGGCCGAAGAAAGCAAGCAACCAGCCACAGGCAACAGCACTGATGAAAACAGCATTCAGGCCGCCATTGCCGCTCGCAAGGAGGCCAAGGCGACCCGTGATTTTGCTAAAGCCGATCGTATCCGCGACGACCTGCGGGCCCAAGGAATCGAGCTAATCGACAAACCGGGGGGCCTTACCGACTGGATTCGCAACTAAGGACTTGGAGCAGCTGGTTTCGACAACCACTCGCCAGGCCTTAAAGAAATCAAGTAACAAACCACTTCTGCACTAAATCAACCACACTCACGATCAGACCAAAAGCAATTACTGGTGGAGACACCCAGCGCAACATGAAGCGCAACCACCGCCTAACAGTTTTAGGAGTCTCGCAATCAGCGAGGTCAGCATCAAAGCGTCGGGGCACTCTCCAGCCAAGTAATAAAGCCAGCAACAAGCCCCCAAAGATCAACAACAAACCACCAAACACAGCATCCATCATCCCCAGGATCTCCAAATCAAGAGCGGCTGGAAGCCCAGCCACAAAGATCAGAGCCGTTGACAACCACACCGCCTGACGGCGACGCCAGCCCAAGCGATCCATCAGCGAAGCCACAGGCACTTCTAAAAGCGATACAGAAGACGTAATTGCCGCGATGTAAGCCAAAGCAAAGAACAACACAGCCACAAGGCGCCCTGTAAATCCAAGCGAAGCCAAGCCTGTCGGCAGCGCGATAAAAAGTGTGCCTACCGTGGACTCACTCACGACATCTTTCAAGCCAAAACTCATCACCACGGGAAAAGTAATCATCCCTGCAAGCAAGCCAACGGCGGTATCCATCCCGACAACAGCAACAGCCTCACGCGGCAGATGGTTACGACGATCCAGATAGGCCGAATAGGCAAGGATGCAACCAATGCCAGTACCAATCGAGAAGAAAGCCTGGGTAAAGGCATTACGCACCGTGGTGGCATTCAGCAGCTGATGCATATCCCAGCGCAACAGAAAGGTGCGATAACCCTCAAAAGCCCCGGAGAGAGTCGTCGCCCAAACAGCCAGCAACAACAACAGCAGGAACAGCAACGGCATAAACCACCGCGATAAGCGCTCGATTCCTCCTCGAACCCCAGCAGAAACAACCAGCGCCGTAAGCACCAAGCTGAGCAATTGGCCCAACAATGCACTGTTACCACTGCTGACTGTGCCAAAAAAAACCTTCGCCTCAGCCATATCAGCCGGAAGACCTACAAACAAAGCGTGCACAAACGTATGTGCTGTCCAACCCATCAACACGGCGTAAAAGGCCAGGATTCCGCAAGCAGCGATCACAAACAGCCAGCCCATGGGTTGCCAACGAACTCCAGCAGCCGTAACAGGTGCTAGCAGAGGGCTGTTACCTGTACTGCGGCCAAGCACCATCTCAGCAATCAGCACCGGCAGACAAACAACCAGCACGATCAGCACGTAAAGAAGAAGAAATGCTGCACCACCTCCTTGAGAAGCTCGGTAAGCAAATCCCCAGAGATTGCCTAAACCAACCGCACTGCCAGCCGCCGCCAGCACGAAACCCAGGCCTGAGCGCCAGTGTTCGCGAACTGCCATTACTACGGCTCCAGATTTAGACCAAGCTTGCCAGTGTTAGGCCCTCTAGTGGGAGACTGGCTCCAACTGCCAGAACAGTGTGAAAGCCATCAGCGTGCTGGGCTCCACCGGTTCAATCGGTACACAGACCCTAGAGATAGCCGAAGAATTCCCTGAACAGTTCCGGGTAGTGGCACTCACAGCCGGAAGCAATGTCTCTCTTGTCGTGGAGCAGATCCAACGACACCATCCCGAAGTTGTAGCACTCGCCAATGAGTCGCTGCTGCCAGAACTGCAGCAGCAGCTGAACGCACTGCCTCTCGAGCAGCAACCAGATCAATTACCTCAACTTTTAGGAGGACCCGACGGCCTCAACGTGGCTGCCTCCTGGGACAGCGCTGATCTAGTGGTCAGCGGCATCGTCGGTTGTGCTGGGCTACTGCCAACACTTGCAGCAATCAAAGCCGGCAAGGATCTAGCCCTTGCCAATAAAGAAACCCTTATCGCCGCAGCACCTGTCGTGCTTCCAGAGTTGAAACGCAGTGGCAGTCGGCTACTTCCCGCAGACTCTGAACACTCAGCCATTTTTCAATGCCTACAAGGGACACCCTGGGCTGAGAACGCCCGCCTCTCAACGGGAGTACCAACCCCTGGGCTCCGTCACATTCAGCTCACAGCATCTGGAGGCGCATTCCGCGACTGGTCAGCAAAAGACCTCGAGAAAGCCACTGTTGCCGATGCAACCAGCCACCCCAACTGGAGCATGGGGCGCAAGATCACAGTGGATTCAGCCACCCTGATGAATAAAGGGCTAGAGGTCATCGAAGCCCATTACCTCTTCGGCATCGACTACGACCAAATCGAGATCGTGATCCACCCTCAAAGCATCATCCACTCGATGATCGAGCTAGCCGATTCCTCAGTGCTGGCGCAACTCGGCTGGCCAGACATGAAACTGCCAATCCTCTATTGCCTTAGCTGGCCAGAGCGGCTCGAAACACCTTGGCGGCGCCTCAATCTCACTGAAGTGGGTGAACTAACCTTCCGCGCCCCTGATACCAAAAAATACCCCTGCATGGAACTTGCCTACGCCGTCGGCCGTGCTGGCGGCACTATGCCGGCAGTTCTAAATGCTGCCAATGAAGAAGCAGTGGCCCAGTTCCTTGAAGAGCGAATCCATTTTCTCGATATCCCTGAGGTAATTGAAGCCGCCTGTGAGCGCCACAAGCCCGACCTACAGAGTCAACCGAACCTTGATGAAGTACTTGCTGCTGATGCATGGGCCCGCCAAGCCGTGAAAGAGCAGGTGAAACGAGGCACAAGTCGCCTGCCTTTGCCAGCCCTGAAAGTATGAGCTTGCGGGTGAGCCACCATCTGCTTCTCTGTGCAACAGCTAGCAAGGCCGCCTGTTGCAATCCAGATGTTGGAAAAGCTAGCTGGGCACGTCTAAAAGAAATGGTGAAACAGCTCGATCTCGAAAACGTTGAACGTCCTGAAGGTGTAGTGCTTCGCAGCAAGGTCGACTGTCTACGCATCTGCAGCGATGGACCAATAATGCTCATCTGGCCAGATGGAATCTGGTACGGCGGCGTAAGCGCGGAAAGAATTGAGGCGATCTTGAGAGAGCATGTAATTGGAGGCCAGCCAAGGGAGGGCTGGATAATCCGCCGGACAGCTAATAAATAGAGATGCCCAAGAATTTCAATCAAGCTCCAAACTGCGATAGCCAGCGAACCACCAACTGATCCCCCCAACACCCTCCGACGCCATGGAAGCCGTTATGACCACCATGAGGAGTTAACTGAACTTGAATTCGCCAGTTGCTGAATAAAGACATTTTCGCCGTCAATGCTCTAGCTGCATCTGCTGGCACCCAGGGATCATCTAGGGCTTGCAAAAGGAGTGTTGGCGGTAGCCGACTGGAGTCTTCAAGCAAGGCAATCAACGGTGATGCACCTTGGTAGTAAGCATCAACATCGCGATAACCCCATCGCGGCGCAGTAATCGCGGCATCAAATTCTCGAATCGTTGCAGGCGGGCGATGCCCCTTGGCACCATTTAAAACTTCCCTTTCATAAGCCGTCACGCCAAAGGGATCCGCAAGCGTTTGACGAATCAGTCGCTTCAACAACCAACGCTGATAGACCCTATTGCGAGGTCGCTCGATTGAGGCACTACAAGCCGCTAAGTCAAGGGGACTACTTGTACAGACCAATCCATCCAAGACCGGTTTGCCAGGTTCAGGCGTGTGGCTAGGTTCCAAGCAAGCATTGAGAAGCATCGTGCCACCCAAAGAGATGCCAGCACCTAAAAGCGGCAAGGGAGTATTGCCATCGTTGGCCAACTGCTGAGAAAGCTTCCGAGCTCGCAGCAACACCGGACCGATATCGCTATTGCACTCGGCTGCATAAGTACCAGCCGCAAGATCACGGCCTGGATCGGCACCACGAAGATTCAATCGCAAAACCGCAAAGCCTGCCTGCTGCAGAGCTAATGCCATCCGACGGAGGCCCTCTCGACGGCTGCTCCCCCCCAGGCCGTGGAGCAATAAAACCAGACCACGAGCGGGCTTTATGGGGCGATCCAGAATGGCAAGTAAATAACCTGGACCTGCAGCACCGCTAGACAAGGCAGGTACCTTGATTTTGATCGCTTCTCCACGATCAATGGGCAAACGCACCGGCCGCAAGGTATCCCTAAGGGTCTGAAAATCTCCACCAAGCCATGGCAATCGCTGCCTAAACGGTGACATCCCCAGCTGATCGAACAGCTGGGGACAGCCGTCACCCTTTCTTTCCGACACCGAGCTCCTTCAGTTCAACTAAAAGATCCCCCAACACTTTCTTGGCATCACCAAAGACCATAGAAGTATTAGCCAGTTCGAACAGGTCGTTCTTAATGCCTGAATAGCCAGCGCTCATACCCCGTTTCACAACGAACACTGTGCGCGCTTCCTGCACATCAAGCACAGGCATGCCATAAAGAGGGGAAGTGGTGTCAGTTT
>CAJWUF010000056.1 GCA_913047395.1 uncultured cyanobacterium
AATAAACACCGGTATCTATCTATTCGAACCCGAGATCTTCGAGCACATTCCTTCTGAGCAACCCTTCGACATTGGTTCTGACCTATTCCCAAAACTGGTGGAGATGCAACTGCCATTCTTTGCCCTACCAATGGATTTCGAATGGGTAGACATTGGCAAGGTGCCCGATTATTGGCAGGCAATTCGCAGTGTGCTGCAAGGAGAAGTTCGCCAAGTTAGTGTCCCCGGCAAAGAGGTACGTCCTGGTATCTATACAGGTCTGAACGTTGCTGCGAATTGGGACAAGATCCATGTAGAGGGTCCAATTTATGTAGGTGGCATGACCCGCATAGAAGATGGCGCAACAATTATTGGCCCTTCAATGATCGGCCCTAGCTGTTGTATCTGCGAAGGCGCAACTATCGACAACTCGATCATCTTTGACTATTCCCGCATTGGAGCTGGTGTTCAACTTGTGGAGAAACTGGTGTTTGGTCGTTACTGCGTTGACAAAAATGGCGATCACTTTGACTTGCAAGAAGCAGCTCTTGACTGGCTGATCACCGATGCACGTCGTCAAGATCTTGTCGAGCCATCTCCTCAGCAGAAGGCGATGGCCGAACTGCTTGGCACAGACCTCACACCAGCCCCAAATTGATTCCAGCCTGATCAAGAATCTCAGGAATACGCTGCTCTGCTTTAACAGCCATCAAATGGACGCCCTGAGCAACAGCCAAATAACTCTTTACCTGCTCAGCGGCGATAGCAACACCCTCGGCAGCTGGATCACTGGCTTGATCAAGCCGAGCCACCAAGGACTCAGGGATACAGGCTCCTGGAACAACCTTATTAATGAAACGGGCATTACGAGCTGATTTCAGTAAAAACACCCCAGCAAGCACAGGTAAACCGAGGGGATTGGCAACCTCATTGCAAAAGTGCTCAAGCACAGTAGGTTCCATCACCATTTGAGTCTGCAGAAAGCGAGCACCAGCCTCCTTCTTTCGTTCCAGACGCCGCCGCAAACCACTCAAGCTCTGGCAATTGGGATCAGCAGCTGCCCCGGCAAACAAATCAGTAGCTCCATCAGGGAGGGTTCCCGAAACGGGATCCTCGGCACGGTTGAAGGCTTTCACCTGTGCAAGTAATTTCACCGACTCGAAATCATGAACAGGTCGAGCGTCAGGTTGATCTCCGACCCTGACCGGATCACCTGTCAGGCAAAGCAGATTGCGGATACCAAGGGCATGCGCTCCCAGCAAATCAGCTTGCAGAGCTATCCGATTGCGATCACGGCAAGCAAGCTGCAAAATTGGTTCCAGGCCAGCATCTAATAGCACCCGGCATAGAGCAAGACTGCTCATACGCATTACTGCACGACTGCCATCAGTCACATTGATGGCATGAACCAAACCTTTTAATCCCAGCGCCATGGTTAAAGCATGGGAAGGGTCCGCACCGCGTGGGGGCATCACCTCAGCAGTGATGGTCACCGCCCCTGCCTCAACGGAGCGCTGCAAGGCTGAACTCAAATTCCAATCCCCTTCACTCACTAACTATGAGGGATCGATTGGCCTAAATCTGCGTAAGATGACGAGAGATCATGAATAGGGGAGGAAATGGTCACAGGCGATGTCCCCAGTTCACTTCATGTTTCCCTCTCTGCAAGGGAAATGGAAATTATTGTCCTTGTCGCAGATGGGCTAACCAACCAGGAAATCGCTGAAAAGCTAACCATCAGCAAGCGAACTGTCGACAATCATGTCAGCAACATGTTCACCAAAACAGGTTCAAAAAACCGAGTAGCCCTTCTGAACTGGGCCATGGATCACGGCAAAATCTGCCGCGATGGGTTCAATTGCTGCTCCCTACCCGACGACTCCGGCGCCGACTCCTAAAGACACGCAAAACTGGTTCTGGGATAGGCATCAAAGAGCATCCAGTGGCCTCGAGTTCAAACAGCTCGGCATAGGCCATACAAGCCTCACGATCTCGGCAAGTGAAGCGGAGAATGCCATCGGTGTCATACAAACCAAACACAACCTGCCTCCCGTAGCCTCGAGTGTCCGAAGGCCAGTCCAACTGACCCGAACTATAAAGAGATTCTAAAGGAGTGTGGGCCCTTGGCTTAGAGCAGGTCGTAATCAAGGCGCTTTTTGACGGGCCATTGAGAAATTGGCGTGTGTGCCAAAGCAGCGTTATTCCATTGAGATGCAGTGGTTACCTCCTTCCCACACCAATCGGGAACCTGTAAAGGCTCCTCTGCGCAGGCAAGTTCCACTTCAGCCAGCACAAGAGGAGCATTCTCTCCTTCAAAACAATCAACCACCCAGTCACCGCTATTGAGGCTG
Source organism: uncultured cyanobacterium (assembly GCA_913047395.1). GTDB lineage: Bacteria > Cyanobacteriota > Cyanobacteriia > PCC-6307 > Cyanobiaceae > Prochlorococcus. Next base: position 2,331 of record CAJWUF010000056.1, read on the forward strand.
AGTTCGTATCGCGTTTTGGTAAGCCGATGAGGGGCTAAACCCCAAAGAGACTCTGCGTCTTCTAGAGGAATGACGTATTCGAACTCATGACGAGCAATACCCTCAGCCGGGGCCTTGAGAGTGAGCCAAGCCTGATCCTTAGCAATAATCCTCACCCTGACGGTAAATCCCTGCAGAGTCCCGGCCAGATAACCCTGGCGCAAGGGCTGAGCCGAACCTGCTAAGGCCCGCCAGCCTTCTCCAATCACCAAAAATCGCCGTTCTATCTCCAAGCCCATCAGATTCAGGCCGGGGCTGGTTGACTATTAAGCAAACTGCCAGCCCAGTGCAACTTATGGGTGAGAGTTCGGTAGTAAGAGGGACTCTGCTCAAGCACCACCATCAATGCATGATGACGAGCCCTCTGCACTACACAAGCCTCGCCCGGCTCAAGCAAGGCCCCGCTAGCACCATCTTTCCAAAGCTTCACCCGGCGAGTGCTATCTCCTAAATGTCCGATCACCAGCCGTGAAGCTGGAGGCACGATTACAGGGCGACTAGAAAGGCTCATCGGACAGATTGGACTTACGACGATGGCATCGATACCAGGATGCAGAATCGGCCCGCCAGAAGCCATTGCATAACCTGTTGACCCTGTTGGTGTAGCCAAGATCAAGCCATCGCCGCGGTAATGATCCACCACCTCACCATCGATTTCTAGTTCAAGCGTGCAGGTGGGAGATACCTCATCGCGATAGGGACGCATATAAAAATCATTCAAGGCCCAGTGCGGGGACTGATTTCCATTGAGGTCTTGGAGCGAAACCGTAGATCGGGTAGCTCGTTGAGCAGGGGAGCGTCTGTCCACAGCCGCCTGCAACATCATCCGACGCTCCAAAGCAAAGCGATCCTGCAAAAGTCGCTGCCATAGCTGATCACCACTAAGTAGTCGGCGATCATGAGTAAGAAAACCTAGATGCCCGCCGACATTGAAGCTGAGGATAGGGACGTCATGAACAGCAAGATGGCGTGCCGCACCAAGCACCGTGCCATCTCCACCAAGCACAACTGCTAAATCAGGCAGCCCAACTTCTGAAGCCAACAAATCAGGAAAAGGATTTGCCTTCACGCCACTCATGGCAATGACCGCTTTCGCTCCAAGCGATTGAAGCTCCTCAACACAACGACAAGCTTCGCAATACGCAGGCTGGCTTTCTGCCCGATAGATCACCCAGACCAGATCGAGACGCATGCTGTGGCCTCCTTACCAGCGCAGAAGATTGAAGCGCTCCATATCCACAGTGACGCGATTGCGATAAAGGGAAAGGAGGATCGCAAGTCCCACCGCCGCCTCTGCAGCAGCAACAGTAATTACAAATACAGCAAATACCTGACCACGAATCAGATCGCCATCTATATATGAAGAGAAGGCCATCAGATTGATATTCACCGCATTGAGCATCAGCTCAATACTCATCAAAACCCGAACAGCATTACGGCTATTGATCAGCCCCCATACGCCGATACAGAAGAGCATCGCAGCAAGCAAGAGATAGGCCTGAAGAGGGACAAGGCCAGAAGAGGGCTCGAGCATGGGATCGATCAGTAAAAAAGCAAAGAAGCCTGAGTAGTCAAGACCTGGACTCATCGATGAGCAGCGGTGTTTGCGGCTTCTCAACCAGTGCCTGATTCACCGCATCACCTGTACCAACATCAGCATCCAAGACATCTCGACGGGCCAAAACAATTGCACCAATCATGGCCATAAGTAAAAGCACTGAGGCCAGCTCAAAGGGCAGAAGGTAGTCGGTAAATAGATGTTCGCCAATTCGCTCGGTAGCCCCTGCGCCAACGGCCGCTGGGCCCGGCACTGCCCAAGGGGTTGTTAAGGCCACACGAAAGAGCAGTGCAAGTAACCCTAAACAAACTCCCCCTGAGAGAAGCCTTCTCAAAGCCAAGCCCTCGATGGGCTTGAGATCTTCGCGCTTGTTCACCAACATGATCGCGAAGAGAATCAATACATTCACTGCACCCACATAAACCAGCACCTGTGCAGCCGCAACAAAACTGGCATTAAGCAACAGATAGAGGCCAGCCACAGCCATAAAGACGCCACCAAGCAAGAAGGCGGAATAGACAATGTTGGCAAGTAAAACGACACCAAGGCTGCCGATAACTACCACTGCCCCAAGGATCAAGAAACAGATCAGTTCTGTGGAAGTTGCAATCGTCATCCTGCGGACTGTTCTCCATCAGGGGCATCTTGAAGCGATTCTCCCCCATCCCCTGGGGAAGAATCTTTTTGCAGGCTAAGGCCCTTAAGAACCTCTGCCGGCAACTGTCCTGCACGAGGTTGATTAGCCGGAACATCATGTGGATCCATTACGCCTTTGGGGAGATAAGCCAGCTCACGTAAAGGCTGCACAGAGGGATCGCTAGTCACACTGGTGGGCAGACGGCCCAATGCAACATTGTCGTAGTTGAGACTGTGCCGATCAAATGCCGCAAGCTCATATTCCTCTGTCATCGAAAGGCAATTGGTAGGGCAGTACTCCACACAGTTGCCACAAAAGATGCAAACGCCGAAATCAATGGAGTAATTGCGCAGCTCCTTTTTCTTGGTCTCCTTATTCATTACCCAATCCACCACCGGCAAGTTGATGGGACAGACCCTGACGCACACTTCACAGGCGATGCATTTGTCGAACTCGTAGTGAATCCGACCGCGGTAACGCTCTGAAGGGATCAGCTTCTCGTAGGGATACTGCACCGTGATCGGACGCCGGCGCAGATGATCAAATGTGACCGCAAGGCCTTGGGCCAGATAGTTCGCTGCATCCACCGCATCGCGGGTGTAATCAGCGACTTTCTTGAGGAACCCGAACATGCGAACTGAGCCTATGGGAGGCCCACTAGGAGCATGGTCAAATCTTACAAGCTTTTTGGCCGAGATAGGCAGAAGTACCTAGCAGAACTGCGATATTCAAGGGCTTTTGCTGATTTAACCACCGAAGGCAAACGGAAAAACCAGCTTGAGTGCAGCAGTAACAAGCAGATTCACCAGGGCAATCGGCAGGAGAAACTTCCAACCCAGGTCGAGCAACTGATCAATACGCACCCTCGGAGTGGTCCAGCGCAGCAAAATTGCCAAGAACACCAACAGATATGTCTTGAGCACCGTCATCACAATGCCAACCGAACCAGTTATTACCTGCACCAAAGGAGCATCAACCGACTGACCCAACCAACCGACCAGCCATTCAACAGGGATAGGGAAGCCCCAGCCGCCCAGATAGAGCACTGAGACCAGCAGGGAAGAAAGCACCAGGTTGATGTAACTGCCGAGATAAAAAAGCGCAAACTTCATCCCGGCGTACTCGGTCTGATAACCCGCCACTAACTCTTCCTCTGCCTCAGGAAGATCGAAAGGAAGTCGTTCGCATTCGGCCAAGGCACAGATCCAAAAGATCACAAAGCCCACAGGCTGACGCCAGACATTCCAACTGAGCACGCCAGCGCCATTCTGTTGGTCAACAATGTCGACCGTACTAAGCGAATTACTCATCATCACCACTGCCAGAACTGCCAAGGCAAGGGGAATTTCGTAACTGATCGATTGAGCTGCAGCCCTCAGCCCACCTAGAAGTGAGTACTTGTTATTAGAGGCATATCCACTCATCAACAGACCAATGGGCTGAATGCTGCTAAGGGAAATCCAAAGAAAAATCCCTACACCCACGTTGCTGATCAAAAGATTCTGGCCAAAAGGCACAATCAGCCAGGAAAGAATCACAGGCACCAGTACCAATACCGGGCCAAGCGTGAATAGCAAACCATCAGCCCTGACAGGAATTACGTCTTCCTTCATCAGCAGCTTCAAGCCATCGGCCATCGGCTGCAAAACCCCAAGAGCTCCTGCATATTCAGGTCCAATCCGCTGCTGAGCAGCAGCTGAAATCTTGCGCTCCAGCCAAACTGTTACCAATACGCCCACCACGGCCGCCACTAAGACCAGCAGCATTGGCAACGGCAACCAGAGCAGATGGGCAACCTGAGGAGAGATACCCAGCCCCTGCAAAGACTGACTAAAGCTCAACTCCAGATCAAGCCCAGAACTCACCAAGCCTGTAGCAGCGGTGGCAAAGGTGATCACCATTGTGATGACTGAGGTAGCTGCAACTTAGGCGCCCGCAGAGGGAGGGCGATCCTCACCGGGGATCCAATTCCTAGCTTGAGCACCGGTGTAAATCTGCGAAGGCCGGAAAATTCGATTAGCCCCGAGTTGCTCTCGCCAATGAGCGAGCCAACCAGCCACCCTAGAGATTGCGAAAACAGGAGTAAAAAGATCGCGAGGAATCCCGAGCTTGCGATACACCAGACCGGAATAGAAATCCACATTGGGATAGATACCTTTAGGGCCTAAACGTTCGGCAGCCTCATGCTCTAAAGCCCTAGCCACGTCATACATCTCATCTTTACCAAATCTGGCGAACAACTCTTCTGCAAGGCCCTGAAGAATCACAGCACGAGGATCCTTGACCCGATATTCACGATGACCAAAACCCATTATCTTGCGCTTGCTCGCAATGGCTTCATCTAGATATTCACCAGCACGTTCTGGGCTGCCGATCTCTTCAAGCATCGCCAAGACATCCTCATTAGCCCCACCATGTAAAGGCCCTGCAAGAGTGCCCACAGCAGAAGCTACAACCGCATAGGGATCTGTGAGCGTACTTGCAGTCACTCGAGCACTAAAAGTACTGGCATTAAGACTGTGTTCCGCATGCAGGATCAAACAGCGATCAAAGATCCTGGCAGCTAAAGGATCCGGTTCACGCTCGGTAAGCATGTAGAGAAAATTGGCCGAGTAAGCCAAGTCATCACGAGGCTGAATGGGATCTTGACCTTTGCGAATCAACTTGAAGGCCGCCACCATCGTGGGGATCTTGGCAATCAACCTCACTACAGCTTCATAGACGTATTTAGGGTTATCAATTGCTCGGCGGGAATAGAAAAGCCCCAGGGATGCCGCACTGGATTGCAGCGCGTCCATCGGGTGCCCAGTAGCAGGGAAACACTTCATCATGTCCCGTACACGAAAACTCACACGCCGGTGCATCTGCACCTCAGCCTCGAAATCTCGAAGTTGCCTTGGGCTAGGCAGATCACCCCAAATCAATAGATAGGTGGTTTCCAAAAAGGTGCTATGAGCAGCCAGATCCTCAACGGGATAGCCCCGATAAGTCAGGCTCCCCTGCAAACCATCAATGTCACAGATGGCTGACTGGGTAACTGGTACTCCCTCCAGCCCAGGCCGAAACACGATGCCACTGCGATCGTGGTGAATCTCCCCAACCGGCTCCTGCCCCACCGCATCTTTACAACTACTTGGCAACCTAAACGGAACGTGGCACCAACAAGCTAGGCCTCAACAACACCTGCAGCTCTGCGCGACCATCCGGGCTGCGATCCTGCTGGGACCATCTGAGATGAACAAAACCTGCCTTCTTCAAGGCCAGGCAGCCCGCCGGGGCACCAAGCAGCCGAGCTGCCAGATGGGTCAAATCTGGTTCATGGCCTACTAAAAGGCAGCTCCCCAATAAGCCCTCAAGCAAAGGCCAAGCATCACCCCCAGGGACCAAACAACTCTCTAATTCCACCTGCTCTGCCAAGCCCGCCTGCTGGGCAAGGTCTGCCGTCTGAGAAGCACGCAGATAAGGACTACTCAGCAGGCGATCAGCAACAAAGCCAAGATTTCGCAACCTACGGGCGACTTCCGTGGTACGCAGGATCCCTTCATCTGTAAGTGATCTCAGCGAATCATCAAGGCCATGGCGACGTTCTTCAGCTATGCCATGGCGGAATAGGAAAAGGTCAACCGAGGTTGAGGCGGACACGCATACGAAGGGAAGAACTGTTCTCATCCTGATCAGGCCCAATGGCAATGGCCAGTCCCTGCACACTGGACTGCATCGAACCACCAGCAAGCTTTTGCACATAGCGCCAAGGGCGCCAATGCTGAAGCTGCCCGCGCCCAGAGATAGCTCCTAGAGCCAACTGCTGAGCCAGAGGGTGACCATCTCTATTCAGCTCGTTGAGCTGGCCAAGACGAGGCTGCAGAGCCTTCGTCTGGCTGCGCTGCTGAAGAGCCGCAAGTGTCTGGCCCCACCAGGCTTGACCAGGTTCTTGAGCCAGGGCAACGCCAAGCTTCGCTTCAAGCGAGTCCTTACTACTACTTTGTTGACGTGCTAAGCGAGTCCACACCTGCAAAGGTTCCTGATCAGAGGGCAGATCAGAGCGAATAAAACCCTGCTCAGTTAGAGCGTCATCCACCATCGAGACAGCTGGATGTTCCTGCTGAGTGCCAACCACCCAGCCCTCAGGCTGCTGAAGCCACAGCAATGGTCCGTCATCCAAGCCAGCAATAGTGGCTGCCGAGGCAACCTCTGCTTTCGTGAGCTGCTGCTGCAGTAATGGGCCTAGCCACTGCACAAGAGGATCCTGATCTGTGGAATCAAGCAAGCGAGAAGGTGAACTAATCAAGGCCAACGCCTCTGCCTTGCCACCAGCTGAGGCAGTGAGCTCAGCAAGGCCATCTCCAAGCTCACTAAAAACTCCTTCTAGGGGCTGCTGAAAACGCAGCAGCCCTTCTATCGCCAAGTCAGCCCCCTCGGGCTGAAAAGCAGCCACCAAGCCCAACAAGTCCTGCCGCTGGCTTAGCGACTCAGGCAAACCCAATAAAGAGTGAACAGCAGCTGGTGAAGCAGTAACTACGGCAACGCCATCACCAAGCCCTCTGAGTGAGCGAACGAGCTCCTGATCGCCTAGTTGATGCTGATCGGACAACTGCGAAACATCAAGAGCCTCCTCCAGCACTCCACGGCCCGAGGCAAGCAACAGCAAGTCGTCATCGATCAATGCTGTTGCTAAAGGCTGAGGATCACGCCCTGACAAAGCCCCTTGGCCACTGATAACACCCATCCCCCGGTATCGGCTGATCTGCAAATCTGTGCCCGCCAAACTGCGGGCTTGCCAAAAGCGCTGCAAGAAACGCCTAGCACCATCTTGATCACGACTCTCTAGAACCAGAAGCCAACCCATCGACCCTTCTGGCTCATCTGGCTCCAACAGAGCCAAACTCACTTGAGGACCAAGCCAATCAACCAACTCCGTCTGAAAATCCAAGCCAGCGAATGCGAATGCACCATCGCGAATCTGCTCGGCACCATCGCGAACAACACGACGATCACGAGGTGGAGCTACAGCCTGGGCATAGGCAGGCACACGAGCTGGATCCACCAACCAATGAACAGAAAGGGCCGCCTTTTTAGGCACAAACCTTGCAGCACGAGGCAACTCCAGGGTCTGATCAACCAAACGAAGGGGGTTTTGACGAGCAATCGCCAAGCCGAGTCCCGCCACCAATGAGAGCAAGACAAGCACCGTGGCCACCACGGCAATAAGGAATGGGCGGGCCTTCATGGGCCGGCATTTTGATGATTTAGATCATCTTTATCCATGAACCGTCTTGCGCCCAGTGTGAAGCTCATAACGGCAACATCAATGAATCGAAACTCAGACCTCTATGCGCAAGTTACCTGAATTGCTAATTATCAGGTAATTTCCTTTGCCCAGAATTTGTGCGGCTCGATTGAAACCAATACCCAGCAAAACTAAAAAACGATCAACAAGTTCATGACAGAGCGAGAAAGAAAGCCGAACACCCCCGTACCATCAACATCCCGACGTCACCAAATTGGAGTCGCTGCCCGCACGACAACAACAGGTGCTTCAAGCAACGGTGCATCACTACGTCGACACGATTGAACCTGTTGGCA
>CAJWUF010000057.1 GCA_913047395.1 uncultured cyanobacterium
CCGGCCGGGATCTCCACCACCAAGTTGACCACCCCTGGTGAGGGAGATGGGGGAAGAGAACTTAGATCCATCTTTTTCCAAAGCTGTGGGGGCCATGCTTTCCCTGCTCGCAGGTCTGTCTGTCAACACTGCCGCTAGGGGAACTCCAACTGTTGCGATGGCAATAGTCAAACCCAGCAACGCAATCGAAGGTACGCTCAAACTGAAGGGCTCTTCAGGCTCTGATCCAGTGAGACCAGACTCATGTAGGGATTTAGACGATCCCTCCCCCTGAGCAGAAGGGCTTGAAACTGAGGCTGGTTCAGGATCCATGCATGGGTGATTGGGAACAAACCGATTTAGGGAATGCCATCACCCACCTAGACCGGGGCAAGTTCAAGGGCTAGCTGGAAAAACCATGGCCAAGAACCGCTAGCAAATATTCTCTCACCGATAAAGGCTTTATGCAGCAGGACGATCCTGATGACCTCGATGAGAATCAAGTTCAGAAGGCATGCCCCCTACACCTTCCAGGTGTGATCTGATAGCTCGAAGTTCATCCAAGATGGAGGCAAGAACCTGTTGCGTTGCAGTTGAGGGGGAATTGAGAACCTCAACTGTGACCTCTTTGATCCTTAATACATCTTTTGCGAACCGGGCAACTTCATTTGGATGAAATGAAAGAGGATCCTTCTGATCACTTCGATATTCAGGGTTGAGCTTGCGTGGGTTAAAAGAAGGATTGAGGTTGCGAGGGTCTGTATTGGTGTAGCGGTAAACCGAAGCCCTTGAACGATTTAAAGACTTCTGAACGTCATCTATGCAAACAAGTGTCTCTGATTGAGCTATCACAGCATTTATATCTTTGGCGAGCTCAGAAGGAAGACTGGGTTGTGGAGAATCAGAATTGACCGACCCAGAAAACATGAGGTCTACCCAGTACTTAATCTGGGCGACCATAGCAGGTGAGACTCATCTCGTGGAGGTCGATTCAACACTCCGAGACAAGTTCCGCAATCGATCTGTTTTTGTTGTCGGTGGTAGCTTCCACACACCACTGAGGTCCGACTAATGCGCGTCTCCCGCCTGATGCTGGTGACGCTACGCGACGTCCCTGCAGACGCGGAAATCGCCTCCCATCAATTACTACTAAGAGGGGGATACATCCGTCGTGTTACTGCAGGCATTTATGCCTACCTACCCCTGATGTGGCGGGTGCTGAGCAAAATCAAATCAATTGTGCAAGAGGAAATGAACGCCATCGGCGCTCTAGAAACCCTTTTGCCCCAACTGCATCCTGCCGAGCTCTGGCAGCGTAGTGGTCGATGGCAGGGGTACACGGCCGGAGAAGGCATCATGTTCCACCTTGAAGATCGACAAGGACGTGAACTCGGCCTCGGACCTACTCATGAAGAAGTGATCACAAGCCTGGCCGGAGAACTGCTTCGCTCATACCGACAACTGCCGGTAACCCTTTATCAAATCCAAAGCAAATTCCGCGATGAAATCCGTCCCCGTTTCGGTCTGATGCGCAGCCGCGAATTCATCATGAAGGACGCTTATTCCTTCCATGCCAACGAAGCGGACCTCACTATTACCTACAAGGCCATGGATGAGGCCTATAGACGAATCTTCTCCCGCTGCGGACTCGAAACAGTCGCAGTAGATGCCGATAGCGGAGCAATCGGTGGAGCCGCATCTCAAGAATTTATGGTCACAGCGAATGCTGGTGAGGACCTAATCCTCACCAGTGCTGATGGGATCTATGCCGCCAACCAGGAGAAGGCGGTCTCCCACCCTGCCAAGGCAACACCACTGACTCCTTCAGAGGCAGTGGTGCTCAAAACACCTGATCAGAAGACTATTGAGACACTTTGTTCAAGCCAAAGTATTCATCCATCTCAAGTAATAAAAGTGCTGGTGATGCTCGCTCGCATCGAAGATAGTGAACTTCAACCAGTGCTAGTGAGCCTCCGAGGAGATCAAGAGCTAAACGAAGTGAAGTTAACGAACGCCCTAAGTAAAGAGCTCAACAAGTTAGTACTCGGGGTAGCTCCCATCAATGCTGAACAGATTGCTAATCAGGGGCTAGAAGCCTGGCCCTTTGGTTCCCTGGGGCCTGACCTAGATGATGCTCTCTTAAGCGGTGCAAGAAGCTGGAACACACATTTCCTACGCCTGGCTGACCCGAGCGCCACAGCACTAGAGAGTTTTGTATGCGGTGCCAATCAGATCGATCATCATCGTTTTGGCACTAGCTGGTCAAAACTTGGAGGGATTCCGAAAAGCGTCGATCTACGCAAAGCGCAAGCTGGGGATTGCTGCATCCATGACTCAAGTCAAATTTTGGAGGAGCGCCGAGGCATTGAGGTAGGACACATCTTCCAGTTGGGCCGCAAATACTCAAAAGCTCTAGACGCTCATTTCACCAATGAAAAAGGCACGCAAGAAGCCTTCTCGATGGGGTGTTACGGCATTGGTATTTCCAGACTTGCCCAAGCCGCCGTTGAACAACATCATGACGAAGCTGGCATAAGCTGGCCTTTAGCGATCGCCCCATTCGAAGTGATAGTGGTAGCGGCAAACCTCCAAGACGAGACTCAGCAAAAGCTGGCAGAACAGCTTTATAGCGAACTGCAAGCTGCCGGCATCGACACGCTGCTTGATGACAGAAATGAACGCGCCGGCGTGAAATTCAAGGATGCCGACCTCATTGGTATCCCTTGGCGGATCGTGGTCGGAAGAGACGCCATCAAAGCAGAGGTAGAACTGGTTCAAAGGTCCACTCGCGAAATTCGAAAACTGCCCGCCACGCAGGCGCTAGAAGAACTAATAAAAGAGATTGGCGTTAACAACCACAAGAGAATCTGAGCAAACCTCTCTCTGAGCGCACCTATCAACTGAGCAAGCCTCTAAAATCAATTGAACTGAAATGAACCAGATGACTTCTGCCTTGCATCACATCACCAAGCAATTGATGCGGGCAGCATTGGCACTATGCCTTGGCCTTTGTTTAATGCTCACAGCCTTTGCAGGTGTAGATGCCGCCGAAGTTCGGCTATCTGGTGACTACGTGAAGGACACCGTAAACGTGGCGCACAGCCTGCAGGAAACAATCGCTATACCCACAGAAGACGAAGGCCATACCGCCGCTGCAGATGAAGCCCGCACTCTCATCTACGACTACATAGCCCGATATCGGCCTCGCCCCAAGGTGAATAACCTGCCGTCTTTTACCACAATGCAGACAGCCCTCAATTCTCTAGCTGGTCATTACAACAACTTCGCCAATCGTCCCCTACCAGAAGAGCTTCAAAGCCGTATCAATAAAGAACTAGCCAAAGCCGAACAAAGTGCATTAAGAGGTAGCTAAATAAACTATTTGAAAAACCTACTTTGACTTAGGGCACGTAGATCTGCAAAAATAGTTGTTTGTGCAGATCAGCGGCTTCGGGCTGCAGTGTCATTGGCAAATGTTGTCGTCATAGGTGCGCAGTGGGGTGACGAAGGCAAGGGCAAGATCACTGACCTGCTAAGCCGTTCCGCCGATGTAGTAGTCCGCTATCAAGGTGGAGTTAATGCAGGTCATACGATCGTTGTGGATGACAAGGTGCTCAAACTGCACCTCATCCCATCCGGCATCCTTTACCCAGAGACGATCTGCTTGATCGGCTCTGGCACCGTTGTCGATCCGAAAGTGATGCTCAAGGAGCTAGACATGCTGCTTGAAAATAAAATTGATATCTCAGGCCTTCAACTGGCATCCACAGCCCACGTAACGATGCCCTATCACCGCCTCTTGGATGAGGCGATGGAACAAGAACGAGGTGATCGCCGTATCGGCACCACAGGGCGGGGCATCGGGCCCACTTATGCCGACAAGGCTCAACGCAACGGCATTCGCGTACTCGATCTGATGAATGCTCAGCGACTGCGAGAGCGACTAAGTGGCCCTTTGGAAGAAAAAAATCGTCTTCTCCAACAAATCTATGGAGTTGCCCCGCTCGACTCGGAACAAGTAATCGAGGAATACCTCAGCTATGGCAAGAGGTTGGCACCACACGTTGTTGACTGCACCCAAACAATTCACCAGGCTGCCCGCAACCGCAAAAACATTCTTTTTGAAGGCGCCCAAGGGACTCTTCTAGACCTCGACCACGGCACCTATCCCTACGTCACCTCCTCTAACCCGATCTCTGGTGGTGCCTGTATTGGCGCAGGAGTAGGCCCCACGCTGATCGACCGAGTAATTGGTGTAGCCAAGGCCTACACCACCCGAGTAGGAGAAGGCCCTTTCCCAACAGAGCTAGAAGGAAGCATTAATGAACAGCTCTGTGACCGTGGCGGTGAATTCGGCACCACCACTGGACGTCGCAGGCGATGCGGCTGGTTCGACGGGGTAATCGGTCGTTATGCAGTGGCAGTCAATGGCCTCGATTGCCTAGCCATCACCAAGCTTGATGTGCTTGATGAGCTTGATGAAATTCAAGTGTGCGTGGCTTACGAACTCAATGGTGAACAGATTGATCACTTCCCCAGTAACGCCGAGGACTTCGCCCGCTGTAAGCCAATCTTCCAATCCTTGCCCGGGTGGCAATGCTCCACTGCTGACTGCCGTCGTCTTGAAGACCTACCTACCACCGCTATGGATTACCTCCGTTTCCTAGCCGACCTGATGGAAGTACCGATTGCCATCGTCTCCCTAGGAGCTAACCGTGACCAAACGATCGTTGTAGAAGATCCAATTCACGGCCCCAAGCGAGCTCTGCTAAGCGCTTAAGCAATCTCTTCATAGGAAATAGCAGACGAGGATCGATACTTCTTAGGTTTTCACTGCACTCCTCGATTGCTATGGCCAGATTCAATGATCGTCCTCTTGATGTAGTTGGAATTGGCAATGCCATCGTGGACGTGCTGGTGCAAACAGACGATGCCTTCCTTAAAGAGCACGACCTGAATAAAGGCAATATGGCTTTGGTGGATGAAGCCCAGGCAGAAGCTCTTTATGCAATCAGTGGCCCGGGCCTGGAAACTTCAGGAGGATCCGCCGCTAACACTTTGGTTGGCATCGCCCAATTAGGCGGCAAGGCAGGCTTTATCGGCCGCGTAAAAGATGACCAACTAGGCAACATTTTCAGCCATGACATCCGTTCTGTTGGGGCTCGATTCGAAACACCACCAGCAAGCAGTGGTCCTTCAACGGCGCGCTGTCTGATCCTGGTAACCCCTGATGCGCAACGCACCATGTGCACCTACCTAGGAGCCTCGGTGCAACTGGACCCTGAAGATCTGGACCTATCAATGGTTCGCCAAGCCAAGGTTCTCTACCTCGAGGGATATCTATGGGATAGTCCAGCCGCTAAAAAGGCCTTCATCGCTGCCGCGGAAGTCTGTCGTGATTCAGGTGGCCAAGTTGCCCTTTCACTTTCTGATGGCTTCTGTGTTGATCGTCATCGCGATAGCTTCCTCGAGCTAGTGAATAACCACGTTGATGTGCTGTTTGCCAACGACAGCGAAATCACCTCCCTTTACCAAAGTGTCAGCTTCGAGGCGGCACTAGAACAAGTAAAAGGTCGTTGCCAAGTAGCTGCTCTCACCCGCAGCGAGCATGGATCGGTGGTGTTAGCCGGTGATCAACGCTGGGACATTCCTGCCTACAACCTTGGCAAAGTAGTGGACACAACCGGCGCCGGAGATCTCTACGCAGGCGGCTTTCTGCAGGGTTATACCCAGGGAGCCACTCTGGAAAGCTGTGGAAATATTGGATCTATATGTGCCGGCCAGGTGGTTACCCAACTTGGTCCACGCTCCCAGGTCTCTCTTCAGCAACTGATAGCAACACATCTCAAATAAATAACAAAGTCGCCTTTTCTCCCTAAGCAATTGACACTGCTGCTGCTGCCCAAGCACCGTAGGAATCACTTGCAGAAACAGGCCAATGAAGCCACTCAGGGGTCTCGTAGCTATGCAGCTCGGAGATTGCCTCTTGTAGTGCCTCAAGCTGATCCTGGGTGGTCTTGATCAGTAATTGCACTTCCTGAGCACTCTCATGCTTCCCCTGCCAAAAATAGTGAGAGTGAATCTGCTGCATGCTCACGCAAGCAACCAAGCTGCGAGCCAAAAGTTCCTTAGCCAATCCCTCCGCCAGGCTTGCATCTGCCTCTGTAGTCAAGACCAGCACCAATGACGATGAGGATTCTCGAGTAACCATTTAGACCTCTTTGAAGTACATCAGCTAAGCGAAGCCTGCTGAGGCAATAGAGATCCGATTCAGCAGGCTCCCCACGCTATTAACGGCTTCTACTTCAATGCAGGGTTTCGGTCTAGAGATCAGCCAAAGGCCCAATCCTTGTTGCCGGCAAATGCTTTGCCAAAGCTGCTCTGTAACTCCACCCGACTGTCTACAGACCACCGCTGTAATCGACCAGTGTCTACACAAAGCTGACTCCAGCTCTCCATGATATTGCCCCTGCAGCGGCCGCACCACAGCGAAATGATGTTCTGGCAACCCACTCGCCAGGGCATATCGGAGACTTTCTGGAGAGGGCAAAACACGAGCAAACACTTGTGCTCCAGCCTCACGAGCAGCGGCTACAGCCTGACCAAGGTGCCTTGCCCCAAGAGCCATCAACAATCGACTCCCTTGTAACTTCTGCCTTGCCAAATCAGCAGAGGTAGCGATCAAAGAAGCCTCAGTAAAAGGCTCCATGGGACGCTCAAATCGAAGTAGGGGCTGCATGGACTGTTCACAGGCTCTGCGCAGATCCACGCTTATCTGAACTGCAAAGGGATGGGTCGCATCCACCACCCAGTCAAAACCCTGATTAACAAGATTGGCCTGATCAATTACCCAACGAATCCCTTGAACACCAGCCAATGGTCCTGTCCAGAGATTTTCCAAAGGCAGGTCGCTATAGGCCGCCACTGCGCCAGTTGAGACAACACTCACACTGACGCGCCATCCCTGAGCAACCAAAGCGGCCACCAAAACTGGCCCCTCACCAGTCCCGGACAGCAACCAGACATGCCGCTGGTCATTCCTGCGACCGTGCATCAAAATGGCACTCTCACCAAGGAAAGGACATGAACCACTGCGTACTTGAAGTGGAAGTGATCCAAGCCCCCACGATTCGTTATACCCAAGACAATCAAACACCGATCGCAGAGATGGAGGTGCGTTTCGATGCGCTTCGTGTCGACGACGCCCCTGGCCAACTCAAAGTAGTGGGCTGGGGCAACCTGGCCCAGGATCTACAGAACCGAGTTCAAGTCGGTCAAAAGCTGGTAGTAGAAGGTCGACTACGAATGAACACGGTTCCTCGCAAAGATGGCACAAAGGAAAAGCATGCAGAGTTCACTCTCTCGCGACTTCACCCCCTCTCTAGCCAAACCAAGCCAGCTGCAAAATCCCCTGATCAACCTGCCAGCAGTGCACCTAGCCAAGCCTCGCAGCCTATGAGCGGCACGCCCCAAGCCAAACCACAAACAGCTGCAGAACCACAAGCCGCCAGCTGGAATAGTGCCCCTTTAGTACCAGATACCGATGACATCCCCTTCTGAACTCATTTGCTGAGGTTATTTTTTTTCTCAAGGCTTTCCGCCGCCCGAGTCAATAGCTGACCCAACTCCCTCTCGAGAGCCGCGAGATCAAGGCGTAACTCAGCCCAGCGACCACGATCAATTTGCTCCAGCAACCAGGCCCGATCAGCATCTAGCTGAGAAATCAACTCAGGCAAGTCGCTATCTGGAGGATTAGTTGTAGCCATAGCAAAGATTCCTTACCCCCATCCTGCAGCCCAAAACGCCACAATGGCACCCATGAAGGATCTGTTCTCTCCAGCCAGCCTGATCACCATGGCCGGTGGAGCACTTGCTGTAATCGGTGCCGTGGCTTACACAAACGGTAATGCCAACCTCAGCCTGCCAACCATCTTCTACGGCATACCAATCCTGCTAGGAGGACTGGCCCTGAAATCCTCCGAGCTTCCACCAGCTAAACGGGTCACACCGGCTGGACTATTACGCCAGGCCAGGCAGCAAGGAGCTCCGGAACTAGGGAAGCTCGTATGGGATGTAACCCGCTGGCGTTATGGACAGAAAGCCCATCTTGAGACTTCATTGGAAGCCCTCAAGCTCTGGGATAAGGACAATCCCCCCCAGCTTCTAGAAATCGAAGAACTCGAAACTGCAGCTGGATATGGCATGCGTTTGAGATTCGAATTAGGTGCTGTACCCCTCGATCGCTGGCAGGAATGCCAAGAACGTTTAGGTCGATTCTTTGCCAAAGGCCTACATGCCGAGCTGAAATCTCCACAAGCTGGAGAGCTGGATCTGATCCTGCTACCAGTTGATAAGGATCCTCAACCAGCAGGTCAGCATGGAGTCAGCTGAATCTGCTGCAAAGTTGGTCAAGCCCCCATCAACAAACTGCCAACGGATGCATGCAGAGGACGACTCCCGAAGGGTTTCAGTACTTAGCGAAGCCCTTCCATACATCCAGCGTTTTAGCGGACGGCGCATTGTTATCAAATACGGCGGTGCCGCTATGGCACACGCCAACCTGCAGGAAGCAGTTTTTCGCGACCTTGCATTGCTCGCCAGCGTTGGTGTACAGCCCGTTGTCGTTCACGGCGGCGGCCCGGAAATCAACCAATGGCTCAAACGGCTAAAGATTCCAGCTGAATTTCGCGAAGGGCTTCGTGTCACTGATGCGGACACTATGGATGTAGTGGAAATGGTTTTAGTAGGACGCGTTAATAAGCAAATCGTTAATGGTCTCAACCAACTGGGTGCCAAAGCTGTGGGCCTTAGCGGCAGTGACGGAAGCCTTGTGGAAGCTCGACCATGGGGCGATGGCAGCCATGGCCTAGTTGGAGATGTAGCCCGGGTCAACCCAGATGTACTGGAACCACTGCTTGCGAAGGGTTATGTGCCAGTGATCTCTAGCGTGGCCGCCACTATCGAAGGACGCTCCCACAACATCAATGCAGACACGGTTGCAGGTGAAATTGCCGCGGCCCTAGAAGCAGAAAAACTAATCCTGCTTACAGATACGCCTGGGATTCTTAGAGATAAAGATGATCCCGCCTCACTGATTCAGCAATTAAAACTCTCGGAAGCACGCCAGCTCATTGCTGAAGGGGTGGTAAATGGTGGTATGACCCCAAAAACCGACTGCTGCATAAGAGCTCTAGCGCAAGGTGTGGCTGCGGCCCATATCATCGATGGACGGGTGCCCCATGCCTTGCTGCTCGAAGTATTCACCGACACCGGCATCGGCACCATGGTGGTTGGCAGCGGCTGATCGATGGCCGTAAATCTGGCAGCAGCTGAAGCCGCCATCTCTCGCGGAGACTATGGCCAAAGCCTTGCTCTACTAGAGCCTCTGGCCAAAAACCACCCTTTACCCCAAGCAGAGGGCGCCAAAATCAGAATGCTGATGGTCACAGCATGGATGGGGCAAGGTAACGAACAAAAGGCACTAGCAACCTGCCGAATTCTCACTCGCTGCAAAGACCCTGAGCTTCGCCAAAACGCTAAGCAGCTACTCATCGTGCTGGAAGCACCGAGCCTGCAAAGGCCAGCTAATTGGTCAATACGCCTGCCGAATTTGGCAATGTCAGCCACGACAACAGCGGCGCGTCCGTCATCAGCTCGCAAGCGGTCCCTCGTGCAACCACCACCACCACCGCCAACCGGCCCCACAAGAGCCCCCAATCTCGGCTTCTCAATTTTGGTGTTACTAGTCCTTAGCTGGCTAACAATTCTGCTCAGTGGCTATATGCGCATCACCAACACAATGAGCTCCCCAGGGCCAGAGCGAATCAATCTGGGCTGAACAATTCAACGTCACAGCCAGCAACTAGCTGTAATTACTAGCAAGCAATGAACTGCTCCAATAGTTCATCGTCGACTGCTCATCAAAAGCATCAAGCCAGCTCGATCTATGTCTCAAGAGCAAGCACAAACGAATTGGCTGGGATT
>CAJWUF010000058.1 GCA_913047395.1 uncultured cyanobacterium
GGGACTCAGCCCGACCAGCGCTGGAAGACACTATCGCCATGCTGAAAGGGTACCGACCCCTGGATAGGGTCAAAGCATCGGTGCAAGTAGATGGCAAAAACAGCAAACAAAAAAAAGGCTGCTGCGGCAAGAGCCGCGGCCAACAAGCTTTTGGCAGATAACCGGCTTGCAAGGCATCAGTACGAGATCCTCGACACCCTTGAAACCGGAATCGAACTGGTGGGCACCGAAGTGAAGTCAATCCGAGCCGGCCAAGCAAATCTGCGCGATGGATTCTGCCTAATTCGCAAAGGCGAGCTTCAACTCCACAACGTCCACATTTCCCCTCATAGCCATGCCGGCAGCTACTTCAATCACGAGCCACTCCGAGTACGCAAACTGCTTGCTCATCGCCGTGAGATTGAAAAGCTCAGAGGCCAACTCGATAGGAAAGGGCTCACCTTGATCCCCCTCAACCTGCATCTCAAGGGTTCATGGATCAAACTCACCATTGGGCTAGGCAAAGGTCGCAAGCTGCACGACAAGCGTCAAGACGAAAAGCAAAAACAGGCCGATCGAGAAGTGAAGTCCGCCCTGGCTCGCTACTAATCAGCCAAGGGAGCTGGATTGAGTTGATCAAGATTTCCTCTCACCGGAGAACTGGGCAATGGCGGAGCTGTGGAAGGCTGTTCTGATTGCCCAAGAGCACCGGTCGCTGAATCCGGTAGTGGATTCGAATCCAACTCTGGTAAAGACATAGAAGCTTGCTGATCGGCACGACAGGAGAGGGTAATCAGACCGGTTGACACCCCCTCATTAGTCACCAGTACCTGCACAGGCGATCCTGCTTCTTGCTCAAGGGTCACCACGCGCAACGGACCGCGCTCAGCGACCAGATCGCCCCTGAAGCCGTAGACGGTCATTTGCATCAATGGTGTGCCGTTGATGCCTAGCACTAGGCGATGTCCAGGTGGTACCTGAATGGATATCAAGCGAGCTTCCCCAGGGGAGACCCTTGTTGAAAAAACCGTAGGGATTGAAGCCCTGGCCTTGATCATCTCGATTTGCAAATCGGCAAGGCTGCGCAAGGCCGCCGCATACCAAAGCTGCAGATAGGGCTCTGCAGGCTTTTGGGTATTGGACGCACCTTGAAGCAAGTTCTTTGCCCCTGCGGTGACCAGCTGCTCAACTACATGGCCATTCACCCCCTGTGCAATCAATTCCTGCCTCTGCTTCTGCCAGTCGTTGTTGTTCAACTCACCCAGGCGACTGCGCAGCTGGGGCGAGAATTGTTCAACTCTTACCAACCATTCCTCAGCTAAATCATTCCAAGCCTGACGCAAAGGAGCATCCTCAAGCGCGTCAGAAGGAAGGCGTCCCCCTCTCTCGGGGAAACGAGCCAAAAGACTGGCATCAACCAACTGCAAAAACCAACTTTGGTTGACCTGCAAAGCCCGCAGCCGACTCAACAACTGCTGACGCTGATCAACCTCTGCAGCTGGAAGGCTGGCCACAGGAATATTGCCCACCAAATCACTATCGGTGGATGGAGCCGACATCTCAGAGGCACCGCGACTGAGCACGAACCAACCAATCGCCGTACCTAGTACCGCTGATGTCAACAAAGCTCCCACTACGGGCCATAGGCTGCCTTCTGCAGCCTCTTCACGTTCTTGAGCCCGCCGTCGCAACGACTCATTACCAGGGCCCTTCTCTACCACACGTTTTCAAGTCGCGAGGCAATGGACATTAGGCGAAGAAACCACTTCAGCCGATACTGATATGACTAATCCAATGCCAGTCACCACGTAACTGGAAGCTAGTCATGGCTCAAAAACGCTGAAAGCTATGGAGTAGCACAACTTTGCAGCTCACGGCTGATCGGAAGAGTCTTACAGCAGAGATCCCATCTCCTGCAATAAGCAACTGAAACAGCTCATGCAACATCAATCGAATAAACCTATGTTCCGCGCCAGCCTTTGATGCCTCCATGGTCAAAAGCCCAATAACTCTCGATCAATCGAAAGAATTGCTCCTTAAGCGATTGCTGTCTATACGCCAAGTCAGCGAAGAGTTGGTCGCACCCCTACTACCTGAGGAGCTCTGCCTACAAGGCATGCCGGACGCTAGTCCGCCCAAATGGCACCTAGCCCACACCAACTGGTTCTTCGAGGCATTAGTGCTCAGGCCCCACCTGGCCGGCTACGAAGGTTCAGATCCCCGCTGGAGCTATCTATTCAACTCCTATTACGACTCCCTCGGCAATCGCCACCCCAGACCTCAGCGAGGCCTGCTCACCCGTCCGTCGATCGAAGCAGTGATGGCTTGGCGTAATCACGTCAATAAGGAGCTAGAGCGACTGCTTCTCGATCGCAATGATGAGGTGAATGACTTACTTGAACTAGGGCTTCAACACGAGCAACAGCATCAGGAACTGCTACTGATGGATGTGCTTGATGGCTTCAGCCGACAACCCCTGGAGCCGGTCTATCGGAGTGATTGGCAAGAAAAGTGGGATTTATCAATATCCGCAATGAACGTGGATCCTGAATGCAAACTTGACTGGCTGAACTTTGAAGGAGGCCTGGCAAATATCGGAGTTGATCAGGCACACACAAGTGAAGCCAACAATGGCTTCCACTTCGACAATGAAGCTCCGCGACACAAGGTTTGGCTTCAACCTTTTCAACTTGCAAACAGGCTCGTTAGCAACAGTGAATACCTGGAATTCATGGTTGATGGGGGCTACGAACGACCGGAGCTTTGGATGAGCGAGGGCTGGTCGATCCGTACACAACGCAGCTGGCTTTCTCCTCGTTACTGGAGAAAGGAAGAAGCTGATACCAATTGGAACTGGGAATTCACACTGGCGGGAAGAAAACCTCTCAATCCTCTAGCTCCTGTTCGTCACTTGAGCTGGTTTGAAGCCGATGCCTACGCCCGTTGGGCCGACGCTCGTCTTCCCACTGAAGCCGAATGGGAATGGGCCGCTGAAACCAATGACTCTCAGATTCACCAGCTTCATGACGTGCTCTGGCAATGGACCGCTAGCCCCTATCGTCCCTATCCGGGATTCAAGCCAGTTACTGGAGCAATTGGCGAATACAACGGCAAATTCATGAGCTCTCAGTTCGTACTACGAGGCAGCAGTGCGCTCACACCGCCAAGACACGCAAGGACCACCTATCGCAATTTCTTCTCACCAGCCAGTCGTTGGATGGCCTCAGGGATTCGACTAGCACTATGAATGCTCCAAGTATTACCCCACTGCAAAGCGAACTAATCACCCTGCACCCTGCCCTGGCCGACATGCGGCGCATGGTTTGTGATGGCATGAGAAAAAAACCGCGCCAACTCCCGGCCTGGATGCTTTACGACGCTGAAGGATCTCGCCTCTTCGAAAAAATCTGTGAGCAGCCTGAATACAGCCTCAGCCGCACGGAAATCGAACTATTGGAGAAAAAGGCTGCAGTAATCGCTAGAGCCCTCGGAGCTGGCGTAATCGTGGAATTTGGAGCCGGTAGTGCTCGCAAGGTGGGTCCATTGCTACACACCCTCAGGCCAACCGCCTACGTCGCACTTGATATCAGTTCTGAGCATTTGCAAGAGTCCATCAAGACCTTGCAACGCCAGTTCCCGAAGGTGCCAATGCTCGGCATCTGCTGCGACCACAGCCAACTAAATGCCCTGCCTGATCACCCACTACTAAGAGGCCAGCGACTCATCGGTTTCTTTCCAGGCAGCTCACTTGGCAACTTTGAAGCCACCGAAGCGATAGTGCTACTCCGCCACTTTCGCAAGCTATTGAATGGCGGCCCCCTACTGCTGGGTTTGGATCATCCCAAACCTCAAGCACGAATGGAGGCTGCTTATAACGATGCAGCCGGTATCTCCGCAGCCTTTGCCCACAACCTGCTGCGTCGCCTCAACCATGAACTAGAAGGTGACTTTGCCCTAGACAATTTCACCTACCGCGCCAGCTGGCAAGCCGAGCAAAGCAGAGTGCAAATGGAACTTATAAGCAAATGCGAGCAGCTAGTGACGGTCGCTGGACAACAGTGGCTGTTCAACGCTGGTGAATCACTGATTACTGAATACAGCATCAAATATCTACCTGAAGCTGCCCTTGCAGTTGTCGCCGAAGCTGGTTGGCATGGAGTCCAACGTTGGCATGATCCAGCCGACGAGTTCTCTTTGCACTTGCTTAAACCATCAGACTGAACGTCAAAGGTTGAAGAGGCGCCAAATGAGCCGAGAAGAACAACGTCGCAAAATCAGACAAGAGCGTGAGGGTCTAATCGAAGAGCTAGAAGCCATCTATCACAAGTCTTTTGAGCGGCTAACTGAACTTGATCTAGGTGAAGGAAGTGTGGCAAGGCTGACCCAACTACTGCTGCGCTCGCGTGAGGCCGCTATCACCCCCCTACAAGAGGAGATTGAAGCCCCACTAATCACTTGTGCCCCAACTCAGGCATGAGCACAACTTGGCTCGACGAACTAGAACGAAACCTCGAAGAAAGATTGACCACCTTTCTCAAAGAAAATCCCTATCAGGAGTTGCTGCTCCGGCAACAACATCAAAAAGATCTTTACCAAAGCCTGCTACACCAGCGGCAGCAACTTCAAAAAGAAGCAAAGCAGCAACGCCAAAAACTCCTAGAGCTAGCAGCCAACGTTCGCGAGTGGAGTGCCAGATCAAAACGTGCCAAAGAGGCAGAGGCCTATCTCCTGGCTGATCGAGCCGACCAACACATCGCTGAATTAATGGAAAAGGGCAGACGCTTGTGGTCAGAACTGGATCAACTGGGCAATAGCTTCAAAGACATTGAACAAAAGCTTTTCGCACTATCTCAGCAGTCAAATAGAGACAACTCAACGCTAGAAAACGATTGGAGCACATTCGAAGCTCAACAGGAGCTACAAGAGCTCAAACGAAAGCAGGGCCGGGCGAATTGAAGTTAGGCCTTTGGGGCCGGTGGCTCAAGACTCACGTTCTCCGGAGGAGGAGTTGGATCAGGATCGGCAATCAACATGTGCTGAAGCACAATTTCCGGCCGTTCGCTGTCCCGCCAGCGAATGCGATAAGCCGGCATCTTGGTGCCGCGACTGGTGGTCTGTTCCACAGGCTCCATTACCCATCCTCGCCGGGATCGGCCCTGGGGATTGCGCTTGACCACCGCATCGGCGTGTTTGAAGCGGAAACCTACGCGCTCGCCACTCATGGAAAGAGGACCATGCCACTGAGTTAATTATCCACTGCGGCGGTTCCGAACTAAGAAGATTGCGTTCTGAGCTCCGGCCGAAGCAAAGGAAAGGCAATCACATCACGGATAGAAGGGCTATCGGTCAACAACATCACTAGGCGATCTATCCCAATACCCAACCCACCAGTAGGGGGCATACCCACCTCAAGAGCCTGAAGAAAGTCCTCATCCACCCCATTAGCTTCCAAATCCCCAGCCTGACGACGTAATTGCTGTGCCTCGAGTCGCTGTCGCTGATCAAGGGGATCAATTAACTCACTGAAAGCATTGGCCGTCTCCCGACCAACGATGAAAAGTTCAAAGCGTTCCACCAGTCCGGGCTTGCTGCGATGTTGGCGAGCAAGAGGGGAAATTTCAAGCGGATAATCGAGCACAAAGGTGGGCTGAATCAAACTGTCCTCAACTGCTTGCTCAAAGGCCTCATTGAGCAAACGACCCACACTGTCGGCCTTAGGCGAAACCTCCAAACCTGCCTGCAACATGGCCGATGCTGCAGCTGAACGATCAGCAAAGCTTATGAAATTGAGCCCAGTTGCCTCCTGGACCAACTCATGCATGGTGGCCCTCCTCCAAGGTGGCGTTAGATCAATCTCGCTCCCTTGGTAAATGATCCTGGTAGATCCACAGATCTGAGTACATACCGAAGCCACCAACTGCTCAGTGAGATCCATCATGTCGATGTAATCGGCGTAGGCCTGGTACACCTCCACGGTGGTGAATTCAGGGTTGTGACGGGTGCTGGTCCCCTCATTACGAAAGATGCGCCCAAGCTCATATACCCGCTCAAAACCACCCACTACAAGCCTCTTTAGATGCAGCTCTGTGGCAATCCGCAAATAAAGAGGCAGATCGAGTGTGTTGTGGTGAGTAATAAATGGCCTGGCTTCAGCGCCACCAGCTTCAGCCTGTAGGACCGGTGTTTCTATCTCTAAAAAATCACGATCATCGAGCCATCGACGAATAGCACTCACCATCAGTGCACGCCTTCGAAAAGTTTCGCGCGAATGTGGTGACACGATCAAATCCAAATAGCGCTGTCGATATCGCTTCTCCACATCTGCCAGGCCATGCCATTTATCAGGCAAAGGCTGTAAAGCTTTGCTCAAGATCTTCCATTGCTGCACTTTCACAGAGAGTTCACCACGGTCAGTGCGACGAAGAGTTCCTGTGACCCCAATCCAATCACCAGAATCAACCAGGCTGATGAGCTGATCAAAATCCCCTGAAGCCGGCTCTTCTACTGCTACGGCGTTAAGAGTGGCCTTTTCCAAAAACAGCTGAATCGTGCCGGTCTCATCCGCCAGAGTGAAGAAGGCAAGCTTGCCCATTACTCGACGGGTCATTACCCGGCCAGCCACAGAAACTGTTACAAGCCGATCCTCCCCCTTAGCTAAATCAGCATGGTCAGCCTGCAGGATGGCGGTGCGATGGCTGGGTTCAAAGCGCAGGGCATAAGGACCAATACCAAGCTCTCTCAGGGCTTTCGCCTTTTCTAGGCGAGTCTCGCGCAGCTCAGACAAGGCAATAAGAACTTACGTGCGCCATCTTGCCGGTCAATGGCGTCAGTGCCCTATTTACCCCATCTACTTGATCAACTCGCAACAGCAACAGCAACTGGTATCTCCCCCACTCTCTGGGAGGAATAACCAATTCCACGAACCGTAAGGATTAACTCCGGATTACGTGGATCGGGTTCAAGCTTGCCGCGCAAACGGGCGACATAAACGTCAACTACACGTAAATCGGCAGCTCGACGAGGGGGATAACCCCAGAGCTGCTCCAAAATCTCTGCCCGAGGTACCACTCGGCCTGGTTCACGGAACAACAATTCCAAAAGGCTGAATTCGGTGTAGGTGAGGCCAATCCGCTCACCAGCACGACTCACCTGACGGCGATTGGTGTCTACCACTAGATCTCCAACACGCATAACTCCTTGCCCTACTGGAAGATCTCTAATTTCAGCGGTGGAGGAGCCTGGACCCACTCGACGCAAAATCGTTGCGATACGCGCCTCGAGTTCCTTGGGGCTAAATGGCTTGGGGATGTAATCGTCTGCTCCAAGATCCAGTCCGGCCACACGCTCTGAGATGGCCTCTAATGCTGAGAGGAAAATAATCGGCACGCAGGACTCCGCGCGAAGCCTCCGACAAACAGCGAAACCATCCATCTTGGGAAGCATCACATCGAGAACAACCAGATCAGGCTGTTCACGGTGGAAAACCTCAAGAGCCTCTTCTCCGTCCTCTGCGCAGATCACCCGATAGCCAGCCAATTGAAGGCGCATCACCAAAATCCGCAGCACGGCAGGCTCATCGTCAACAACCAGGATGGTGCCCTTGGCAGTCGCGGGGGCCTGATTCTCATACCCATCAATGCTTTGGAGCTGAGATGGACCTCCCACTTTCATGAGAATTCCCTGACATGAAGAAACACAACCTTACCCTTACGCCTTAAAAGGAAGTAGCTAGAAGGGCCGCGAAATAGCAGTTTTTCTATTTATTTAAGGTTTAAAGAGTACTTATACTTACTAAATAAATTAGTAATTCAGGGCCATCTGGCTTCTGAGTAACGATTCCACTGACTTGCGGCCTCGTCAACGGCCTCATCGCTACTGATCTGACCCAGCATGGCCCGTTGCAACTGGGTATAGATAATGCTCTGTAAGCGCTTGACTCCAGGCCAAGCCGGCACCAAAACCCGCGCTCGCTCTAAGGTTTTAGATGATAGTGATCGGGCAGCTCGGATCTGAGCAGCCTCGCGCGACTTGGGTTGTTCAGCGTTGATCGCCATCTGCACCTGCTTCAAAGCCTGCAATGAAGATGGCAATACCTTGGCTTCCTGAGCAAAGCGAGCCTGATTGTCGCCATTGGTCAAAAACAAGGCAAAATCAACTGCCTCCTGCTGGCGCTGGCTCTGACGAGGTACTACCAGTGTCATCACAGCCACATTCGCAGTGCCATCAGCACCAGTAAGTGGTGGATACGACTGAGTAACTTTGGCCACAGAAGGGGCATTTCTCTGCATACTGGCCAGATTTTTTGCACCGCTCGCCAACATGGCCAACTCACCACTTTGATAAAGCTCTATTCCTCGGCTCTGTCCCTGACTGATCACCTCTCGAGGCAGCAAACCTTGCCTATAAAGATCAGTCCAGAATGCGAAAGCACGTCGACCCTTAGGAGTAGCGAAGGCGGCCCGTTTACGAGAATCAAGCAAAGTGACTCCCATCTGAACCATCGACTCGAGCAGTTCTGCCGAATCGTCAGGCACAACGGTGACGAATAGGCCATAACGGCCTGTGCGCTCATGAATGCGACGCGCATAGGCCGGAATGTCCTTCCAGCGACGCGGAGGAGCCTCTAGGCCAGCCTGTTGTAACAGCTGCTGGTTAACCAAACTCAACCGCACCGTGAGGTACCAAGGAATAGCGATCTGTTCTCCCTTGAAATCCTGGCCAGATTCCCAAACTGAAGGGAGATAGCGCTCAGCGGCATCGGCAGGGAGCAAGGAAGTCAGATCCCTAACCCCCCCTTTACTGGCCAGATTGGCAGTAAAGAGGGGGTTGAGATTCACCAAGTCCGGGGCTGTACGCGCAAACACCGCGGCCAATAGCTTGCGCTCCACTGATCCCCAGGGGAGGTCTGTCCAACGCACCGGCGCATCTGGATTATCCCGATCCCAATTAGTAATCACCCCCTTCATGTAAGGGTTGAACTTCGGAGCCAGCTCCAAGGTCCAAAACTGCATATCAGCTGCAGAATCTTGCTTTGGACGACATCCCCAACCAATCGAGGCTGCTCCAACTACAACAAGAGCTAGAAAAAAGATCTTTCGTCGAATCCGCAAAACTGTCATTAGCTGCTCAAGCACGAGCCCGCCGCCGCCATATCAACAGCTGCCAAGACACAATCAGCGGAGCAATCAGGCCAGTAATGAACGACTGCGCCAAACAAGTTTGCCAGCCCCAAGCCTGAAGCCAAGGTGCAGCGCTATCGAAGTGGAAAATCAGTGTTTGCATCCACAAACTCAAGCCAACCAAAGCGGTGCCAAACCATGTCAACAATCCAAGGTTGAAACTTCGCTTGATCGGTGGAACCCGCCGCCCCAATCGCCCCCACCACCATCCAAGCGCCATCAGCGCCGGCCATTGACTCGCTCCATCAATACATATGCCATCAAGCACCAACCCAAGGCAAAGCCCAGCGATTAGTCCAGAAATCGGTCCATCAACAAGTGCCCATGGCAACAACCACAACACTGCCCAACAAGGACCAACACCAGAAAGATTTAGCCAAGCAGGTGCCGATAGGGTCAGCCAGGGCACCAGGAGGGCGGAAGCCAAGCAAATCGGTTGCTGATGAATACGCGCCATCAACGAATCTGTACCTGCACCCAATCAATGGCCTCTGGAGTAGCAATTAACTGCACAGCCGCAAGAGGAGCCGGAACCGCTCGATTATCTACTGACTGAATCACCCCAATTGGAAGGTTGGCAGGCATCAATGTGCTTGCAGGCGAAATGCTGACCAGGTCTCCAGGGAATGCATTCGGATCCTTATCGAGAAACTCCAGCTGAGGTCTACTCGTACCCATGCCAAGCAAGAGGCCATGGCGATTGGTACGTGGTATCCAGACTCCTACCCGACTACCTGGTGCTGTGAGTAATTGAACAAGTGCTGTTGTGGGTGTGACACTTTGAATCCTGCCAAGCAATCCTC
>CAJWUF010000059.1 GCA_913047395.1 uncultured cyanobacterium
TGTTCTGGTGGTGAATTCACCGGAGGGCAACACCATTGCAGCGGCTGAACATGCGTTGGCTTTATTGCTTTCGCTTTCTCGCCATGTACCTCAAGCCCATGCCAGCACTACTGCTGGGGGATGGGACCGTAAAAAATATGTAGGAAATGAGCTTTATAAGAAGGTTCTCGGTGTTGTTGGGCTCGGCAAAATTGGCTCCCATGTGGCTCGAGTCGCTAATGCCATGGGCATGGAGTTGATTGGTTATGACCCCTTCATCTCTGCTGAACGTGCACAACAGATGCAGGTTCGACTGGTCAGCTTAGAAGCTCTTTTTGAGCAGGCCGATTACGTCACATTGCACCTGCCTCGTACCCCGGATACGGAGAACCTGGTGAATGCAGCATTACTGGGCAAGATGAAGCCGACAGCAAGGCTGGTGAATTGTGCTCGCGGTGGCATCGTTGATGAAGCGGCTTTGGCTGAGGCTGTATCCACTGGAGTAATTGGCGGGGCCGCTTTAGATGTTTATGCCAGTGAGCCTCTGGCCGTGGATTCCCCGCTGCGCTCTGTGAAGGAGCGGTTGATTCTTACGCCTCATCTGGGTGCCTCTACAGAAGAAGCACAGGAGAACGTGGCTGTTGATGTTGCTGAGCAAATTCGTGATGTTCTGCTTGGTCTGCCCGCTCGCAGTGCCGTGAATATCCCCGGCCTCAGTGCAGAGATCATGGAGCGGCTCAAGCCTCATTTGCAGTTGGCTGAGACTCTGGGATTGTTGGTTAGTCAGCTATCTGGTGGTCAGGTGCAGGAGCTTGAAGTTCGTCTTCAGGGGGAGTTTGCGCAGCATCCCTCTCAGCCCCTGGTAATTGCTGCTCTAAAGGGCTTGCTGACTTGTGCTCTAGGTGATCGGATTAATTATGTGAATGCCTCTTTAGAAGCCAAGGGCCGTGGCATTCGCGTACTTGAAGTGAAAGACGAAACAAGTCGTGATTTCGCTGGAGGTTCCTTGCAATTGACTACTCGTGGTGACCAGGGCGGTCACAGCGTCACTGGTGCAGTGTTCGCCGACGGAGATCTGCGCATCACGACTATCGATGAATTTCCGGTAAACGTGCCGCCCAGTCGTCACATGCTGTTTACCCGTCACCGAGATATGCCTGGGATTATTGGAAATTTGGGCTCAGTGCTTGGCGAGCACAACGTCAACATTGCCTCGATGCAGGTGGGTCGACGCATTGTGCGCGGTGATGCGGTGATGGTGCTCAGTGTTGATGATCCGATTCCGCCCAACCTTCTGGCCACTATTCATGAGATCAATGGCATTCAGGAAGCCCATCCGGTCACGCTCTGATCAATGCAGCTGAGATGAACTCTGCTTCGGCACTTCTTTGGTGGCGTCTTGAGCTGCCCATTCCCTATGAGTTAGAAGAGTCACTTTTCTGGAAGCTCACAGATCTGGGCTTGTATCGAGTTGCTTTCCAACATGCGCCAGAGGTGCCTGCTGAACGCACCCTGCTGGCTTGGTTGCCGACTTCTGAGTGGTCTGAGTTGGATAGAGATCAGCTAATGGCCAGTCTGCGGCCTTTGGCTGAACCCTTTGGCTTGACATTGGCCAATCCCATTTGGTGCCAGGTTGCAGATGAGGACTGGAGCTTGGGTTGGAAAAAACATTGGCAACCCGACCCTGTAGGGCAGCGTTTGTTGATCTTGCCTGCTTGGTTGGAGGTGCCGGAGGAGCACTGCAATCGCTTGGTTCTGCGCATGGATCCTGGGAGTGCTTTTGGCACTGGCAGTCACCCAACTACTCGCCTTTGTCTGGAGGCGCTGGAGAAGAACCCCCCGCAGGGATTGAGGGTGGCTGATCTTGGCTGTGGCAGTGGAGTGCTGGGCTTAGCAGCGCTTGGTCTTGGCGCCAGGCAGGTATTGGCTGTTGACACCGATTCTCTGGCGGTAAGTGCTTCTAGAGAGAATGCAGAGCTCAATGGTCTCGATTTAGATCGTTTGCGAGTTGCTCTCGGTTCGGTGGACGCTCTGGAATCACTGCTGCAGGGGCAGGCTGTCGATTTGCTGCTTTGTAACATCTTGGCGCCTGTGATTGAGGCCTTGGCACCAAGTTTTGATCAGTTGCTGAGCTTTAAGGGCCGCTGTTTGTTAAGTGGCTTACTGGTTGATCAGGCGCCAAGGCTTACGGCCGTTCTAGAGGCGCTGGGATGGCGTGTGAGCTGCCTAACTAAGCAAGGTCAATGGGGATTGCTGGATGTCAGTAGAAGCTGACTTTGGGCATTTTTCCCATAAGCCAGGGTTATCAGTGCTCGTTATTTGATTGGCCTTGGCCTGTTGGCTAGCCAGAACACTCTGCAATTGTGCTCAGCCGGTGTAAGAAGGAGCGATCCAGGGGGACAACTTCTGGATTTCTATGCGTTTCCATCCATTCCATGGCTTCCTACAAAGTCACCCTGACGAGTGAGTCAGAGGGCCTGAACAAGACCATTGAGGTCCTAGATGATTGCTACATTCTCGACGCTGCTGAAGAGCAGGGCATCGATCTGCCCTTCTCCTGCCGCGCCGGTGCTTGCTCTACATGTGCAGGCAAGATCACAGCTGGTTCAGTGGACCAGTCTGATCAGAGTTTCCTTGACGATGACCAGCTCGGGGCTGGTTTTGTGCTGACCTGTGTCGCTTATCCAACCTCTGACTGCACCATCAAGACTCATGCCGAGGAAGAGCTTTATTAGCCTTTGAGGCATCTGACTCTTTTTTGCTCAGGTCTTGCTAATTGAGATCCCTTCAGCCACCCTCAGCAGGTGGCTTTTTGCTGTCAGGGTGGCAGTGATTGCTTTGTTGTAAATCTGATTTCTGTGGCCATTGCCAGAGCTGATATAGATGTTTTGCTTAAGCACGGCAGCATAAATGCTAGTCCTGGTGGGCAATACAGCTTTCGTGTGATCGGTCCATGTTGTCGCTTGTTTGATCGTCAGGAGCTGCCTTGGCCCTGTTCTCGACTTGCCTGGCGTACCAAAGAGCCAAGTTGGCGACGTGTGGGCCGTCGTTTTGTTCCGGATTTAGCAGCCCGTCGTTGCCCGTCCTATGCCGTAGAGCTGCTACAGCCTGGTTCTAAGCCCACATCTACCGTGCTTACTCTCTTCTCTGAGCGTTTTACACCGGGTCTACAGGAGTGGTGGTACAGCCGTAACCCTCATTCAAAGGAGCCCGCGAATCTTCTGCCTGCCTCGATGTTGATTGCCAATGATTAAATCCCGTCGGTCTTTCGGCTGATGGCTGAACTGGTTTTTGCTTGATTTTTGGCTGGACTTAGCTGCTTGCAAAGTTAGATCAGTTAGGAGTTCCACTACGAGCAAGCTTGAAGAATCTTGCTTAGGCGGTTGCTAAGAAAACTGAGGAGCCCCATACTCCGACTTCTGCGAGCGAAGTCGGAGTAAAGATCATCTGCCCTACAGCTGCTCAAAGAATTTTGAGCAATAAAAAAACGGGTCTCAGCAATCGCTGAGACCCGTTTTTGATAATTGGAGCTTTAGGGATCAGGGAGACTTGTAAAAGATCAGAAGTAGATCTTTCCTCCACCCCACTGGTTGGGGCCCATCACCTTCGGAGCGGTGAGGATGTAACCCGCTATTTGGCTCAGTTCATCGTCGTTGAGATTGCGCATCTGAACAAAGATGTCACTGCTGCTTGTGCTGGGGTGGGTGTCGGCAATGCTGTATTCCCCGTCAAAGGACGAAGGATCCTTCATGAAGGCGACTAGGGCATCAACGTTGTCACGGGCAGGTGTTGCCAGTGCAAGAGTTTCAGGGTCAAGACCAACGTTTTGATTGGTCTTGGTGATGCCAGCGTTATGGCAGGTGCCGCAGTTGCCTTTGAAGAGCTTGCTGCCTGCCTTGATGTCTGCCTCGCTGAATGTCACCTGTTGTCCGCCTGGGCTTGCGGGAACGGTGAGAGTCTCGGCATCCCATTGGGCAGCCATGGCTGGAGAGCTGATGCTCAGGCCAATTATTACGGGCAAAGCGATCAATAGTTTGACCAGGGACCGTCCCAGGGATACAAAGAGAGAGGCCATGTAAGACGCCGGATACTGACGGAAGCGACAACATTTTGTATCACGGAGCGGCAGCTATAAGGCTTGTAATCAAGAACTGTTGCAGCTTGGAGCAACTTCAAGGCTGAGAAAATCCTTAGCAAGGATGGTGTTGGGGAAGATTGTTTGGGCTTCCTTAAGCAGGTCATTTGGTGTGACCGGATTGCCAGGTGCATAGCGAGGACTGAGGTGGGTCAGCACCAGCTGACCCACGCCGGCTTCAGCCGCTGTCTGGGCTGCCATGGTGCTGGTGGAGTGTTGCCGCTGATAAGCCATCTCCGCTTCACCATGGGCAAAGGTTGCTTCATGGATAAGAAGATCAGCGCTTTTGGCTAGTGCTACAGCCGCTTCGGAAAACACCGTGTCGGTGCAGTAAACGATGCTTGCTCCCGGGCGATCTGGTCCGCAGAATTCCCTGCCATCAATCACGCGACCATCATCTAGACGCACCTGTTCACCGCGTTTGAGTGCGGCATAGACGGGGCCTGGTGGAATATTTAGGGCTTGGGCTCTCTCTAGGTTGAAATGGCCCGGCTTGGGCTTCTGCTCCACTCGATATGCGTAGGCCGGCACTCGATGGGTGAGTTTGGTGCAACGAACCAGGATTTCCTTGTCTTCAAATAGCACCACGTTTTGATCCGCGGCGTCCTGTACACGATGCACTTTGAGGGGGTAGCCAATCCTCGTGGAGCTATTACGCAGTACACCTTGCAGATAGGCATCAAGGGGATCAGGGCCGTAGAGGTCTATTCCTTTGCTGTTGCCAGCAAGTCCGAGGCTGGCCAAAAGACCAGGTAGGCCAAAAACGTGGTCACCATGCATATGAGTGACGAACACTCGCCTTAGTTGGGAAAGACGTAGGTCACTGCGCAGGAACTGGTGTTGGGTGCCTTCTCCACAATCAAATAACCACAACTCAGCACGTTGCGGCAGCCGCAAGGCCACGGCAGAGACGTTGCGGGCTCTTGTCGGTACGCCCGAGCTAGTGCCGAGAAAGGTGACCTGCACGGTCTTTTATTGCCAATGATCATGCTGCCATGGCTGGGGGCCTGGCCTGGTTGTTGACATCGGGGCACACTGAACTGCCTTATTGAGCAGGTTTAGTGGGTCTGCCAGCACCAATCTTGGCTATGGGGTTGGTCGGCGGGTTGACACTCACGGCTCTCAGCCCTGCTGCTCAGGTGATTGCTGCACAGGAGCCGGTAATTCGGGTGCTGGTAATGGAATCAGCAGCTTTACGTATTCGAGCTGATGCTGCGCAGCCTTTGTTGGTAACAGGCTTGGGTTCCGGCGAGCAGAAGATTGGCGCTCTTTCGGTTCGCAAGCAGCGTGGGCAGCTGCAGCTAACCGTTGAGGGGCGTTCGCGCAGATTGGCTTCCCTTGGTTTGGAGCGTGAACTAAGGGTTCGAAGTGAGGATCCTCGTGGGATATGGCTGGGTAGGCGTCGCTATCGCGGTGAGTTGAGGGTTCGATCAGTTGGCGGGGGTTTGCAGGTGGTTAACCACCTTGGCGTTGAGGACTATTTGGCCAGTGTGGTGGGTAGCGAGATGCCGGAATCTTGGCCGCTGGCTGCGCTTCAGGCACAGGCTGTGGCCGCTCGCACTTATGCCCTTAGTAAGCACGGCAAAGCAGGTGGTTTTGATGTCAAGGCCACCGTCTCAAGTCAGGTGTATCGCGGAGTGGAATCTGAAACCCTCAACACTCGCAAGGCGGTTGAAAGCACCCATTCCCTGGTCATGGTTTATGGCGGCAAGTTGATCACTGCGGTCTTCCATAGCAGTTCTGGTGGGGCTACAGAGGCCAGCGGAGCGGTTTGGAGAGAGCATCTGCCCTATCTGGTCAGCGTGCCTGATCATGATCAACACAGTCCTGTTCATCAGTGGGACATGTGGTTTGAGCCGCATCAATTACGAGTGGCGTTTCGTGAGATCGGTGGTGTAAACAGCATCAATGTGCTGAGTACTACCGGCACAGGCAGGATTCGCCAGGCCCGTGTGCAGGGGCCTGGTGGTGATCTTTTGCTCAGCGGTAGTGAGCTTCGCCGTCGATTGGGATTGAAGAGCACCTTGGTGAGTTTTGAAATGCTTGCGTCTAAGTCTGCGAAGCCTGTTTCAGGCGTTTTGCCTTCGCGATTCCCCTCAACCTCTGGCGCAAACTTCCTTCCTGGCTCTGGAACGGCGTTGATTGGATCCTGGCGTGATGGGGCAACGGGCGAGAACCTGCCTATCTCCAGCATCAATGCCAATACAAGCTTCCAACAAGGCCTGACCCCGCCGCCGCCATTGCCGCCCTTGCAGGTTCGATTGTCGCGGTTTTCTCGCCGCAAACAATTGCTGCTGCTTGCTAAGGGGCAAGGTTTTGGTCATGGCGTTGGCATGAGTCAGTGGGGTGCCCATGGCCTGGCGCAACAGGGTGCAGATTTCCGGCAGATCCTTAATCACTATTACCGAGGTGCCGAAATTCTTCCCTATCGGCAGCAACAGGACCCTTCCTTGGCTCATCAACTGCCGTTCTTGTCAGCTTTGAGGGGGTGAGAAAGTGGGTGAACCTGCTTGAAACTGTTGCGGCCCCCTGTCGCGTCTCTGCAAGCTTTTGCGAGCACGATCACGGTTCGGAAGGACCAAGCAAGCCTTGTGGAAGCGGTCGTAGATGCTCTTGAGCAGCGTTTACAAAGGCGACTGAGGGCATCCACCCCTAAACCCCTTGGCTTGGCCACAGGGCGGACGATGGAGCCCATCTACGCGGCTTTAGTGGCTCGACTGCAGGATTGGCCAGCTGCAGCGCTAGAGCAGCTGCGCCGGGGTTGGCTCAGCTTCAATCTCGATGAGTACGTGGGTTTAGGAGCAGATGATGCGCGTAGCTTTTCTGCCTATATGGCCCGTCATCTTGGTGAGCCATTGCGGCTAAGCCCGCAGCAGTTGCATCTTCCCGATGGAGAGTCGGCTGATCCACAGCAGCAGGCTTGCCGCTATGCGGATCAGTTGCAGAGCTTTGGTGGTGTTGGTGTGCAGCTATTGGGTTTAGGGAGCAATGGTCATGTGGGCTTCAATGAGCCTCCCTGCGGCCCTGATGCGTCTTGTCGGGTGGTGTCACTATCGAAATCCACCAGGCAACAGAACGCGGCTGCTTTTGGCGCTGATCCAAGCAAGGTGCCGCTTAAGGCACTCACTCTTGGTTTACGAGAAATTCTCGAGGCTGATGAGATTCATCTGATCGTGACTGGTAAAGCCAAGGCTGAGATCCTTAAGCAGTTGCTTAATTCCCCATGCACTGATCAATTGCCAGCTAGTTGGTTGAGGCATCATCCACGGGTTGCACTTTGGGTAGACCAAGCAGCTCTTAATGGCTAGAAGATAAAGATAGAAATATTTTTCTCAGTAAATCCCTTGAGTTAGAGGAGGCCAAAATCAATGAGATGTGAAGTGAAATTATATGTTGCAGGCCAGGTTTTTCTGAGAATGTGATTTATAGGGATTATTAAGAAGCACGTGATGAGGTTGCACTTGCTCGTAATCCCATTGCAAAGGTATTGAGTGTTGCTGCGGTGGTTAATAATGATAGAGAAGTGACTTAAATAGTTAGAAGGTGTGATTGCATTTTGACGGAAAGTTTTTCAATGGAGACCTCATATTCTTTTAGAAGTTTATTCACAGATGAGTTGAATTCATTAGAAATATGGCTTGGAAATTTGTTATTAATGCCGTTATTAGCTTATTGCATGTCATCTAGGTTAGAGCTGATGCTATTTACATCATCGAGTTCATCAAGTGCATCAAGTAGTTGAAGGCATTGTTCACTGGTTTCCTTGTCTGTTTGGGTGATAGTGGTGAGTGGTCTCCAGCAGTGTTCACACCCTTCAATATTCCAGCCATGATCCTTTAGCCCATTCTGCAGGGCTTCTAAAGCTTTAAAAGGGCCATACACCAAAGCACCCTCGTCGATTAATTCATAGCCATCAGCTTCGATTTCAATCAAGTTTTCGAGCAGTGCATCTTCTTGAAAGTTGCCTTCGCTTTGCGCAGATTGTGCTCTTATATGCACTTCGCTGCGTTGCTCAAACAAGTAAGCCACGCAGCCGCTTTCGCCGAGATTGCCGCCATGCTTATTGAAGGTCAGGCGCAGCTCTGCGGCGGTGCGATTGCGGTTATCGGTTAGCGCCTCAACGAGCACCGCTATTCCGCCAGGACCATAGCCTTCATAGCGGATTGCTTCGAGTTGACATGTGCCGTTTTGACCGTGGCCGGAGCCTTTGGCAATCGCGCGCTCAATATTGGCCGCAGGCATTCTTGCTGCTTTTGCTTTGTTGATCGCGGTGCGCAGTTGAAAATTGCCGGCTGGGTCTGCGCTGCTTCTTGCTGCAACAGTGATCTCTCGTGCCAGGCGGGTGAATACAGCACCCCTTTTGGCATCCACCACCGCCTTGGTGCGTTTGATCTGGGCCCATTTGCTATGGCCGGCCATGGCTAAGGCTGATCATGTCTTTGTTTGGGGCTGCAGGCTAAGGGCGGCGGCCTCCTTGATCAGAATAGGGATCATCCCTTTGCGTCGAAGACCACTTTGGGTTTCAGCGTTGAGCTTTCTTCCAAGCAGGCCATTCCTGCCACTTCTCCTGCGCAATCGAGCATCACGATCATTTGATCTGCGATGAATTGATCACGCGGTTGCGGCTCAGGTGCAGCTTGGTATCGGTCTTGGTTGGCCGTGATTTTGCGACCACAACGCCAGCTTTCCTGTTCTTCCTCTTTGAGTTGCAGCCGCGGCAAGTGGCCGAGGGCAAGTAGGGGGGGGAATACAACTGGTGGAGGTGTCAACGGTTGCTCGTGACGATCTGGCAGAGGTACAGCCTGATCTTCCTTAAATCCAAGCGCTTGGGTTCTGCGTAGCTCTGCCAAGCAGCCGCCGCAGCGGAGTGTCTCCCCAAGATCTCTTGCTAGGGAGCGAATGTAGCTGCCGGCTGAGCAATGCACATTGATTTCAAGTTGGCCGACGTTTTGATTCCATCCCAGCAGTTGCAACTCATGGATGCTGATTGTTCGCAGCGGCATCTCTAAAACTTCCCCCCTGCGTGCTCTTTTATGGGCGCGTTCTCCCTGCACATGTACAGCGGATACTTGTGGGGGGCGTTGCTCAATAGTGCCGCGGAATTGATCCAAGCATTGATCTAATGAACCAAAACTCAGATCTGGCCAGTCCTGACGTTTGATTACGTCTCCACCAAGATCATCTGTGCTGGTTCTCAGCCCCAGTTGGATGATTCCCCTATAAGTTTTGGCTCCTGGTAAATAGGGCAGCAGCCTGGTGGCGCAGCCAAGAGCGATTGGCAACACTCCAGTCACTGCTGGGTCAAGGGTGCCGCCATGGCCCACTCGGCGTATACCAAACACTTGCCGTATTCGGCTCACACATGCATGGGAAGTGAGACCAGCAGGCTTATCGATCACCACAAAGCCGAAGGGCCTATCCACGTTTTTAGCGTTGATTAGCTTCTGACTGTTGCATCCATCAGCACATCACTTGTATCAGCAGCCAATGAGTTATCGGCTGCTTTTGGTAAGAAGACCAAGAAAGCTAAGGATGTTCAGTTGGAGGCTGCAACGTTTATGCGCTTGCGATTGCGCAGGCCGCGGCGAATACTTTCGAACTTCACAGTCCCATCTGTTAAAGCAAACAGGGTGTCGTCCTTGCCTTTGCCAACGTTTACACCTGGCAAAACCGAGGTTCCTCGTTGGCGGATCAAGATGGATCCTGCGGTGACGGTTTCGCCGCCATAGGCCTTAACACCAAGTCGCTTGGAATTTGAATCGC
>CAJWUF010000060.1 GCA_913047395.1 uncultured cyanobacterium
CACGCACACCACAAAGACGGCTGCACTGATGAAGATGTCGCGCACTGAATCTCAAGCATGAATATGCAGGCATGATTCTGGCAGGAGTTTCAGCTTCCGTCTGGCTGTAGATCATTCCTGTCTCTTGATTTGGCTCAGCTGCTATTGCCGCTGGTTGATCTTGTTGCGTAATTCGTAAATTTCCTTTTGCTTAGCTAAGTCGATATCTAGGGAAATGTTGTCGCAGTTGACTTTGAGGTTGCGATTTATTTGTGTCTATAGCGCAGGTGTTTCGTTGTGTAGAGCGCCTTGAGCATGTCTTCCATCAGGGCAGAGG
Organism: uncultured cyanobacterium; assembly: GCA_913047395.1. Taxonomy (GTDB): domain Bacteria; phylum Cyanobacteriota; class Cyanobacteriia; order PCC-6307; family Cyanobiaceae; genus Prochlorococcus. The sequence continues at coordinate 317 of CAJWUF010000060.1, forward strand.
CTCTAATGGATCTAGGCGATCACTGCTCATCTATTTCTGGTTCAATAATCCAGATGATTGGTAGCCAAAGTTGCGGGTTCTAGGTCAAGTAGGAATAGCTGCTAAAAGGGATTAGCGGAATCCATCGCAGCTTTTGGATGTTTGTCGATGGCATCAGGATGACTTCGGTGTTTTGCAATGACCATGGGACGTGATCGATCCCTACTGCTTTTACAGGGGGCGATCGGTGGAGTGTTGGCAGGCGTTGGCCTTACTCAAGGGGGGCTTTTTTGGATGGCTCCTGCTTTGGCTTTGCTCTGGTCTGTAAGTCGTTCTCCAGGCGTGAGCTCTCTTTGGGGTGCTTTAGCGGTGCTACTGAGTCATCGCTGGTTGCTGGCGTTGCATCCACTTACTTGGATTGGGGTACCTGCAGTACTGAGTTTTCCTGTCGCTGCATCAATTTGGTTGTTTTGCGGTGCAGCAGCAGCGGTACTTGTAGGGCTTTGGGCTTGGTTAGGAACTTGGCTTGCACATACGGCAACGCGAGATGGAGGTTTTCGAGCCAAGGCGTTTCACCTCCTTCTAATGGCGTCGATTTGGGGCCTCGCCGAAGTGCTGCTGGCCCGCTCCCCTTTGTTCTGGATTGGTGTTGGCGGCAGTCTTCTGCCAGGTGATCGTGCGCTGGCTGGTTTAGCGCGTTGGTTTGGGGCTGGAGGTCTGGCCACAGTTCAGCTGCTGATCGGTTGGTGGTTGTGGCAAACGCTGCTTGCTTGGCGTCGCGGCATCGGCGCATTTAAGTCTTTGCTGATAGGGCTGTTGTTGCTTGCTCTGGCCCATGGGCTTGGTTGGAGTTTGTTGAGTCCGGCAGGAGCCTCTCCATCCATTTCGGTGGCCCTCTGGCAGCCGGCTATCCCAACACGCAGCAAGTTTTCCGAGCAGCAGCAGCGTCGTTTGCCTGATGATCTTCAGCAGGCTCTCGATCGTGCTGATGATCTTGATGCTGCCTGGTTGGTGGCACCAGAAGGCCTCCTGCCCCCTGGTCAAGCTCTGCTCAGGCCTGCCCCGCTACCTTTGCTCACAGGTGGGTTTCGCTGGCTGCGGGGTCAGCAGCGCAGTGCTGTGTTGGTAGTAGAGCGAGGAGAAAGGGTTGCTTCAACTTTTATTGATAAGCACCGTTTAGTGCCTCTGGGGGAATGGTTGCCGGCGTTGCCGGGAGGTGCTTTTAGTGGCTTATCAGCCGTCGGTGGCCTTCAGTCCGGCGAGGCACCGCGTTTGTTGCAGTGGCCTGGCCCAGCGGCAGCCGTGGCCATTTGCTACGAGCTCAGTGATGGGACTGCTTTGGCAGAGGCTGTGGCAGAGGGTGCTCAATGGTTACTAGCAGTGGCCAATCTTGATCCTTATCCGCTAGCTCTGCAGAGGCAGTTCATTGCTTTGGCCCAGCTGCGCAGCATCGAAACAGCTCGGGATCTACTCAGCGTGGCGAATACTGGACCCTCCGCTCTGGTTTTAGCCACAGGCCAGCAGCAGCCTCTACTGGCTCCTTTTAAGTCAGGGATTGGTTTGGCGAAATTGCATCTCCATAAAGGCATCACCGTTTACAGCCGCTGGCGTGAGGCACCATTAATTGGCTTGATGCTTTTTGGCGCGGCAGGGCTTAGCTGGTCGCGTTTTCGCTCTTAACTCAGAGTTTTAGATAGAGGCGGTTTGCTGAATCAGGCCACCGCCGAGCACAGCATCAGCGGCATAGAACACTGCTGCCTGGCCTGGCGTTATCGAGAATTGTTCATCGTTAAAGGTCAGTTTGCATCGGTGAGGCCGCTCGCTGGCGATGTCTTCTGCAGTGGCTTTAAGGGGAGTTAGCTGGGCGGCAACAGGCTGACTCCTATAGCGCACTTGCACTTCTACGTTGATAGTGCTGCTTGGCGGTTCTATAGAAAGCCAGTTAATTGCGCCGACAACACAGCTGGCTCGCCCCGCCTTTTCTCTAGGGGCTACCACTACCTGATTTGTTGCTGCATCCAAGTGCACTACGTGCAGCGGTTCTTGCCAGGCCACCCTCAGCCCTTTGCGCTGGCCAATTGTGAAATTCTGAATTCCATCGTGCTCACCAACGACTTTGCCGTCTTGCAGCACGATCTCTCCTTGATTTAGCGGTAGGTAGTTGTTTAGGAATGCCCGCATTGAGCCGTAGTGATCTGCAAGGCAAAGGTCTTGACTTTCTGGTTTCTCGGCTGTGCGCAGGCCGTAACGCTCGGCTTCTTGTCTGGTGTCTGCTTTGGTGAGCTCACCTAGTGGAAAAACGACCCTCGCTAACACATCTTGAGGAAGGTCGTAGAGGAAATAACTTTGATCCTTATTCTGATCGAGACCCCGCAAAAGCTTGTGCTTACCTCTGGTATCCCCAGGTAAGGCTTGGCTTGTTTTTGGATCTTCGTTATGGCTAATTCGGGCGTAATGGCCGGTAGCGATTCGGTATAGCTGACGTTCTGTCTCTGCCCAGTTGAGCATCGCGGCGAACTTCACCGAGCGGTTACAACGTGAGCAGGGTAAGGGTGTCAGCCCTTGTTGATATCCCTGCACTATTGTCTCGACGATTTCTTGTTGAAAAGTGGCTCGCGAATCCACTACGTGATGTGGAATCCCTAGCTGATCACAGATGCCTGCGGCATCTACAAGCCCCTCGGCGCAGCATGCGCCCTTGCCGCTCATTAGCCAGAGAGTGAGTCCTTCTACATGCCAGCCCGCTTCCACGAGCAGGGCTGCAGTAAGGGAACTATCCACACCGCCGGATAGTCCTACCGCCACACGCTGCTCGCCTGGCCAGTGCTGCAAACGAGCTAGCGCCTTTGCACCAGCTGAGGTGGCTGGTGAGCTTGAAGCATGGCTAAGGGGTGTTGGGATTCGTGGCGGCATAGGCGTTACCGCAATGATGTCTCCATAGTGAGTTCCCATGCGCACCAGTTTTGGCCTGGCCCCCATCGGACGCTGATCACCTTTTGGTTACTGCTGCGCAGATGGCAGCTCTTGAGGAGGAAATGCTAGCTAGCGGCTTGCCGGTGGCGGCTTTGATGGAAAAAGTTGGCCAGGCGATGGCGGCTTGGCTTCGTCAACAGCCAGGGTTGCTGGCAAAGGGTGTCGTGGTGTTGGTGGGGCCTGGTCATAACGGTGGCGATGGATTGGTAGTGGCCAGGGAATTACACCTTTCAGGAGTGAAGGTCCAGGTTTGGGCCCCCTTGCCGATTCGTCAACCGTTAACGGCTCAGCATTGGTCACACGTCAATTGGCTTGGTATTCAGCAACTTCAGAATTCCCCTGATGTTGCCGGAGAGGCTCTCTGGATAGAGGCTTTGTTTGGGCTTGGACAATCTCGTCCACTGCCTGAAACGTTGGCATCTCTGCTGCAGGCTCGGCAAAGTCGCCAGCCAGGAAAACTGGTCAGCTTGGATGTGCCAGCTGGGCTGTGTTCAGATTCCGGCAGGCCTTTACTAGGTGGTGTTGCGGTGGCATCTAGAACGCTCACAGTGGGGTTAATCAAGCAAGGTCTTGTTCAGGATCTGGCTATCGCTCAAGTTGGCCGGCTGGTGCGGATTGATATGGGCTTGCCGGAGAGCTTATTGCAGCAGTTTTCTGCGCAGCAACCTCTGCGGATCTGCGCTAAGGATTTATCAACACTCCCCTGGCCGCAGCCTGCGCCAGGCGCGATGAAATATGAACGAGGTCGCGTTTTAGTTATCGCCGGTAGTGATGATTACCCTGGGGCGGCTTTATTGGCTATTAAAGGTGCAATAGCTAGTGGTGCAGGCAGCATTCAGGCTGCTGTACCTATTGCTGTCGCTAATCAGCTTTGGCAAGTAGCTCCAGAGGTTGTTTTGAAGGCAGCGCTGGACAGTTCTGCTGCAGGAGAAATGACTATTGGTCCTTGGCTGGCCAGTCATGATCTCAGTCGAGTCGATGCAGTGTTGATCGGCCCAGGATTGGGCAGATCACAAGAGTCATGGTCAGTTATGGCTGAACCGTTGCAGCGTTTTGAGGGTTTGTTGGTGCTGGATGCAGATGCGCTTAATCAATTGGCACTCTCCAATCAAGGATGGCAATGGTTTAAGCAGCGCCAAGGGCCCACTTGGATTACTCCCCATTTAGAAGAGTTCAGGAGATTGTTTCCACAGATCAAAGATTTACAGCCTCTCGATGCGGCTGTAAAAGCCTCCAGGCTTTGTGGGGCTGTTGTGCTGCTTAAGGGTGCACACAGCGTGGTGGCTGATTCTTCCTCTGCTGCCTGGCAGCTTGGCGAAACAGTAAGCAGGGTTGCTCGTACTGGCCTGGGAGATCTGCTGGCTGGCTACGCCGCTGGAGTGGGATCTCTTGATGTTGCTACTGCAGGAGGTTGTAAAGGCGAATCTTTGGCTGCGGTTGCGTTAGCTCATGCTGAGGCGGCTCGTAGATCTCATCGAGGAAGTTCAGCAGGGGCCATCGCTAACTCCCTGGCAGAACTGACAATCAGCCTGCAATCCAACTAAGTAAATCTGCCCATGGAGTGATTAATTGGCACATCGATGAGCAATTAATGCGTGTTTAACGCTCTAAATATGTCGATTCGCTTTCATGAATTCGGAAGCTTTTCCAAAGCATGATGGATTTGCAGATTTTTGTAGGAAGATTTTTCTCCAAATAAGATCAGGAGCCGTTGAAATGGTTTCAGCAGCGCCTAAAACAACAGAGTCACAGAGGCGTCGTAGTTCTGATCCTGTCAGTTGGTATCTCTCAACGATTGGTCGCATACCTCTTCTTACTCCTGCTGAGGAGATTGAACTTGGCAATCAAGTTCAATCGATGATGAGCCTTACCCAAGATGGCTCAATCACTCCTGATAGCAAGGAATTTGCGAAAAATGAGCGTCGAATGATTCGTACTGGTCGTCGTGCGAAGGAACGCATGATGAAGGCCAATCTCAGGCTTGTTGTGAGTGTTGCCAAGAAATATCAAGGTAAAGGACTTGAGCTGCTCGATCTCATCCAGGAGGGTTCTTTGGGCTTGGAGCGGGCTGTAGAAAAGTTTGATCCCACTCGTGGTTACAAGTTCTCTACCTATGCTTTTTGGTGGATACGCCAGAGCATGACGCGTGCGATTGCTTGTCAGTCCCGCACGATTCGTCTTCCTGTCCATTTAAGTGAAAGGCTAACCACTATTCGCAAGGTCTCTTTGGACTTGGCGCATAAGTTGGGCGCCATGCCCAGTCGCCTTGAGATCTCAGAAGCGATTGATATGCCTCTAGAAGAGCTCGATTCTCTCTTGCGACAGTCGCTCACGACTAGCAGTCTGGATGCTCCTGTTAATGGAGAAGAAGGCAGGAGTTTCCTTGGTGATTTGATTGCTGATTCCTCTGTAGAGGAACCTCTAGATAAGGTTGAGCAGCGTATCCATCACGAGCAGTTGGGGCGCTGGCTCAGTCATCTCAGTGAACAGGAGCAGCAAGTCCTCAAGCTTCGTTTTGGTCTTGAAACCCATGAACGGCACACCTTGGCTGAGATTGGTCGACTGATGGAGGTTTCTCGCGAGCGTGTACGTCAGGTTGAATTGAAGGCTTTACGCAAGTTGCGGAACCTCACCCGTAGGGTGCCGGGCGGCATTTGAAGTTTGTTGCTGTTTGCTTGATAGAGCTCCGGATCTATTAAGCAAACAAGATTTTATTCAGTCTTCTGCCCAGATGTAGCGAGTCAGCTCGCTGGGATCTGGTTCGGCAGCGGCAAGAGCGAACTCTACGGAATCTTCGACTTCGCAATCAACTTCTTTCTCGATCGCGCGGAGTTCATCAGCACTTACTAAAGAATCATTAGTGAGATCTTTCTCTAGAGCTTTTAGTGGATCTCGCTGCGCCCAGAATTGTTTCTCCTCTTCTGCACGTAGTTCATCTGGATCAGCCAGAGAGTGGCCGCGGAATCTATAGGTGAGGCACTCCAGCACGGTGGGACCTTCTCCAGCTCTGGCTCTTTCTACTGCTCGTTGAGCAGCGGCTCTTACGGCCAGCACGTCCATGCCATCTACCTCTTCTCCAGCCATGCCGAAGGCGTCAGCTTTACGCCAGATTTCCGGTTCACTGGTGGCACGATCATGAGCCATGCCAATTGCCCATTTGTTGTTCTCGACAACGAATAAAATTGGTAGCTTCCAAAGCTGAGCCATGTTCAGGCATTCAAAGAACTGACCGTTGTTGCAGGTGCCGTCACCAAAGAACGCTGCCGTCACGGAATTGCTGCTGGCATCACCTAGGGCATCGCGTTTGTATCGACTGGTAAAAGCTGCGCCTAGGGCGACGGGAATCCCCTCGCCGATGAAGGCAAACCCACCTAAAAGGTGATGCTCTTTTGAAAACAGGTGCATTGAGCCGCCACGACCTTTACTACATCCGGTTTCCTTGCCAAATAGCTCACTCATGATTTCGCGAGCGGGCACTCCGGCGCTGAGGGCATGAACGTGATCGCGATAGGTACTGCAGAACCAATCGTGTTGACGTTTCATCGCACCAATCACTCCCGTACTAATGGCCTCTTGACCGTTGTAGAGGTGAACAAAACCAAACATTTTCCCGCGGTAATACATCTCGGCGCATTTGTCCTCGAAGCGTCGCCCAAGGGTCATGTCTCGAAAGAGGTCTAAGCCGGTTTGACGGTCTACTTTTGCGCGTTGAACTGTGACCAATCTCGAAATTCTTTCGGCGTGAGGGCTTGCTGTCAGAGGTTTCTCAGTGGTCTGCCTTGAGCTCAATGAGGCTTTCTTGCTCATGACACATGACAGTCATTCGAGTAACGACTGTAATGGTCCGTTGAAGAGAAATGGGCAAAATCCCTTCCACTGCCTAGAGTCTTAGGCCAATCGCTGCGCAGCTGGTGGACCTGCCAATTGATCATTTCCGCTTGCTTGGTGTCAGTCCTTCGGTGGACAGTGAGGCCATCTTGCGGGCATTGCAGTTAAGGCTGGATCGTTGTCCTGATCAGGGCTTTACCCATGAGGCCTTGACTCAACGGGCTGAACTTTTGCGTCTCTCAGCAGACTTGTTAACTGACCCGCCACGTCGTCAGGCCTACGAGGCTGCCTTGTTGGAATTGGGTCGCGATCACCCAGGAGAGACTGCCGGTATTGATTTGCCTTCCAGCAAAGAGGTGGCGGGGTTGATGTTGCTCTTAGAAGCAAATTCTCCTCACGAGGCCTTCCACCTCGCTTCTCAGGGATTGCAACCACTACATGCTCCTGCTTTGGGTAGTGCAAGGGAGGCTGACCTTGCTTTGTTGCTGGCATTGGCCTGTCGTGCCGCAGCTGCAGAGGAACAGGAACAACGGCGCTATGAAGCAGCAGCATCTCTCCTGCATGACGGGATGCAGTTGTTGCAGCGGATGGGCAAGCTTCCCGAAGAGTGTCGCAACCTTCAGAAAGATTTAGATGTACTCCTGCCGTATCGGATTCTTGACTTGGTGAGTCGGGATCTTGGTGATCAAGCCTCTCATCAGGAGGGACTTCGTCTACTTGATAATTTTGTGCGTCAAAGAGGAGGGCTTGAGGGAACGGCCCCATCACCTGCACCTGGGGGTTTAGATCAGTCTGAATTTGAGAATTTTTTCCAGCAGATTCGTAAGTTTCTGACAGTACAAGAACAGGTTGATCTCTTTCTTCGCTGGCAGCAGGCAGGTTCAGTAGATGCTGGTTTCCTTGGCGGTTTAGCTCTTGCTGCTGTTGGCTTTTCTCGACGCAAGCCGGAACGGTTGCAGGAGGCGAAGCAGCACCTTGAGAGTCTTGATCTTCCTGACTTCGATCCATTGCCGATGTTGGGCTGCCTGGATCTGTTGCTTGGAGATGTGGGGCACGCGCAAGAACGGTTTCTTAGCAGTACAGATGCCGCACTGAAGGACTGTCTCAACAGTCATCCTGGTGACGAATTAGCTGCTTTCTGCGAGTACTGCCGATCTTGGTTGCGACGGGACGTGCTTCCCGGTTACAGGGATGTAGATGCTGAGGTAGTGGATCTAGAGGCTTGGTTCGCTGATCGTGATGTTCAGGCTTATGTAGAGCGCTTAGAACGCAGCGGAGCTCGTGCTTCATCTATAGGGAAGACCTTCTCTGAATCGCCTTTGAGCCAACCTTTCTCGTTGCCTTCTCTCGATCCTGACGGGATTTTGCCACTTTCTCTTGGTGAGCCTGAAGTTGCCCAACCAGCATTTGACTCGAACGCTAAGGAGCGTGGCAAGGGCATTCAATGGAGGGAGAGGTTGGCAGGTTTGCCACGTTTGCAACGTCCTACGCGGCCGGTGCTGATTGGTTCTGTTGTTTTTGTTGCCTTTGTATTAGCGGTTCTAGGTGTCAGCTTTGGCCAGCGACATCGCAGCTCAACCTCAATAAGTACGACTACTGATCAGCCTCAGGCTCCTGCACCTCCTGTCGCCACATTGCAAGAGGAAGTAACCAAGCCTGAGGTCCCTGTCAGTACGGATGTGGAGCCGCTTGTCGTGGATCAGCCAAGTCAGGCACAGCTAAGTGGTCTGCTGCAAGCCTGGCTTGACAACAAGGCAGTAGTACTGGCTGGTGGAAAAAGTGATGTATTGCCGGAGCTAGCAGGTGATCTTTTAGTGCAACGCGTAAATCAGGAGCGTGCCGAGGATGAGGCTTTGGGTGAGACCCAGAAGATTGAGGCCAGCATTAGCTCTGTAGAGGTGGTTAGCCAAACACCCATCCGTATTGCTTTGAAGGCTGTAGTGGCTTACCAGGATCAGCTGTTTGATTCAGCGGGCAAGGTTGTTGAGCAAACTTCGCAGATAAATCTGCCGCTCACCTACATACTCGGCCGTGATCAAGATCGTTGGCGTGTGATTGACTTCAGATAAAAATAAATGCATCTCTGGAAATTGATCACGGTTATGGATAAGGGCCAGCCATTGTTTTTTACGATGAATGGCATAGCCCTTGATGCTTGATGCGTTTACACCATGTTTGAAGAGCTTTCAGCACGTTTTGAGGATGCAGTAAAGGGTCTTAGGGGCCAGGCGAAGATCAGTGACACCAATGTCGAGGCAGCTCTTAAGGAAGTGCGTCGTGCCCTCTTAGGGGCTGATGTGAGTTTGCAGGTGGTCAGTGATTTCGTAGACGAGGTGCGGCAGAAGTCGGTTGGTGCGGAAGTGGTTCGTGGTGTGACTCCGGATCAAAAGTTTGTTCAAGTTGTGCATCAGCAATTAGTGGAGGTGATGGGTGGTGATAACGCTCCTCTGGCTAAGGCTGAAGATTCACCGACAGTGGTGC
>CAJWUF010000061.1 GCA_913047395.1 uncultured cyanobacterium
TGTCTGACCTTGCACGTGCTCTTATGTTTTTTTGTCAATCACCATACTGACACTTAGCAGCGACAACTTACGCAGAACCTTTGAATTGGTTCCTGTTGGTTTGGTTGCTAGGCAATAAAAAAGAGGGATTGATGACCTCATCCCTCTTTCTTTTAGTACGCGTTCTTCATCTTTGCCTCTTTAGAGGCAGGTTGTGCGATTACCAGCTGGACTTGACTACGCCTGGTAGCTCGCCTTTGTGAGCTCTTTCGCGAAGCTGATTTCGGCAGAGGCCGAAATCGCGATAGACGCCGCGTGGTTTACCTGTGGCCCAGCAACGGTTGCGCATACGGCTTGGAGCGCTGTTGCGGGGGAGGCCTTGAATCTTGCGGTGGATTTCAAGGCGCTGCATTGGGTCTTTAGCCGCATTGAATGCTGCAATCAGAGCCGCCCTCTTGGCCGCATAGCGCTCGACAAGCTTCTTGCGCTTTACATCTCTGGCGATCATTGACTTTTTAGCCATGCGGCGGTTCTAAAGAGAGCGGATCGAATAGCAAGTTTACCTTTCCAACCTCCTTTGATTTTGTGACCATGCTCAAAGTGGTGGCAATGGCTTTTGCTAGGGGGTTCGATTAGTGACCAATCAGTTGCTGCACCACCGAGAGCTGAGTGGTATCACGAACGATCAGAACCACACTGAGCCCTACCAATAATAAAAAGCCTGATTGCATGAAAGCCAGCTGGATCCTTTCTGGAATTGGTTGGCCCCGCACCCCTTCTATTAGTAGAAGTAATAGTTGGCCGCCATCGAGTAGTGGCAATGGCAATGCATTCAGCACGGCCAGATTGATTGAAAGCAATGCCGCGAAGAGCACCAGCCCAGAACTTCCTTGGCTAGTTAGTTGGGCACCCATTTCGACAATCTTTACAGGGCCACTGACTTGCTGGGCTGTCTCCTTGAAATTGGTGACCAGCCCTGCGTAGCCCTTTACGGTTCGCGTTAACAGGGAAATGAACTGGCTGTCAGCATGGTTGAAAGCCTCTACGGGGCTATTGGCTGGGCGTGTTCTACCTGTGATATTGGCCTGTAATTGTGCGCCCACCCGGCCATTGCCATCGTTGTCTTCTGGTGTGAGGGTGAGTTGGCTGCGATTACCTGATCGGACCCTGTCCAGTTGAAGGGTGCTTCCTGGCGAGCCTTTGATTTGATCCACCAGGCTTTGGACTGCTTCTTGACCTCGGCCTAGCTCATTGCCATCCACGCTGAGGATGTGATCTCCAGCTGCCAGCCCTGATGCTGCAGCTGCTTCGCCAGGTTGAACAGCCACGATAAGTACACCTGGATCGGGCTGACTTGGTAGGCCGACAATGACCGCTTGGCCTATTAGTACCAGCCAAGCCAGCAGCAGGTTGGCGATTACTCCTGCGCAGATAACTAAGGCACGCTGCGTGATCGGTCGGTTGCGGAGTAGATCTGGATCATCGGCAGCGATTTCACTGTTTTCGTCGTCATCTGGAAATGAAACGAAGCCGCCCAAAGGCAGTGCTCTTAGCGCGTAGGTGACGCCTTTGCGTTGGCGTTTGATCAGTGCTGGTCCGAAACCGATTGAAAATCCATCAACTCTGATGCCCTGAGTTGTGGCAGCGAGGAAGTGCCCAGCTTCATGAATGACGATCAGCAGTCCTAGAACTGCCAGCGCCGCAAGTACGTTCATTCAGCTTCTACTGATTGGTTCATTCTGGCTGGATTCGATCTTTACCGAAATAAGGTACGAGTGCTTTGGGGAGTAGGACGCTCCCATCAGGCTGCTGGCCTGTCTCTAGAACAGCTGCCATTGTGCGTCCTATTGCTAGGCCACTGCCATTGAGGGTATGAATAAGTTGGTTAGATTTTCCTACTTTGGTGCGAATCGCAGATCGCCGGGCCTGGAAGTCGCCACAGTTACTGCAACTGGAAATCTCTCTAAAGGCCTTAGCCCCTGGTAGCCATACTTCGAGGTCGTAGGTGCATGAGGCTGAGAACCCAAGATCACCGGTACAGATTTCAATTACTCGGTAGGGCAATTCAAGTGACTGCAGTACTGCTTCGGCATCGGCTGTGATCTGGGCGTGGGCAGCATGCGATTGATCTGGGTGAACGAACCAGTAAAGCTCCACTTTGTTGAATTGATGAAGTCGAATCAGGCCTCTGGTGTCTCGGCCGTAGCTTCCGGCCTCGCGGCGAAAGCATGGGCTGTAAGCGGCGTAGCGCAGAGGTAATTGGTCAGCGGGGATAATTTCATCGCGGTGTAGGGATGTCAGAGGCACCTCTGCAGTGGGGGTTAACCAGAGGTCGTCGTCAGCGCAGCGAAAGCTTTCTTCAGCGAATTTCGGTAGCTGGCCAGAGCCAGTAAGACTTGCCGTATTTACCAACACCGGAGGCATTATTTCCTTGTATCCCTTGGCGCTGTGGAGGTCGAGCATGAAATTGATCAGTGCTCGTTCTAGGCGTGAACCCTGACCAGTAAGAGTGACGAAGCGACTCTGGGCAATTCGTACTGAGCGTTCTGTTTCGAAAAGGCTTAGCTGCTCGGCAATTTGCCAGTGCTCCAAAAGCCCTTCGCCTTGACGTGGCGTGCCCCAATGGCGGCGCTCTTGATTGTCGTCTTCGTTGCGTCCTTCAGGGCAATCGGGTGAAGGCAGGTTGGGCAATGTGAGCAGTTGCTCTCGCAGACGCGCTGAAAGCTGCTTTTCCTCGTCTTCTAATACGGCCACCTTCTGTTTGATCATGTTCCCTTGTTGTCGCATTTCAGCTACTTCACTGCCTTTTGGGTCGCTTCCGTTCTGGATACGTTGACCGACTTCCTTGCCGATTCGATTGCCTTCTGCTTGAAGTTGGCTGCGTTGTTCTTCGAGATTTCTTTGTTGCTGTGCGATGAGCTGTAGGCCGTTCAGGTCTACTGCCATGCCTCTTCGACCCAGTTCGCTGGCAATCAGGTCGGGGTTGTCACGCACCAGCCGCTGATCGAGCACGAGGTTTTTAAAGTCAGCGCCGGCAGCCTACGTGTTGCTGAGTAAATAATTGGACCTTCTGTAGTCAAGTCAAGTCAGCCTTGGTTGCTCGATGCAATAGAAGATGCCGGTCGAGCCCTCCCGCTGGCAGCCCATTCCTTGAGTGCATGCAGTTGCTCGCGGGCCGTGCGTGAGAGGGGAACCAGTTGACTGGCGGCAAGGATTAGGTCGGTCTCTCCTAATTCTCTGCGTTCGGCGAATGCCAAGTGCATTGCTTCAATCACGGTCTGTTCGAGCTCTGCGCCGGAGAAATCTTGACTTCGATCTATAACTGCAGCCAGGGGCAGGTTCAAGTTTGGTCTCCTTCGCTGAATATGGAGCTCAAGGATGTTGTGGCGTTCCTCGCTGGTTGGCAGGTCAAGTAAAAAGATTTCATCAAAACGACCTTTACGCAGTAGCTCGCCTGGCAGTCGTTCTACGCCGTTGGCCGTAGCTACTACGAATACCGCTGAGGTTTTTTCTGCCATCCAGGTGAGCACGTTGGCGAGTACACGCTGACTGGTTCCACCATCACTTCGAGCATCGCCACCAAAACCTTTGTCGATTTCATCGATCCAGAGCACGCAAGGTGCCATGGCTTCTGCTCGTTGGATTGTTTCCCTGGTACGTGCTTCGCTCGCGCCTACAAGCCCAGCAAACAGACGGCCTACATCTAGGCGAAGCAGCGGCATGGACCAGCTGTGAGCAATGGCCTTGGCGGTGAGCGATTTACCTGTGCCTTGAGGGCCGATCAGCAGCACACCACGAGGTAGTGGTAATCCAAAGTGACGAGCTTCATCGGAAAAAGCTTGATGACGTTGTTCGAGCCAACATTTGAGGCTATCTAGTCCACCGATGTCAGCAATCGAGGCTTCTGTAACGCAGTATTCGAGGACTTCGCTGCGGGCTACGGCCTGACGTTTTTCTTCAAGTACCTCTGCAAGATCTGTTCGACCAAGTTTGCCTCGTTGGGCTAGGGCACGTGCTGCTACTTGACGCACCCTCACTTCGCTTAGGCCGCTGCAGGCATGAGTTAATTCTTCGAGAACCTCTGCTGAGAGGTGTGAGCCGCTGACTTGAGCAATGTTCTCGAGCAGTGTTCGCAGTTCTGGTTCTTGCGGTAGCGGTAGATCGAGAATGGTCAGGGCATCATCAAGATCGCTTGGTGGAGTCCATGGTCCTGAGCAGAGAACCACGGTGTGGGGTTGATGGCGCAGCTGGATCGATAGGTTGCGCAACATGCGTGCGATGCCGGCGTCTTCGCAGAAGCGATAGAAATCTTTAACAAGCAATAGGGTGGGTTCGCTGGCTTCGAGTTTTTGCAGCCATTGCAGCACTGCCATCGGTTGCTGTGCGCCAAGTCCCTCTTCGTTAAGTACACCTTTAAGGCCGCCAATGAAATCCCAGCTGGCAAGGCGGCGGGACTGCAGTCGCTTTGCGGCTTGCTCAAGTAGTACTTCCACGCGTTCTTCTTCGCTGCTGCGAATCCAAAGGAGAGGTGTTCTGGCTCTGATCAGCAGATCTAGGTGGTCATCCCAGCTCTTCATGGTGAAATCAGTTTTCGCAGTGCAGCCCAGCGGGGATCGATATCAGGAGGTTGCTGATGCTGGGCGCCAGGGCCCTTTTTTGAGGGTTGTGGTGGGCCGGGGCAATCGTCACCACAGTCCTTCACTAAAGGCATCCGTAGGCTTAGTTGTTCGAAAATCCAACGTTCGGGATCAAAGCTGCCAAGAGGGTCAAGACACACCATCAGGGCATCTATGTCATCGGGTTGGTTCGAATTATTTGGCTTGCCTGGCGTGGGATCGCCTATCCCTAGCCAAATTTGCTCTTCGGTATTAAGGCTCAGGCGTTGGTTGAATTCGCCTAGGCAGCGATCGCAGCAGTGGGTGACGATGGTTTGGATCTTCCCTTTTACCTCGAGAATGTTGCCTTGATGCTCGGCGCTGATCTTCCCTCTCAATGGGGTGAGAGATGGAATTTCATCTAGATGCCCTTCGACAGACCAGCATCGAGGTACCTCTAAGGCCTTTAGCTCCAGCAACGAAATGGCTTTGAGCCCAGGGATCATTTACGTTTTTTTGGTTCAAAGGGAAGGCGATCGGATGTATCTATTTCGCCTGCTGCTACTGCAGGTTTTGCTTGCTGTTCATTGAGGATTTTTTGTAGGTTTTCAGGCAGGGCTTCACGGCTCAGTAGAAAAGTCTGTCCTGCTTGAAAGATGTTGGCGATCACCATATAAAGCAATACACCCGCCGGAAGGGGGAAGAACAAAAACATGCCGGTGATCATCACTGGGGTGATCTTGTTGGCTGTGGACTGTTGAGGGTTTGCCGGCAGACCCCTTCCGGAAAGTATCTGCGAGACCAGAAGCGTCAGGCCGAAACTACCCACCAGGATTGCGATGTCCCAGTTAATAGCTCCATCTACGTAGAAACCAACTTGGCCAAGGGCCTTGATGAACAGGAAGCCACTGCGGGCAGCAAGGCCTGGGATCTTGCCTTCGACCGTTGCATCCCCTTCGGCTAAGGCTTGAACGGTGCCATCGCTAGACACCTTGACCAAGCCTTCTCCCTTGGTAACGCTCCATGTTGGGGTGAACTTGGATCCGCCTTCAACGTTGGAAAGCTTGTTTGTGAAGCTTTCGCCAGTGAGCGTCTGTAATTTGACTTGGACCTTATCTCCTACTCCCAGCTTTGTACCGCTTGGTAGGGAAGCAATTACCGGGAAATGCTTGGTTTCGCTGACGAAAATTGAATGTTTACTACTAGTAAATGGCTTTGGCTCCACTGCGGCAATTTGATCGCTAGGCAGCACCTTGATATTCACTAAGTAAGGCACATCAGCAAACGGTGACCCCCTGAGGGTTGCAAACAGAGCGAAGAGGATCGGCATCTGTACCAATAGAGGCAGGCACCCTGAGAGGGGGTTGCCGAACTCCGTCATGATTTTCCCTAGTTCCTCCTGTTGTTTCTGAGGATCTTTGGCATAGCGTCTTTTGATTTCGTCCTGACGCTTCTTCATTGCTGGCTGGGCGATACGCATGCGACGTGCGCTTCGAATCGAGCCAGCGCTTAAAGGAAAAAGCGCTAATCGGATGACCACTGTCAAGGCAACGATGGCGAGGCCGTAGCTCGGTACCAATCCATAGAAGAAATCCAGGATCGGGAGCAGAATGTTGTCAGAGATGTACCCGATCACGATCGATTGCTGAGGGTGGAGTGAACTGTGTTGCCAGTGTGCATCAGCACCTAAATTGTTGCTTTGAAAGCTTGGGCTTGTTAGGCCGCGAAGCCTTTCAAATCCTGAGGTGAAACTTTGCTCCTGCGGGTGCTAATCCGCTCATTGATGTATTTCTCGGTTTCCCTGAAGCGCGGCACTGAGCGCATTTCAAGCCGAGAACCATCGTTTAGGACCAGCACCATGTCGCCCCAGGATCCAAGGCCGCGGGGCACTGAGCGCATCTCTTTTATCTGGCTGTAAATGACTTGGGTTTGGTCACGTCCGAGCCATCCCCCAGTAACCGAAACTCGTCGGCTGGTAATCCGAAAGCGCAGCCATAGAGCTCGAATTACTGCACCAACGGTAAAAGGTAAGCCAATTAGCGTCAGGCCCATCAGCAGGTTGATGATCAAATCACTTTTAGCTGGCCCCCCTTCATAGAAGACCTCTTCTGAGGTGGTGGTCATGAAAACAAACCTGCTTGATGGAGCAATCTGTCGCATTCTTCCAGCAATAGTGAAGATTCTGTCGTGGAAGAGCCCGGTTTGAGTCTGATTAGTAGCCAGTAATTGGCATGTTCAGATGCGATTTCAAGCCTGTGTCTTAAGTGGTCGTGCAGTCGTCGACGCAGACGATTGCGAATAACGGCCCGTTTGCTCACTTTGCTGCTGATTACAACGGCACAGCGACATGCCAGGGATTTCCTGTTTCGGTGGGGAGCTTTAAGCAGCTGAGGATCTGCTTTTACGACACGAAGGACCATTGCGCTTCCTTGAAAAGGTTGACCCCATCTCTGAAGGCGTGAAAAACATCGGTTACCCCTCAATCTCATTGATGCAGGTAGCACCATCTGACGTTGGCTTCAATGGGCAAAGGGATGATTAAGTGATCTGTTCCTACTTTTGTGGGATTTCAGACTGCAAGACGACTGCGGCCTCGCTTGCGGCGACTACGTATCACCCTCCTACCTGTGTGCGTTCGCATGCGTACTCGGAATCCGGAAACACGCTTGCGCTTACGGCTGGTTCCACCAAGGGTTCGTTTTGTCATTGAAAGAGAACGATGTCCAGCTTGAAGTCAGTTGACCAATTTATCAGTTCAGTTGATGTCAATCAGCCAACTGCCAAGGTATCCCCCCATTGGTACATCACCAGGAGCTTGAGCGAGGGCATTGAACTGGAACATTCCACGTTTAGTGGGGTTGAATATTTTCATGACCACTGCGTAGGTACTGCCTGTTGGGATGGGGGCTTCAGGGAAAACTTCAATACTTGTTTGGTCTTCAGATACCTCGAAGATTGCTGGAACCTGCTCTTTGCAGCGTGTCCGAGAGAGCATCCCCCCTAGGTTGACAAGGCAAAGGCTCAGCCTGTCTGAGGTGATCTTGGCATTGAAATAATCGGGGACTGTGATGGTCAGCTTGAGGATCGCGGTTTTGCGGTCTTTTGGCTTCAGCATCAAGTAATAGGTTGACCGATCACGCCTGATGGTTGAGCTTTGCCAGTAATAGAGCTTTTTGTAATCCGTAGAGTTTTCCCAGCGGAATTCAAGTAGCGAAGGTGTGCCTTGAGCCTGTGCTTTTGGTGGCTGGATGCCCTCAAGCATCACGCTGGTGCTGATTAGGCCAGCAGTGAGTCCGCCTACCGCGAGGGTGCCGGGAATACAACGCCTTACGAACGACTTAAGCATGTGTCTAAAGCGGGTGTTGGTAAGCACCGGCAATCAAAAGTAAACAGATTCTCCTGTGCTCTCTTCTGTGAATGACAACTTCTAGGCCGGCCTAGAAGTTGTCAGTTAGTGCTGATCTATCTGGCCTAAGCATTGCGGTCTCCCCAAGGTAGGGGTGTTGAGGGGATTGATCTGCAGGCAGCCAAGCATGGGCAAGGATCCTGATACAGCGTTTTAGATCTCCTTCTACATACATTTGCTGGCAGTCAAGTAGTGCGATTGATTCCCATCCGTTTCGGCGGCGGGCAATTGCTGCAGGGAAACAAGCGTTCAGGTCAGCCGTCACGGAGAAGGTGATTGAGACGATTTGTTCAGGGGTGAGCCGGTTGCGTTTTATCAGCGTTGTGACGAGCTCGCTGACGGCTGCTTCGATGGCTTCAGCCGTATTCGCCAGGCTGGTTGTTGCACCCCTGAGCCCGCGTAACTGGAGTTCTCCGTTAGGGATGGCCATGGTCATGGCCGAAAAAGCCAGAGAACCTGGCCACTATTAGCAAGCTCCAGGTTGAGGAGCTCTGAAAGCTTGGCAAGAATTTTGCTGCCTGGTAGAAATCCTGCCAGTCGTTTTTTTTGGCGTCCGAGTGGGACCAGCTTGGCAGCGGCTTCATCTAGGTCGGCGATTTTGGCCGCTAGTTTTCGAGCATGTTCTTCATCGCCCAGTTCATCGACTAGACCCAGCTCATGGGCTTGGGCTCCGCTAAATACGCGGCCATCTGAGAATTTACGTACTTCTTCGCAGCTGAGTTGACGGCCTTCAGCTACAGCATTTACGAATTGGTCATAGCTGCTATCAATAAGCGACTGCAGAAGCTGACGTTCCTCCTCTGTCAGTGGACGATCTGGAGAGAGGATGTCCTTGTAGGTACCGCTTTTTACAGTTTCGAAGCGGATCCCTATGCGCTCAAGCAATTTCGAGAGGTTGTTGCCACGCAGAATTACACCGATTGAACCAGTGATCGTGCCGGGATTGGCAACAATTTTTTCTGCAGCTACCCCGACATACACACCGCCAGAAGCCGATACATTGCCGAAACTCGCAACTATGTGACAGCCCTTTTCTTTTACTCTGAGCAAGGCAGAGTGAATTTCCTGACTGTCGCCAACAGTGCCTCCTGGGCTGTCAATACGCAGTAAAAGAGCAGGGAATTCTCTTTCCTCAACCTCCTTTAGGGCTTTTAGAACCCGCTCGCGCGTAGGACCGCTTATTGGTCCGTCAATTGTGATGTGCGCAATGCGTCGGCGAGATTTGCGACGCCAGGTCCAGCCCATTTGATTCCTTCGTAGACGATTGGATCTTAAAAAGGAGCCAGCTGGCGGCCTTCATGTTCTCAATACGGCATTGGCTGTTGATGGTTCTGCCCTTTGCCCTTTGGGGTACGGCCATGGCT
>CAJWUF010000062.1 GCA_913047395.1 uncultured cyanobacterium
TTTCACTAAGAGGTGGTTTCGAACGGCGGCAGGGCTGTTTGGTGTTTCAGTTCACAGGTCAGCTAGATGCTTACTCCGAAAAGCAGTTCATGACTTATGTAGCGGATGTGCTCCAGGCCAATTCCGCTCCATTGGTTATTGATTTGAGCAAGATCGATTTTCTTGATTCTTCTGGCCTTGGGGCTTTAGTGCAAACTGCCAAGCTATGTACCGATGCCAAGCGTTCGTTTGCGCTTGTCGGCAATGCTCGGGTTGTTCAGACCGTGAAGCTTGTGCGACTTGAGGATTTTCTTCATTTAGCGGCTGATTTGCGTACTGCTCTTAGTCAGTTGACAGCTTGAGCGACTGGATTCGCAGTCAGTCAGCTAGCGGCGGCGCTGATGAACTGGGGCCGTTGCAATTGGCCTGGCTTGGTGATGCAGTTTGGGAATTACACCAGCGTCTGCGTCATTGTCACCAGCCTGGCCGCTCTGGAGATCTCCATCAGGCTGTTGTGGCTGAGGTGAAGGCAGCCGCTCAGGCGGAAGTGCTGCTTCGTTTGGATCCACATCTTTCCGATCTGGAAAAGGACCTGGTGCGACGAGGCCGTAACAGATCAGGACGAGGGCCACGCCGGGGGGATGCCGCGACCTATGGCAAGGCCACGGGATTTGAGACAATGGTGGGCTGGCTCTTTTTACAGAATCCGGTGCGGCTTGCGCAGCTCTTGGATCGACTAGAGGAGACACAAAACGACCTGTCATAGCTTCTTCTCTCGTCATGAGCTCCCGCTTCGATCGCCGTTCAGGTAAATCTTCTCCTGGCGGTCCTTCCAGAGGAGGTTCTGCTAGAGGCGGTCCTTCAAGGGGCGCTCGCCCAGGTGGTGGTCGTAGGGATGGAGATGGCAGCTCTGGGCGATCTGCTTACAGCAGCCGATCTTCCGGCGGTGGTTCTTCTAGTGGCCGCTCTACTGGACAGCGCAGCGTTTATCGCCTCAGGCGTGAGCAAGATGCTAGCGATGGCTCTGCGGGCACATTTGATCCTCGACGCTCTGAGCAGGGCAGTGATCGACGTGATCGACGTGATCGTCCTCGCTCTGAGCAGGGCCCTCCTGCTAATAGGCAGAGGAATCGTCAATTTCGAGATAACAGACCATCACGACGTAGTGGAGATGAACGTTTTGGGCAGCGTCCCTCTTGGGGAAGAAGTTCACCTACTTCAGACAGGCAGCCACCTTTATCTAGGACAGAGTCATCATCATCAGCTCGTGCTCCAGAGGCTGAGACATTTGGCCCTGCCCCTGCTGATGACTTGCTTTGGGGACGCCACACCACCCAAGCTGCACTAGAAGCTGGGCGGCCTATTCATCGCATCTGGTGTACGTCCGATTTGCGAAGCGCACCGAAGTTTTTGCGCTTGCTGCGGGAGGCTAAATCCTCCGGGGTGCTTGTCGAAGAGGTCAGTTGGGCACGTCTAGGTCAGCTCACAGGTGGTGCTGTGCATCAAGGGATTGTTCTGCAGACCGCTGCAGCCGAGACCTTGGACCTGCAAAGCCTGATCGAAGGATGCGCTGCTCTTGAGGAACCGCCACTGTTATTAGCGCTTGATGGCCTCACTGATCCCCATAATCTCGGCGCCATTGTTCGCTCCGCAGAGGCTCTTGGTGCTCATGGTGTTGTTTTGCCACAAAGACGTAGTGCTGGTCTTACTGGTTCTGTTGCCAAGGTGGCGGCAGGCGCTTTGGAGCATCTGCCAGTAGCGCGTGTTGTAAACCTCAATCGCTCTTTGGAAGCGCTTAAGCAGGTGGGTTATCGCGTTATTGGACTGGCGGATGAGGGGGACATAACTCTCTCTGATGTTGATCTTGACGGACCTTTGGTGGTGGTGACTGGATCAGAAGACCAGGGGCTCTCGCTGTTAACTCGCCGTCATTGCGATCAACTTGTACGTATTCCTCTACGGGGGGTTACTCCCAGTCTTAATGCTTCTGTTGCTACTGCGATGTGTTTGTACGAGGTGGCTCGTCGTGGCTGGATGAAGAGTGTTCATGGCCAGGCTCCTTCCCCCAGGATCGTGCGCCCTCAATGTCCTTTGCAGGAAGCTGCTGACGACAAAGATCCAATCGAATCAGAACTCATTGCCAAGACAAGTGATTCATCAAATTCTCTGCCGGATGTTTTTGCGCTGTCTGGGGAGGCCCTGCCGACCACTCTGACCGACCAGGAGAGTTGCTTAGAAGATGTTCAGCTGGCAATGGATGATCAAACAGAGGAGCTACCAGTGGACCTGACATCTATGGGGGATGAGGATTCGCTGACTAATCAGAGTTGAGATTTGGACGTTCTTGAAGATCAATCTCCTTGCTGGGAAAGGGTTTAGCGGTAATCCAAAAGCTTCCTTCTCAACCGGTAGCGGAAAGCAAATCGGGATACGGCGAGGCAAAATGATCTCATTCGCCTAGCCAATTATGGGCCTATTGATCAGGCCGCTGCGTAGCCTCGTCAATAGCTTTGGTCTGGCCTGGTGGGCCAGGGTTGAAACCCGTGACCCTGATGTCACCTATTGGTACGGACCTTTTGTGACCAGAAAAAGTCTTAAAACCCAGCTGCCGACATTCCTTTCAGATCTGTCTGCTGAAGGGCCAGCTTCGGTGAACCAAACAATATTGCGTTGTCGTCGCGGTGAGCCTCTCACGATCTCTGCTGAAAGCTGATCGAACGACTGATAGCGTCGCTTCTGAATAGCACCGTAAGCCGATGGCCATCGCCGAATGGCGTCAGCAACTGAAGCTCGGCGAGGTTTCCGCCCGGGAGCTTATAGATCACAAGCTGGCACGTATTGCAGCTGTAGATCCAACGCTGCACGCTTATCTGGATGTGACTGCAGATAGGGCACGCGCTGATGCCAATCGCATCGATGAAGCTCGGGCTGCAGGTGAGGATCTTCCGCCTCTGGCGGGTGTTCCTTTAGCGATTAAGGACAATCTCTGCACGAAAGGAATACGCACCACTTGTTCCAGTCGAATGCTGGAGAATTTTGTAGCGCCCTATGAATCCACTGTCACTGAACGCCTTTGGCAGGCCGGTGCGGTGCTTCTCGGTAAAACAAATCTCGATGAGTTTGCGATGGGCAGCTCTACCGAGACATCTGCATTTGGGGCCAGCTCTAATCCTTGGGATCTAAGCCGTGTGCCGGGTGGCAGTTCCGGTGGCAGTGCAGCTGCAGTTGCATCAGGTGAATGCATGGCCGCATTGGGTTCGGACACAGGGGGCTCGATCCGTCAACCCGCTTCATTTTGTGGGGTTGTGGGGCTTAAGCCGACTTATGGCCGCGTTAGTCGCTGGGGTTTGGTGGCTTTTGCGAGCTCTCTAGATCAGGTTGGGCCTTTCACTACCAACGTGGCCGATGCGGCTGAGCTTTTGCAGGTCATGGCAGGAGCAGATCCTCGTGATGCCACTTGTCTGGATGTTGCTGTTCCTGATTACTGCTCTGCTTTTTTAGAGCCTTTATCTGGGGTACGCGTCGGCTTGATTAGCGAATGCTTTGATCAGAACGGCTTGGATTTACAAGTCAAGGCATCGGTTCTAGCGGCTGCGGATCAGTTGCAATCCCTGGGAGCGGAATTGGTTGAGGTGAGTTGTCCACGCTTTAGCGATGGTATTGCCACTTACTACGTCATTGCACCATCGGAGGCTTCGGCCAATTTGGCCCGTTATGACGGAGTGAAGTATGGCTACCGAAGCGAAGGGGCAAATAGCCTGGCTGCGATGACAGCCCTTAGTCGTGCAGAGGGTTTCGGCAGTGAAGTAAAGCGACGCATCTTGATTGGCACCTATGCCTTGTCTGCTGGTTACATGGATGCTTACTACAAGAAAGCCCAGCAGGTCCGTACATTGATCCGCCGTGATTTTGAGGCTGCGTTCAAGAGTGTTGATGTGTTGCTCACACCTACTTCACCCACGACTGCTTTCCCTGTTGGAGCACACGCTGATAACCCTCTTGCCATGTATTTAGCTGATTTGCTCACCATCCCAGCCAACTTGGCTGGCTTGCCTGCAATCAGCCTTCCCTGCGGTTTTGATGACGCTGGTCTGCCAATCGGGGTTCAGTTGATCACCAATGTGTTGGAGGAGTCGCGGCTGCTGCAGGTGGCTTTTCATTACGAGCAAGCAGCCGATGTGATGAAAGGTCGGCCGCAGAGCAGCTTTATCCTATGAGCGAAGATAGCGCTAGATGTAGCGTTTGACTTCTTGCCTGCCCCCCTATCTTGCGCCTGCCTTTAGGCTGGGGTATGGCATTTGTTCCGCTTCATAACCACAGCGACTACAGCCTTCTAGACGGAGCTACTCAGCTACCGCAGATGGTGAAGCGGGCCAAGGAGTTGGGGATGCCTGCTTTGGCACTCACCGATCACGGAGTGATGTACGGCGCTATTGAGCTGCTAAAGCTTTGCAAGAACGCAGATATCAAACCGATTATTGGCAATGAGATGTATGTGATTAATGGCTCCATTGAGGATCCACAACCGAAGAAGGAGCGTCGTAATCACCTGGTGGTGCTGGCCAAGAACGCCATTGGTTATCGCAATCTTGTGAAGCTAACCAGTATCAGCCATCTGCATGGGATGCGCGGTCGGGGCATCTTTGCCAGGCCTTGTATTGATAAAGAAAAACTTAGGGCTCATAGCGAGGGATTAATTGTTGCCACCGCCTGCCTTGGAGGGGAGGTGCCTCAGGCCATATTGCGCGGTTGCCCTGATGAGGCAAGGGATATAGCTCGTTGGTATCAGGAGGTATTTGGAAACGACTTCTACCTCGAGATTCAGGACCATGGCTCACCAGAAGACCGCATCGTCAACGTGGAGGTTGTGAATATCGCTAGGGAGCTAGGGATTGGCCTGATTGCCACCAATGACTCCCATTACCTAAGCAAAAACGATGTCGATGCACATGATGCGTTGCTTTGTGTGCTCACAGGCAAGCTAATTAGTGATGAGAAGCGTCTGCGTTATACGGGCACTGAATACATCAAGTCTGAGCAGGAGATGGGCAGGCTGTTTGCTGATCATCTTGAGCCTGAGGTAGTGAGAGAGGCCATTGCTAATACAGCAGCCGTTGCAGAAAAGGTTGAGGAATATTCCATCCTTGGTAGTTATCAGATGCCCAATTTTCCGATTCCCGAAGGATATACATCCGTGAGTTATCTGCAGGAAGTCTCTGAGCAGGGGCTGCGAACAAGGTTGGAACTTGGAACAGCAGATCCAATTGATCAGAATTACAGCGAGAGGCTCACCTATGAATTGAGTGTGATGGAGCAAATGGGCTTCCCTACTTATTTCCTGGTGGTTTGGGATTACATCCGCTTTGCTCGTGAGCAGGGGATCCCAGTAGGACCTGGTCGTGGTTCCGCTGCTGGTTCACTGGTGGCCTATGCCCTTGGGATTACCAATATTGATCCAGTTCAAAACGGCTTGTTGTTTGAGCGATTTCTAAATCCTGAACGTAAGTCAATGCCTGATATTGATACTGATTTTTGTATTGAGCGTAGAGGAGAGGTTATTGATTATGTCACCCGTCGTTATGGAGAAGACAAGGTTGCTCAGATCATCACTTTTAACCGGATGACATCAAAGGCTGTATTGAAGGATGTAGCACGGGTGCTTGATATTCCCTACGGTGACGCTGATCGCTTAGCCAAGCTTATTCCGGTTGTACGGGGAAAGCCTGCAAAGTTGGCGGCGATGATTGGAGAGGAATCTCCTAATGTTGAATTCAGGCAGAAGTATCAGAACGATCCAGTAGTTACTAAATGGGTAGATATGGCTATGCGTATTGAAGGTACAAATAAGACTTTTGGTGTGCATGCGGCAGGGGTCGTCATCGCGGCTGAGCCTCTTGATGATTTTGTTCCCCTTCAGCGTAATAACGATGGGCAGGTAATCACCCAATACTTCATGGAGGATGTGGAGTCAATGGGGTTACTAAAGATGGACTTTCTTGGCCTCAAGAATCTTACTATGATTGATAAGACACTTGAGCTTGTTGAAGTCAGTAGTGGTGAGCGGATTGACCCAGATCGCTTGCCCCCTGAAGACCCTGAGACTTTTGCTTTACTTGCTAGAGGTGATCTTGAGGGTATTTTTCAGCTCGAATCTAGTGGTATGCGACAGATCGTGCGCGATCTTCGCCCCTCATCTTTGGAGGATATTTCTTCAATTTTAGCGTTATATAGACCAGGCCCACTGGATGCAGGATTAATCCCAAAGTTCATCAATCGAAAGCACGGCCGAGAGGTGATTGATTTTGCTCATGCTGCTCTTGAGCCAATCCTTAAGGAGACTTACGGCATCATGGTTTATCAGGAGCAAATCATGAAGATTGCTCAGGATCTTGCTGGCTATTCACTAGGTGAAGCTGACTTGCTACGTCGTGCAATGGGCAAGAAGAAGGTTTCGGAAATGCAGAAACATCGCAGTATTTTTGTTGAAGGTGCAAGTCGTAGTGGAGTTGATTCGAGGGTTGCCGATGAACTCTTTGATCAAATGGTTTTATTTGCCGAGTATTGCTTCAACAAGAGCCATTCGACGGCTTATGGCGCTGTTACTTATCAAACTGCCTATCTCAAGGCGCATTATCCAGTTGCTTATATGGCGTCATTACTAACAGTTAATGCTGGCTCAAGTGACAAGGTGCAGCGCTACATCTCCAACTGCAATTCAATGGGGATTGAGGTGATGCCGCCCGATGTGAATGCTTCAGGTATTGATTTCACTCCTGCTGATGATCGCATCTTGTTTGGTCTTTCGGCTGTGCGAAACCTTGGCGATGGAGCCATCAGGCAGCTGATCGCTAATCGTGATAGTGATGGGCCCTTTCGCTCCCTTGCCGATCTCTGTGATCGACTTCCCTCCAATGTTCTTAATCGTCGTGGGTTGGAGTCTCTTATTCATTGTGGTGCTCTTGACGCCATGGATCCTGAGGCGAACCGGGCCCAGTTGATTGCCGATCTTGAGCTGCTGATCAATTGGGCTGCTTCTCGTGCTCGTGATCGAGTCAGTGGTCAGGGCAATCTCTTTGATCTGGTGGCTGGAACGACAGATGACCAGGCGCCTGATGAGCTGAGCACGGCTCCTAAGGCAGCACCTATTCCTGATTACCCTCCGACTGAAAAACTACGACTTGAGAAAGAATTGGTCGGTTTCTATCTTTCCGATCACCCTCTTAAGCAGCTCACTGCTCCTGCTCAATTGCTGGCGCCCATTGGGCTAGCCAGCCTTGAGGATCAGAGCGATAAGGCAAAGGTGAGTGTGATCACGATGGTGACGGAGATACGACAAGTGACCACGCGCAAAGGTGATCGAATGGCAGTTCTTCAGCTTGAGGATCTCACCAGCAGCTGCGAAGCCGTGGTTTTCCCCAAGAGCTACGCGCGCCTATCAGATCACCTCATGTTGGAAGCGCGACTACTCATCTGGGCTTCTGTTGATCGTCGCGACGACCGTACTCAGTTGATTGTTGATGACTGCCGCGCCATCGATGATCTGAGATTGTTGTTGGTGGAGTTGATGCCAGATGAAGCCTGTGACATCGCAGTTCAGCACAGGCTGCGGGAATGTTTGCAGCTGCATCGCCCCGCTAAAGATGAGTTTGGAGTGCGAGTGCCAGTAGTTGCAGCTGTTCGTCAGGGACCCCAGGTTCGTTACGTATGCCTAGGTCAACAGTTTTGTGTTCGCGATGCTTCAGCAGCAGTTAATTCTCTTCATCAGCAGTCTTTCACAGCTCATTGCAGTGATCGCCTACTTGTTTGAAGTTTGTTCTGATGGTTTTGTTTCTGCTGTTGAGTTCTGCTTACTGCCTTTAACTGAGTCGCGCATTCTTCCTAGGTTGGTTCGGATGTGCTCTAGTCCGAGCAGGCTGCCTGGAGCCTCTTCCCAGCTTGCAGAAAGAACGCCATAACTTAGTCCCACCAGTCCAACAATGAAGCAGGCTGCTGAGCTCATTAGCGTGATGACTGGTGAGATCTCAGCAATTCCTCTGCTTACCACCAGATAACTGGCTATAAAAACTCCCATTCCTGCAGCAGTGGGCAGCCCTGAAGCGAAGATCACCCTCCGCAGCATGCGATTGGCAACCGGCTTTGGAATGGCATTCTGTGCTTTTGCTGCTGCTTTGTTGGTTGATGACGCTTTAGATCCCTTTAGAGGTGGGCTTTTTTTTGCCTCTCCGCTCTTTTTTGGCTCGAAAGGCATTGCACTGCTGCGTTCGGCCATATTCATGAAGGTTTAGAGGGAAAATCGCCTAAAGGGTTCAGCCGCGGATGCCTAGTTTGGTGATCAGATCGCTGTAGCGCTTTTCGCTTTTTTCGCGGACATAGCTGAGCAGACGCTTGCGCCGACCAATCATCTTGAGCAGTCCCTGACGGGAGGAGAAGTCGTGCTTGTTCCCCTGCAGGTGCAAGCTGAGCTTGGAAATGCGCTCACTAAGCATTGCCACTTGTACCTCCACAGAGCCCGTGTCGGTGCCGTGGGTTTGGTGTGCATTGATCAGCTGTTGCTTTTCTGTTGTATCGAGCGACATGCGTGGCGTTTAGCCCTATGAGAGCAAACAATCACTTTAACTCCTTATGACCCCCTACTACTTATGCAGCCTCCTGACTGAGCCAGCGCAGGCTTGCTTTTAGCCAGGCATCGGTGTCCTCAGGTGATGGGACAGCCTCAGCTATGTCATTGGTTCCTGTTACAACACCGTTTGCTACAGCCCTTATGGCACGGCGGATTTCGAGATCTTCGTAGCCAAGAGCTCCGAGGGTGATCTGTAGCTCTTGCAAGCTTGATTCCTTGAGCTGAAGCGATTGGATGACATCGTTGTCCACGAGGGACATTCCAGGATCACTGCCACTTAACTCGGCCAGTTTGGTGCGTAATTCCACGGCAAGTCTTTCGGCTGTGCGCTTGCCTA
>CAJWUF010000063.1 GCA_913047395.1 uncultured cyanobacterium
TCACCGAAAGATCCATGCCAGCACCAACCAAGACAAAGAAAATCGTGGCGAAGAGGGTCACGATCGGAAGCACCGACTGTTGAATGGCGTGATTGTTCTTCGAGCTACTGAGGATGAGCCCAGCCGCAAACGCACCCAATGCGGCCTCCAAGCCAATAGCAGTAGCAATGAAGCAACTCAGAACAAGCATCACGAAGGACGCCACGACAACAGCCCCGGGAGCCTTGAGACGATCGATCACCCAATCAAAAGCTGGTGCCGCACTTCGGCTCAGAGCAATCGCTAAAACCACAAAAGCTGTGGCAGCAAAAATAAGTTTCACAATCGGGGCGATCTGCAAAGAACCGCCTGTGGCCAACGCGACAACTACCGCCAGGATCACAATTCCAAGGATGTCATCCAGCACAGCCGCACCAATTACGATCTGGCCCTCCCGGGTTTTCAGATAACCGAGTTCTCCAAACACACTTGCCGTGATCCCAATGCTGGTGGCGGTCATCGAGGCACCAGCAAAAATTGCCGGAATTAAATCCACCTGAAATAGAGCCATCAACCCGAAGGTGCCTAGTGCAAAAGGCAGCACTACACCAGCCATTGCAACGGTAAAAGCCTGTCCCCCTACAGCGACCAACTCTTCGAGCTCACTTTCCAGACCGGTGAGAAAGAGCAACGCATATAAACCAAGAGTTGCAACCGCTTGCAGAGAGGGGAAGGTTTCGAAATAGAGATCTGGCACTGCCTCTGGAGGGATCGAAGCCAAAGCACTGATGAGATTGATAAACCCTTCGTTCAAATGGGCATGAGTAGCCGGAGGAACCAATAGGTGAAGCCCCGAGGCACCGATCAAAACTCCCGCAAACAATTCGCCGACGATGGTTGGTAGATGGAAACGCACTAAAACCTCGGCCAGAGTGCGCGCTGCCAAGAAAATCAGCAGAAATCTAATCACACCAATCAAAGTTTCAGCCACCTCCACTTCGTGGCTGCTAAGCACTGACAACATCGAAGGCGAAAACATGGGAGCGCCGATTCAAGTCTTTCCGAAGGACCATAAAGGAAGGCCAAATCTTGCTTGGTAACGCTCATGACTAGGCACAAGTGAACCCCTACAAGTGTTGATGTGCAGTCGCTGAGAAGACGAACCGCTCATCGCCGCTAACTTCCAAGCATTACCCCAGCTGGGATCGATGAGCTACACCCTTCGTCAGATGGCAATGGAAGTAGTTAACGCACCCGACGATCAGGTACTACATCGCCTTAATACTCAATGGTGCAGCAAATTAATCACTGACTCCTGCAACACCTAATTAGCAGCCCCAATAACAACCCTTACATGGAGAGCTCCCAGCGCTCCAACCACCAACTTTCTCGGCCGTAATGAGCAGCTCACAGCCCCTAGACCTACACCTGCCCACCCCGGGCTGCTTCACCGACCCTGAACGTTCCGGGCTCGATGCAGATGCGGTGTTCGACGGCATGACCGAGCATCTGTTCTTCACCCTCGGGAAACTTGCCCCAACTGCCAGTGCCCATGACCTCTACATGGCCCTGAGTTATGCCGTGCGGGATCGACTGATGACCCGCTACTTAGCAAGCCTTGAGGCGATTAGGGCACGTCCTCACAAAACCGTGGCCTATCTATCAGCTGAATTCTTAATTGGTCCGCAGCTAAATAACAACCTGCTCAACCTTGGAATCTCTAAAGACATCGCTGAGAAGGCTTTAGGTCGCTTCGGAATAAAATCTCTCGATGAGATCCTCGAGGTAGAAGAGGAACCTGGCCTTGGTAACGGAGGACTGGGCCGACTAGCTGCCTGCTACATGGAATCACTTGCCAGTCTGCAAGTGCCAGCAGTCGGCTATGGAATCCGCTACGAATTTGGCATCTTCAACCAACTAATCCGCGATGGCTGGCAGGTAGAGGTCACGGATAAATGGCTCAAAGGAGGCTGGCCCTGGGAACTCCCTCAGCCAGAGGAAGCATGCTTCGTGGGCTTTGGCGGTCGCACCGAAAGCTATACCGATGACAAGGGCAACTACCGCTCCCGTTGGATCCCCTCCGAACATGCCATCGGCATTCCCCACGATGTACCGGTACTTGGTTATCGGGTAAACACCTGCAACCGCCTGCGCCTCTGGCGAGCGGATGCCACTGAAAGCTTCGATTTCTATGCCTTCAACATCGGCGATTACTACGGTGCTGTGGAAGAGAAAGTTGGTTCAGAGACCCTATCCAAGGTGCTTTACCCCAATGACGGCACTGATGAAGGCCGCCGCCTGCGCCTAAAGCAACAGCACTTCTTTGTGAGCTGCTCCCTCCAAGACATGTTGAGAAGTCTGGAGAACCGAGGCATTCCCGTCGAGGAGTTCCCCAACCACTGGACCGTTCAGCTCAACGATACGCACCCGGCAATTGCCGTAGCTGAGCTCATGCGACTACTGATCGATGATCGCCATCTGGACTGGGATACCGCTTGGGACATCACTACACGCTCAGTCGCATACACCAACCACACGCTGCTGCCAGAAGCTCTGGAAAAGTGGAATCTCACTCGCTTCGGCAGCCTGCTGCCCCGTCACCTACAGCTGATCTATGAGATCAACCGTCGTTTCCTACAACAGGTACGTCTGCGTTACCCAGGCAATGATGCGATCCAGCGAAAGTTATCAATCATCGATGAAGAAGGTGAAAAAGCAGTTCGCATGGCCAACTTGGCCACGATCGCAGCCCATCACATCAATGGTGTTGCAGCGCTGCACTCAGATCTTGTAAAGCGACAGCTAATGCCTGAATTTGCTGAGATCTGGCCAGAGAAATTCACCAATGTCACCAACGGTGTCACACCACGGCGCTGGGTAGCCCTTGCCAACCCTGAGCTATCCAGTCTGCTCGATGAAAACGTCGGTCCAGAGTGGATAACCAATATGGAGCTACTCACCAAACTGGAGGAGCGGCAGCACGATGCCAATTTCCTAGAGCAATGGGGAGCCACCAAACTATCGGTGAAGCGCAAACTTGCTGGTTACATCCATCGCCAAACCGGTGTACTGGTTGATCCATCGAGCCTCTTCGACGTTCAGGTAAAACGAATCCATGAATACAAGCGTCAGCACCTAAATGCCCTCCAGGTGATAACCCACTACTTGCGCATCAAAAATGGCCAAGCTCAGGGCATGGCTCCCCGCACAGTGATCTTTGGAGGGAAGGCAGCACCGGGCTACTACATGGCCAAGCTGATCATCCGCTTCATTAACGGTATTGCCGAAACCATCAACGCCGATCCCGATATGGAAGGGCGCCTTCGGGTCATTTTCCTGCCGGATTACAACGTGAAGCTGGCTGAACAGATTTATCCCGCCTCTGACCTCTCAGAGCAAATCTCAACAGCAGGCAAGGAAGCTTCAGGAACCGGCAACATGAAATTTGCCATGAACGGAGCTCTCACCATCGGCACCCTTGATGGCGCCAACGTTGAAATTCGTGAGCGAGTCGGTCCTGAGAACTTCTTCCTATTTGGCAAAACCGAGTCGGAAATCGTGGAACTCCAGAAGAACAACTATCGACCAAGAGAAGCTGTTGAGAACTTGCCTGAGCTAGCGGAAGCGTTGAGATTGATAGGTCTTGGCCACTTCAGCAATGGCGATGGTGAGCTATTCCGCCCTCTGATTGACAACCTCACAGGCTTCGATCCATTTTTCGTGATGGCCGATTTCGCCGACTATCTCCGCGCTCAAGACAATGTGAACCAGGCCTGGACCGACCGACAGCAATGGAACCGCATGTCACTTCTAAATACAGCAAGAACAGGGTTCTTCTCTTCCGACCGCTCAATCCATGAGTACTGCCAGTCGATCTGGGACGTTAAACCCTTCCCCGTGGAGATTACCTGCGATATGCCCTGATGATGCTCACTAGGGATTAACCGTTTGCTAATAGGAATAAAGATTCAAGCCGAATGAATCTGTACACCCCTAATGACAATAGAGCTGCCAATTAATCGCTAATTACGATCAGGCAGATCAGGGGTCTGGTGCAGGAGGCGATTCAAGCGCAGCCGATCTGCATTGTGAGGGTCTGGAGCTAGCTCACCTGCAAATTCTCGGAATTTCTGCTCAATATCCTCTGGCACCCTCACATCAAAAATTCGTTCCATCAATGCTTCGATTGAGAAAAGGTGAGCATTGATGTTCTCCAAATCAGCGATGGATTGCTGGATAGCATCAACTGGCTCTTCTCCACCCCCCACAGGCGTAGCTTGATTTGAAGCATCCTCAGCATCATTACCTCTGGTGCCGTATTGCTTCTGAAGATCTTCAAGCACACGCCCAGCGAGTGTCCTAAACGATTGCAGTGCAGCCCAATTGAGCTCCTGCTGATGTCGAAGGGTGGGGCATTCACGAATCAGCCGATCATGCTCTCGGTAGAACCTTTGACAGTCAGGGCATTGACAGGGCTCTTCAGGCACCGCTATGCGTCGATCTCACTACCTAATCATGACATCTACTAAGCCGCCAGGGGAGGTTCGCCTGAAAAACTTTCCTCATCCGCATCGGTATCAACTGATCCGGGGAGGGGAATCTCGATTGTGGTAACCACCTGAATGACGTCACGTAGTCGCATCGAATCAGCAAACCACCCCATAGCTTGCTCAGTGTCACCACGACGTTCGGCATCACTGGCCTGATCTTCATGAGCCTCAGCCAGTAGAGCCAACCAACAAAGACAACGAGCCTGTACCACAGAAAGGTCCAAGTCCAAGGGCTGCGAATTTGCAATGCTCTCGCTTTCCTGCTGAACAAGTAGCCGAAGCCGCAGATCGTGAAGCTGGGTCATGACACCTGATTCAGCAAATCAACACTAGCGAGAGCGTGGCATTTGCAAAGCCCACCAGATGTAGTACCGACCACCTCTACTAACAACCCAGGCACCTAGCAGAAGGGAAGCCAAGCTAATCAGCTAAGGATCCGGGCTTGTCTGGGGCAGCTGGTCAGCTGATCACTGTCATGATTCATAGCGAAAAGGGTCGATCTCAAATCAAGGCAATAAGGCACAAGACATCCCAATTTTTTCAAGCCAAGCTCCATCGAGCAATCAAACAGAAGGCAAGCTCAAAACAGCTTCAGCAAAGCTCCTCAGGGATTGATGCTTTCACTTGCTAGAAGATCTGGATCAAGAACTCAGGCGCAACATCCTCGGAAAATTCACTTAACAACTGCCGCACGACAGCACGGTGGCTGAAAAACAACTAGGCGCTTTGAACTCCCTCATGAGCAAAACACTATTCATCTATTCTCAGCTTCTGTTATCTAGGTACTCCTGCAAGCAAATAAAAAAATATTGATATGCACATATCAACGCACTTGCAGGCAACACTAAATCCAAGTCGAGCACAGCATATGACTACATTGATGCAAACAAAAGGACGGGAAATAACTCAAAATAGCAACTCAATAGAGCTGCTATTAAATACTCCTGCGGCAATTGCCGAGACTTGATCAATATATCCAATATTTGATGATCACAAAAAAGCCCTGCCTGAAGGCAGGGCTTTTATTTCCATCTACAAGAGAAGAAAACTAAAGGAGATCTAGCAGATCAACAGTTTTCTAATTCAGTGTAGTTTCCTTTCTTTCAAAGGTATCGAACAACTTTTCAACACGCTTGAAGTCAAAGCCCATCGCTCTTAGACCATGCCAGAGATGTCCTTGAAGGTAGAAGAATCCAAGGTAGTAATGGAAATTAGACAACCATGCACGTGCTGAGTGAATATCTCCAACTAGAGATGTATCAGTATCTGCAAAATACGGAGCGAAATCCAGCTGGAGTTTCAGAACATCACCATATAGATCGGCTGGATAGATGGTGGTGTTCATTGAAGCCCAGAAGGCAGCCACAAAGGCTATATAGGAAGCGCCAGCCAGTGAAGTTGAAAGCACAAATTCAGCTGAAAGAAGACCTTTACCTTTGAATTCAGTGAATTCACCAAATGGCTTACTAAAGATATGCCAGATTGCTCCAGCACTCATGAAGAAAGCCAAGAAAGCATGGCCACCCATGACATCTTCAAGGCTGCTAATTGAAAGCCAATCAATTTGATGATTCCAAATCATTTGCAAATCAAGGTTGTACTGAACCTGACGTACAGCACCTATTGCAGGGTCGTAAATTCCGTGGTATTTGGCCCATTCAACAAATTGAACGTTGCCAAGGGCAAGAAAAAGCAAGTGATGGCCAAGTATTGAGGTAAGCCGATCTGGATCATCCCAGCTGAACTCAAACTTTCTAGGCCTGGAACCTTGTGGATAGTCTCCTAGCTTCTCCTTATATCTAAAGGAGTGGAGCATCGCGCCACCTGCATAAACAGCAGAGAAGATCAGGTGGAGAACAGCGACTACGAGCATCCCATAAGAGTCGGTAATCACACCGTTTTCTATGCCACCGATTCCAATTCCAGCCAAGTGAGGAAGACTTACCATTCCCTGCTGGCCTAATGGCAGAGCAGAGTCATAGCGAGCCAGCTCAAAAAGGGTGTTAGCACCAGCACCGAAACAAATCAATCCTGTATGGCCAATATGCGAGGCAATGAATCTGCCTGAGCGGTTAGTAACTCCAGAGTTACCCGCGTACCACGCGTAGGTAACGTTGGGGTTCCCGTAGGTTTGCACGAGAAAAAAATTGGGTTAGGGCTTGCTAAATCTATATTCCGTTTACACTCATAGAGGTAATCTCTACACAGATCTCTACACAATTTAGAGCAACTTTAGCAAGCTTTACATATGAGTACAAGCGTATGATTTGGACACTACGAGGATGTCATTCGCTACCTTTTGGTGCAACTTTAGTAAGCTTTATATATTAATGCCAGCGTATGATTTGAATGCAACAAGGGTGTCATTCGCTACACTCAAAGGCGATCATTTGTCACTTGGTGAAAAGCGAAAGCCGAAAGCCTTAAAGGCAATTACCAGCCACTTCACATCCCCAAACCAATTGGGGATACACAGTTTTCACCTTCTGATCATGATTTGCCATCACTTGAATAACAAGGTTTTTGTAAACACCAAAAAGCCATGACAATATCGAGCTATACCATTAAGACTAATGTCGAAACCAAAGGCTCTGGCGAGTATCTAGGATTACCCGCGCTAGTGATATACGGCAATTGACTGGTATTTGTTCAATGGATTTAGGATCCCTCTCTGCAGTTGTATTTGGAATCATTGGCTCGGCTTGCATGGCTATTTTCATCATTGGCGGCAAAGCCGACAATGATGGCCAAGGAACCAATATGACCTGAAGCTTAGGGTTAACAAAACCATTCCAAAAAGGGCAGGTTTTCGACTCTGCCTTTTTTTGTGTCTTGCCCTTAAACACCGCTCAACCCTTCAACAAGAAGCTCAAATAGTTAATACAACTAAGAGCGCGAAAGCCTTGATCGAATAATTTGCTGTTGAAAATGCTTATTTCCATGAGAGCTGACTTGCTGCCTAAACAACAAATACTGCTCAAACACAATCAAAAAACTACTTTATTTTGCAATTACTCACATTATGGAAGTTTCTTCTAGCTCCTGCTTCCCTTAAATAGCAAGGCTACTATTGCTACTAGCAAATACAATGATGATTTATATTGATAGACAACCACCGCAATCCAACGAGGCCAGTTTGCATAGTTTTTGGATTAACATAATGAAAAATCAAGTCCATATAAATACTTGCAAGCGGATAAAAATCTAGTTCCGGCAAAGTAACTATTTACAACTCATGGTTGGGGAGCAAGTCAATACAATAAAGATCCATAAAACCATTTTAAATGGTGTTGCCGAGAAGCTCTTCTTTGGTCATTTCAGACAAATAACTCTATGCGCACATGTGCGCATCAAAGATCTCTGGACTTCCACTTCCTTCTTTAATGAGCATTGCTCTGGCCAATTCCTTGGCAAATTCCTGCTGAGTCACATTGCACACTCTTCGCTTAATTCAACTTCTAGAGCCTCTTCAAATTGATTGGAAAGTTTTTGCCAGCCGTTCAATAACATATGACCACAAAGCTCAAGGGCATCATCCAAAGGGAGCTTGCATCTATTCTTGATTTGAAATGAAGTTCCTTCAGGCCTTGCACTCCACTTATCGACAAAAATAAGCGGACAACGCTGCCAAGATTGCGGATCACGGTAAAAGTGATAGCACCAGCGCCCTTCAGGACTAATTAGCCAACCGTTGACTTCCTGCTCCGGGAATAGCGGCATCGAACTCATGCAAGTACATCTGTACTAGCGGGGAGGTCAGGCTTTGTCAATAAGGTGCAAGGGCAAGCGTTCTATCTAACAGCAAGGCAACAAAGCTTCCTTTGCCTAAGGTGAGCTCGCAAGCAGGTACTCCTTGACTCAGTTGAAAGACAGCCGTCTCTGGGAACTTCTTCAGCAATTTCAACTGACTCCTCATCCTGAAGGAGGCTGGTACAGAGAAGTAATACGCAGTGATCTCACAGTTGAGAGAAGTGATGGGCATAAACGTAATGCCATCACAGGGATCCTTTTCCTCTTGAGCGGTTCTGATAAAAGCAGATGGCATCGAGTAAATCATGCCGATGAAGTATGGATTCACCTACAAGGGTCAGCACTCAATCTTTGGCACCTAGACCCTAAGAGCAATGAGCTGTTCAAATTAAAGCTTGATTCAGCGAACCCAATGCAAATAATCCCAGCCGGATGTTGGCAAGCAGCCTGCAGCGAGGGTGCATACACCTTGGTGAGTTGCTGCGTTGGACCTGGATTTGATTTCGAAGACTTTGAGATACTTAGAGATACCCCTAAGGAATCTTGGCCTAAGAAAGCCCTAAGCGAACTGATTTGAATCAATAGAAAAGGAAAATCTCGTTAACACCTGCTCCTCTAAGAGTGCCACTTAGAAATGCAAACAT
>CAJWUF010000064.1 GCA_913047395.1 uncultured cyanobacterium
CCTCCTTCGGGAGGCAGGTCACTTCTGAAGCCGGTCGGGCCAGAAGTCCGATCTCGCAACAGCTCTTGCCTCATCCTCTGCTTCCGGAACTGGAGACCCTCGCCTCGACGACGGCTGCCGAGAATGGCTTTGAACTGTGCTGTGTACAGGTACTTACCCACCTGATTCCAATGACCATCCAGGTTCAGATCCGCCAGCTTGGCGGTGGCGATGTCTGCCTGGACGACTGTGCTCGTTTCACTAGTCCTATGGATGAGGCACTGGAAGCTTCCCAACTATTTACTGAGGCTTATGTACTGGAAATCAGCAGCCCAGGGATCGGAGATCAACTGCACAGTGATCAGGACTTCCTGACTTTTCGCGGTTTCCCTGTGGAGATCAGCTTCCGTAATAACGGTTCGGAACTTTCTCAAGCCGGACTATTGCACGAACGCTCCAACGAACATGTGCACATCAATATCAAAGGACGCATTCAGCAAATTCCACGTAAAGCTGTGACCTGCGTCCGCCTTACCAGCCCCACGGCCTAATTCCCTCAACAGTTAATTCAGCCTCAGCCCCCTTCTTCTCTTTCCATCATCGATGGCTCTCGTTCTCCTTCCCGGCCTCAACAACCTGATCGAAGACATCAGTGAAGAGAAAAAGCTCCCCCCCCAGGTAGTTGAGGCAGCACTACGGGAGGCACTTTTAAAAGGCTATGAACGCTATAGGCGCACTCTTTATTTAGGCATTGTCGAAGATCCCTTCGAAGAAGAGTATTTCAGCAACTTCGATGTCGGACTGGAGCTAGAAGAAGAAGGTTATCGAGTACTTGCGAGCAAAATCATCGTTGAAGAGGTGGAAAGTGAAGACCACCAAATTGCTCTTCAAGAGGTGATGCAAGTTGCAGAAGACGCCCAAGTAGGCGACACCGTGGTGCTCGATGTAACCCCAGAGAAGGAAGACTTCGGCCGGATGGCTGCCGCAACGACCAAACAGGTCCTTGCACAAAAACTGCGTGACCAGCAGCGCCGCATGATCCAGGAGGAATTTGCTGATCTAGAAGA
This sequence comes from uncultured cyanobacterium, assembly GCA_913047395.1. Taxonomy (GTDB): domain Bacteria; phylum Cyanobacteriota; class Cyanobacteriia; order PCC-6307; family Cyanobiaceae; genus Prochlorococcus. The sequence continues at coordinate 1,047 of CAJWUF010000064.1, forward strand.
TCCCGTCCTCACTGCTCGAGTGATTCGTTTTGAACGTCATTCAGTGATCATGGCCGTTAGTTCTGGTCTTGGGCGTCCAGAGGTGGAGGCCGAACTCCCACGCCGTGACCAACTACCAAACGATAACTATCGAGCTAATGCAACCTTCAAAGTATTTCTCAAGGAAGTAAGCGAAGTACCCAGACGAGGGCCGCAACTGTTTGTAAGCCGTTCCAATGCCGGACTAGTTGTCTACCTATTTGAAAACGAGGTACCTGAAATCCAAGAAGGATCAGTGCGCATTGTGGCCGTAGCCCGTGAAGCCAACCCTCCCTCCCGTTCGGTAGGCCCACGTACCAAGGTGGCAGTAGACAGCATTGAACGTGAAGTGGACCCTGTTGGCGCATGCATCGGAGCCCGTGGCTCACGCATTCAGCAAGTGGTCAATGAACTCCGCGGCGAGAAAATTGATGTGATCCGCTGGTCACCTGATCCAAGTCAGTACATCGCCAATTCGCTTAGCCCCGCTCGCGTCGAAATGGTGCGATTAGTAGATCCAGAAGGGCAGCATGCCCACGTACTAGTACCCCCCGATCAGCTGAGTCTGGCTATCGGACGCGAAGGACAAAATGTGCGTCTAGCTGCTCGTCTGACAGGCTGGAAAATTGACATCAAAAACTCCCAGGAGTACGACCAAGCCACTGAAGACAGCACAGTGGCAGAGCTAATTGCTCAGCGCGAAGAAGAAGAAGCTCTTCAACGAGATGCCGAAGCCCGTCTAGCGGCTGAACAAGCCACCCGTGCCGAGGAGGATGCACGCCTAAGAGAGCTTTACCCTCTACCTGAGGATGAAGAAGAGTACGAACAAGAAGAGGAAGCTGCTGAGGCGACTGATCAGGGCGAGGAGTACGAACAAGAAGAGGCACCTACTCAGGCAACTGATCAAGACGAGGATGCTTCCGACAGCGAGCCAGACGAATCAAGCGACAAACTATCGAATGAAGCAGAGGACGGAACCCGGTGAACCAACGCCCCGTCCTGCGTCGTTGCGTTTCCTGTCGTCAACTGCTGAATCGCCAGCAGCTTTGGCGGGTAATTCGTGACCATCAGGAGGGTGTAGTCCTCGATCAAGGGATGGGTCGATCGGCCTACCTCTGTCAAAACGAGGCCTGCCTAGATGAGGCGCATCGCCGCAAACGTCTGCAAAAAGCCCTGCGTTGCCAGGTGCCTAACAGCGTTATGGAGGTGCTGCAAAAGCGGCTCAATCAATCCTTTGATTCAGCCTCTGAGGCAAGATGAACTATGGCTCCGCCTTGTGTGGAGCTCCGAAGCACATCGTGCTCGGACCAACTGGAGCTTTTAATGACCAGCAACAGCAGCAAAATCAGAATTTATGAGCTGTCCAAGGAGCTAGCCCTTGAGAACAAGGACGTGCTCAATGCTGCTGAAAAACTCTCAATTGCGGCCAAAAGCCATAGCAGTTCAATAAGTGACGAAGAAGCAAAACGCATCCGTGACCTATTGCGTCAAGGAATTGCTGCCAGTCCATCGCCACAAAGCAAGTCAAACTCTGGGAAAGCAATTCTTTCTTTAAAGAAAGCTGCGGACTCTGAGACCAAAGACGCAGCACCACCAAATAAAAAAGCTACAACCAGTCCACAAATAAGCCACGTAAAACAAGCCTCCCCGGCAAGGCCAACAGGAGCTCAACAACCCGCTACGGGATCTGCCTCGCGGCCAGCCCCACCTAGTCGACCAGCAGCGAAACCCACTACAGCAATTTCACCTTCTAAAGCAGCCGCCCAACCTGCCAAAGCTCCTGTTCCAGTCAATCGCCCAGTAACCCCAAGCCGACCAGCTGCTCCTGCAGCCAAGGCAACGGCCATACCCTCCTCCCCCAAACCCCCCAACACGGGCATCCAAACCTCGCGAACAAGTCAAACTTCAACTTCAGGTGAAGCACGCAAAGTTGACGAAGGAGCTCCTCGTCCCAAAATCATCTCGAGGCCAGAGTCGCCAGCAGCACGCATAGCGCCACCGGCCAAGCCCTCACTTCCTTCTGATCGAAAAGTTCCCAGGCCAGAACTAGTTGGACGCCCTAAACCGAAACGTCCAGTTGCCCCTCCGAGCCGCCCAGAAGGTCAACGCCCAGAAGGTCAACGTCCAGAAGGACAACGGCCAGAAGGTCAACGCCCTGACAAAAAAAGGCCTGGTATCAGTCCTCGACCGAGTGGCGGACCTAACCAGCGCAACAATATGCCTCAGAGGCCTGGACCTCCTACCCGCCAAGGCAAAATCACCCGACCTGGTCAACCCCGTTCTGCCGGCAACACCGTTGAACTTGTTGGCAAGCCCATCCGACGGGACCGATCCGACAGTGGTTCGACTCCTCGGGATGGCAACAACCGCCCAGGTGCTCCTACTCGTCAGGGGATGCCTACAGGAATGCGCAAACCGGTGGCGCCTGGAGAGCTCATGCAGCTTCAGAAGCCCACTGGCCGACCTGGCACACCACCACCACGACGACCGGATGGAACCAGCGTGGGGACCCGCGGAGGGTCAGAAGGGGCCACCCCACCAGTAGAGCGCACCGCACCCACACCAACAGCGCCTAAAAGGCCTGGTCATCGCCCTCCTCAGGGACCGCCTGGAGCACCAAGGAGACCAGGAAGACCAGAATGGGACGACAGCGCCAAGCTGGAAGCACTGCGGAACAAATCTCCCCAGAAGCAGCGCCAAAAAGTACACATCATTGGAGAAAACGATGATGCCCTCACGGCCGAAACCGGCGGCTACGCCGGCGAACAACAGGCAATAGTCCTCTCTGCCAGCCTGGCTCGTCCCTCCAAACCAAAGTCGAAACAAAAAACCGCCGCCAAGCCTGTGGCGGCAATGCGCAAGCGCAAGAAAGAAACCACTCGCCAGAGGCAACGTCGGCGAGCCATGGAGCTACGTGCAGCCCGCGAAGCAAAGCAGATAAGGCCAGAAATGCTGATTGTTCCGGAGGCCAACCTCACGGTTCAAGAGCTTGCAGACATGCTCAGCGTAGAAAGCTCAGAAATCATCAAATCGCTTTTCTTTAAAGGAATCATCGCCACGGTCACCCAATCCCTAGATCTTTCCACGATTGAAACAGTGGCAGAGGAATTCGGGGTGCCTGTACTCCAAGACGACGTTGAGGAGGCAGCCAAAAAGACGGTGGAGATGATTGAGGCCACTGATCTAGCCCACCTAATCCGCCGCCCACCTGTTGTGACAGTGATGGGTCACGTTGATCACGGCAAAACCAGCTTGTTGGATGCGATCCGCAAGGCCCGGGTTGCCGCTGGTGAGGCCGGAGGGATCACCCAGCACATAGGCGCATACCAGGTAGAGATTGAACATGGTGGACAACCCCGCAAAATCACATTCCTCGACACACCTGGTCACGAGGCCTTCACCGCTATGCGTGCCCGCGGCACCAAGGTCACGGACGTAGCGGTACTTGTGGTAGCTGCTGACGATGGTGTGCGTCCTCAGACCCTGGAGGCAATTAGCCACGCCCGCGCCGCCAAGGTCCCGATCATTGTTGCGATCAACAAAACAGACAAAGAGGGAGCTTCTCCAGACCGAGTCAAACAGGAGCTATCCGAACAGAACCTGCTATCTGAAGAGTGGGGTGGTGATGTGGTGATGGTGCCCGTCAGTGCAATCAAAGGTGAAAACATCGACAAACTTCTCGAGATGATCCTGCTGGTCACGGAAGTGGAAGATTTACAGGCCAACCCTGACCGCATGGCCAAAGGCACCGTTATTGAGGCCCACCTTGATAAGGCCAAAGGACCTGTTGCCACCTTGCTGATCCAGAACGGCACCCTCAAAACTGGTGATGTAGTAGCAGCCGGTCCCGTACTTGGCAAAGTACGCGCCATGGTCGATAACAGCGGGTCCCGACTCAAACAAGCTGGTCCTTCCGGTGCCGTAGAAGCCCTAGGTTTCAGCGAAGTGCCCACCGCCGGAGACGAGTTTGAGGTTTACCCAGACGAGAAATCCGCACGAGCTGTTGTAGGAGAGCGAGCCTCCGATGCCCGCGCTACCAGATTGGCTCAACAGATGGCTTCCAGACGGGTATCCCTGGCAGCAATGTCTGGCCAAGCCAGCGAGGGCGAACTCAAGGAACTCAACCTTATTCTCAAAGCCGACGTTCAAGGCAGTGTTGAAGCAATCCTGGGATCCTTAGAGCAACTACCCAAAGATGAGGTGCAAGTCCGCGTGCTGCTCTCAGCACCGGGTGAGATCACCGAAACCGATGTGGATCTTGCAGCCGCCTCTGGAGCCGTAATCGTGGGCTTCAATACATCCATGGCATCTGGAGCCAAGCGGGCCGCTGATGCCACTGGTGTAGACGTGCGCGATTACGAGGTTATCTACAAGCTTCTAGAAGACATCCAGATGGCCATGGAAGGACTCCTAGAGCCGGAGCTGGTGGAAGAATCGCTTGGAGAAGCACAAGTACGTGCCGTATTCACAATCGGCAAGAGCGCAGTGGCTGGTTGTTACATCACCACTGGCAAGTTGCAGCGCAACTGCAGAGTAAGAGTGCGACGTGCCAAGCAAGTCATGTTCGAAGGTGATCTCAACTCCTTACGCCGCAATAAAGACGACGTAAAGGAAGTAGCCACAGGCTTCGAGTGTGGCATCGGCTGCGATCGTTTTGCTAACTGGGAGGAAGGTGACATCGTTGAGGCTCACAAGCTGGTCACCCAGAGACGCACACTGAGCACCTGATGAGAGTCCGACCCACCAACTAACTCTGTTTTGATCTCCCAACGAGAACCCCTGCTCTGGCTTCAGCTCATCGCTATTGGAGCAATACCCATAGAGCTGCTGTTGCTGTTCCTGGTACTAGCTGGAGCGGATTTAGGTCCTATCCCAGCTTTTGAACGTCTACTCACATGGGCTGTAGCAGTCTTGGCACCCACCCTCGTTCTCTGGCAACGTCCTGCCGACTGGGGATCTCTACTCCTGCTGAGTCGTCCCCTCAAAGAACGCTCAGAGAGCCAACGACAACTAAGTGGCCTACAACAAGGCCTAATCCCTCGATTGACCCTGCTGATTGGCTCAGCCGCTCTGCTAGCAATTTTCTGGTGGATCGACCAATCTTCCATTCTCGCCAGAGACCTCTCACCACTTCAAGGCAGCTCTCGACTTATCACGCTGCTTACTGCAATCCCCCTCCTAGCTCTAATGCTGTGGCAATGGCATCAACTCACACAGAGCCTCTGGCTTCTAAGTCGCTCTGACCAGGCCCTAGCCCAAGCGCCCTCCCTAAGCAATGACCAACTCAAGCTTGAGCGGCTTTGCCTTGGATTAGCTCTACTCAACATGCCCGAACTCATGCCTGCAGCTGCTAACAACAAATCGGACTTCAAAATGAAAGAGCAATGATTGAGCCGGATATTCAATCAATCCCCACGTTGACGATCAATCCAAAGCAACCCAGCAGTTAGCAGGAAGGCCCCACTTTGAATGAAGATATCTGAGAAGGGAACAATTCCCCCGGAGGAGGCCCGCAAGCCCATCGTCAATAGACCAATAGAGGCCGAAGCGAAGAGAGCAAACCAAATAATCCGCCTGAAGCCTCGCCAAGGGGTACGTGACTCTTGAAGGAGTCGCTCCCTTAGTGCGGGATCCAACTTTGAGCCAGTGCCGGGAGAGACGTCCAATGATTCAAAACCACAACGATCGAATGTTAAGTTCCGGGGGCTGCCGGTGTAGCTCAGGGGTAGAGCAACTGATTCGTAATCAGTAGGTCGCAGGTTCAATTCCCGTCACCGGCATCAATGATTGCAGTATTTCGCAGCAACCTGGACAAGTTGTGGGCAGTGAAAGTCATATATCTATCAAATCTAAACATCTAAGAACCTAGCCTTGAGCACAAGAAGCAAAGTACACATGCTCATCATCATCAATCCCTATCTAATATTCCCTGCGGCTCATATAACGGCACACTGCAACCACAACATCAGGCCAGATTAAATAAATATATACTCAGGCCATGAATATCCAAGAGAAGCCATCACCACTAGGGCAGGTCCCATTTGCCGCCGACACAATTTTCCGCGCTGCAGCAATATCAATCAAAAAGCTTATTCAAAGGCAAACACTCAGGCATCTCTAGCTAGTACATCTCTTACACCCTTTAATACAAAGCTCAAAATGAAAAACATAAAGAAATGCAGAGAAGTGTTACCAGAAAATCACCCTTAATCCAATCCCAAGAGCATAGGACTAGTTCTATATATGCTTACATTCTTGCTTTGAGTTTCCCTACCCATTTTGATGTTAAACATTTCACACCAAGCCATTCATCTATCCCAAGCGCACTTGATTAAGTATTGATAGATCTCCACAAACAACAGAAAGCACAACTGCGACCTGTTGCCCAACAAGCCAGAAATAGCACCTAAGTGAGGTCATTCAAAGCATGGAGTCAACTCGCCTAGAGCGAATGCACAAGAGTTCCAAGGAGGACGCCAACCTCGATGAGGTGTTTGTCATCCTGACAATCGGCGCCGGCATGATCGCCACCCTTGGTCTGCAGGCCAACAGTGCCGCGGTTGTAATTGGGGCAATGGTAGTCGCCCCATGGATCCTGCCACTACGAGCAAGTGCCTTCGCTGTGCTGATTGGGGATCTAAGGCTGTTGATGGATGCCCTACGAACCCTCTTCGTAGGGGTAGTAATTACCATCCTGCTCTCCGCCTTACTAGCAGCAATCACACCCATCCATGAAATGGGTTCAGAAGTATGGAAACGCACCGAGCCAAACCTGCTGGATCTAGGCATCGCCTTAGTGGCCGGTGGCATAGCTATATACGCAAAGTTGCGCAGAGACGCCGTGAGTTCGCTTGCGGGTACAGCCATTGCTGTTGCCCTTGTGCCACCGGTATGCGTTATGGGTCTGTTGCTCTCCAATCAAAAATGGGACGCTGCTATTGGAGCCGGACTGCTGTTTGCCACCAACCTGCTTGGCATTCTTAGCGGTGGACTCGTGATGATGGCCTGGAGAGAGCCCCTCGTCCGTCAGCGTCTGCGAGAGAGCCATCTGAGTGCAGCCAACTTTGCACTTACGTTTGGCCTAACTGCCCTACTACTAATCCCTCTAACCAACAGCTTTTTAAACCTTGTCAGCAAAAAACAAAATGAACGCACCCGCGACGAGATTCAACACACGATTGAGAGCTTCCTAAAACGCAAAACCCTGACCTTCGGCGGAGAGGGAGTTGATCTAGAAAAATTAGATATCGCCTGGGACAAAAACCCTCCAGAGATTCGCCTGCTGGTATTGGTCACGAATCCCGAACTGCCAAGCCTCAAACAAGTATCAGCAGTGCAAAAAGAAATCAACAAGCGCCAAGGCCTGGATTATCAACTAATTGTTCAACGTATTGTTGTCATTCAAGGCCCGCAAGAAAAGGCCAATCTGATCACAGGGAAAGAAGGAGGGCTGATTAAAGCGCCCACACCAGAACGTTCTTTAGCACCTATTAGCGAAACAGAGCAGCAACTGCAAAAACAAAACCTAGAGGAAGCTGAGCAGCAAGAAAAACTACACAACAGGAATCATCAAACA
>CAJWUF010000065.1 GCA_913047395.1 uncultured cyanobacterium
TTGGTGCCCACTAACAGCTTGTTTGGATTGGCGATGTTATTGATGCTGATCAAGCTTGCGACGGATACGTCATAGGCACGGGCAATTTGGGTCAATGTTTGCCCACGGGCCACGGTATGGGAGGTGGCATTTGGCTTTGCCTTGATTGCTACAGGCTTGGGTTTTGCGGTTGGTTTGGGTTTAGGGATCACAGCCCCTTGGGGCAGCTTCAGGGTCTGGCCGAGTTCCACATGGTTGGCATCGCGAAGATTATTGAGGGCGATGAGGTCTTGCTGACGCACCTTGTAGCGCACGGCAATGGTGCCAAGGGTCTCTCCACGGGTCACCTTGTGACGGCTTGCGCTAGCTCTGATCCCACTGCTGGCACTGCCGGGCAGCTTTAGGGTCTGGCCGATATAAATGTTGTTGGCATCGCGAAGGTTATTAAGGGCAATGAGGTCCTGCTGGCGCACCTTGTAGCGCGCGGCAATGCTGCTGAGGGTCTCACCACTGGTTACCTTGTGACGCCCACTACCGCTGTTTGTGTTGCTACTTGAGCTGCCGGGCAACTTCAAGGTGCTGCCTGCAACTACATGATTGGAGTTAGTGATCCCGTTTAGTCGCATCAATGCCTTCAGCGATACATTGTGTCTCGCTGCTATTTGAGAAAGGGTGTCACCCGGTTTCACTGTGACGCTTGCAGCCCAGGAGGGCAGTGGCAGAAGTGCTGCCAGGGTTAGGGCGGTCACAATGATCCGGCGCATACATCTCTCTATACGGTTGGGCGAAAGATAAGCTGCCTGACCAGATGCGCTAGCCCTGTTCAAGCATCCCGAAACGATGTGGCTACAGAGCAAGCAGCTCGATCATCCGAGCAGTTTTTTGAGCAAAGCCAGGTTGGTCTTATAGGGGGGATAGCGCATCTTGAGATCTAGCCAGAAGGGTCGTCGTAATACCGATTTCTGATGAGAGAAGGTCTCGAAGCCAGCCTTGCCGTGATAACTCCCCATGCCGCTGGCTCCGACCCCGCCAAAGGGGAGTTCAGGTATGCCCACCTGCATGACAACGTCGTTGAAGCAAACCCCGCCTGAACTGGTTGTCTCGAGCAGTTTTTGTTGCTCAGCATGTGTTCCACCAAAAAGGTAGAGCGCCAGGGGCTTTGGCTGTTGCCTGACTTCAGTAAGGGCCGCATCAAGGTTGGCCACGCTGATAATCGGCAGTAAGGGGCCGAAAAGTTCTTCTGCCATCAGCGGATCATTGTGGTTATCTACATCGATCAAGGTGGGAGCGATACGTCTTTGATAGGTATCTATTTGGCCTCCTGAGAGGATTTTCCCCTGATCACGAGCATGCTCAAGCAAGTGCTGCAATCGCTGGAAATGGCGGTCGTTGATGATTCGTGCCAGGTGGGGTGATTGCAGTGGATCTGCTCCATAGAACTCAGTAATGGCCAGGGTCATCGCCTGTAGCAGAGGTGCTTTGAGTTCTTTTTTTACGAGTAGATGATCTGGGGCGATGCAGGTTTGGCCAGCATTCATGCCCTTACCCCAGATCAGTCGCCTTGCCGTTACCTCCAGATCAGCGCCAGCGATAACTATGGCTGGGCTTTTCCCTCCTAGCTCCAGGGTTATCGGTGTGAGATGTTCGGCGGCTGCCGCCATGACCTTCTTGGCGATGGCGCCGCTGCCAGTAAAGAAGATGTGATCGAAAGGTTGTTTGATTAGTGCGGCTGCTACAGCTCCATCGCCCTGCACTACCTGCACCACTTCTTTAGATAGGTATTGGGGAATCAGCTTGGCGATTAGTTCCGAGGTGGTGGGGGCGTTTTCGGAGGGCTTGAGCACCGCTGTATTGCCTGCTGCTAGGGCACTGATTAGCGGCTGGAGGGTTAGCGAAAAAGGGTAATTCCAGGGGCCGATGATCAGCACGCAGCCCAGAGGTTCCCAGATCACTTGGGCCTTACCGGGTTTATGGGCTAGAGGTACAGGCACGCGACTCGGTCGCATCCAGTGGCTTAGTTGCCGTTGAGCCAGTTTGAGTTCCTGACTTAGTGCAATTAGTTCAAACAGTGCCTCAGTGGGTGGTTTGCCTAAATCCGCACAAAGGGCATCAAGCACATCTTCTTGGTGCTCTTTGAGCAAAGCTTCGATTCGCTGTAGTTGATGTCTCCGCCAGGCTTTTGGTCTGCTCAGGCCAGAAATTACAGGTTTACGAAGCTGATTAAGCAGAAAATTCTCAGGAATCAAGGGCTGACGACATCGCTAGCTGTGTCTAGCAGTGGTAAAGATGATCCTTACTGATGGGCACACGCGAACCGTGGTGGAACGGAGCTGTGATTTACCAGTTGATGCCTCGCAGCTATGCCGACGGCAATGGCGATGGCATTGGTGATCTACAAGGTTTAGCTAGTCGACTCAGCTATTTACGTTGGTTGGGGGTAGAAGCTATTTGGCTAACGCCCATCTATCCATCGCCGCTGCAGGACGGCGGTTACGACATCACCAACTTCAAGGATATTCATCCAGAACTCGGTGATTTAGCAGCGTTTCACCGTTTGCTCACGGCTGCTCATGGCCAGGGCATCAAGGTGATTCTGGATTTGGTCCTTAATCACACCAGTGATCTTCACCCTTGGTTTCAGAGGGCCCGTTGGGCAGCAAAGGGGAGCCTGGAGCGAGATGTCTATGTATGGAGTGACGATCCCCACCGTTACGCAGATGCACCGGTGTTATTCCGGCATTTTGAGTCTTCCAATTGGGAATGGGATGAGGTAGCCGGGCAGTACTACCTGCATCGGTTTCTGCGTCATCAGCCTGATCTCAATTATGAGAATCCTTGGGTACAAGAAGAAATGCTGGGAGTGGTGGACTTCTGGCTAGAACGTGGTGTGGATGGATTCCGTCTTGATGCGGTGCCATTCCTATTTGAAGCCGAGGGATCTCGTTGTGAAGGTTTACCGGATACCCATGCCTTCTTAAGAAAGCTGCGTGCGCGCGTTGATGCACATGGTCGCGATGTGCTGTTGGTAGCAGAGGCTATTCAGCCGGTTGATGAGGCGAAGCCTTATCTGGCAGACGACGAACTGCATGGTGCCTTTAATTTTGTTTTAACTGCTCACCTGTTTGCTGCAGTAGCCAGTGGCACCTGCAAAGAGCTATGCAATGCATTGGAAGAGGCCCAACGGGCTGTGCCCGGATGTCGTTGGGCTTTGCCATTGCGCAATCACGATGAACTTTGGCTTGGTGATGGACATCTGGTGTCAGAGGATGTCATCCAGGTGATTCGGGCTGGTTTGCATCAGGGCCAAGGGCACTGGCTGAACTGGGGCATTAATCGTCGCTTGGCACCTTTACTCAATGGTGATCCCAGACCCAATCGTCTGCTGCATGGTCTTCTCTACAGCCTGCCGGGGATGCCTCACCTCTATTACGGCGATGAGTTGGGTATGGGCGATTGGCCCGGGCTACGAGATCGTGACCCCAATCGCACACCGATGGCTTGGACCCCAGCACGCAATGGTGGTTTCTCGAGTGCTCCTGATCCCTTGTTGGTGCTCCCACCGATCACCGCTCCGGGATATGACTATCGGGTCGTGAACGTTGAGGTGCAGAAACAGCTCCCGGGATCATTGCTCAATTGGCATCGGCGCATGCTGACTTGTCGTCGCCTATTGCCTGCCCTAAGGAGGGGAACCTTTGAGTTATTGGAGTCAAGTCATCCCAGCGTGATTGTCTATTCACGCTGCATTGAAACGATGACGGTGCTAGTGGCAGCCAACCTCTCTGGTGCAGGTGCATCCTTACATTTGGATTTAAGTCGTTGGCAAGGTGAACGCACCCGTGAGGCGCTTTGGGGCTGTGAATATCCCCCTGCCAGTGCGGATTGGTTTATTTATTTGCCGGCCTATGGCTTCAGCTGGTGGTTGATCGGCGAGGTTGAGGAGTCGGTTGAATTCTCTGCGAATGATGCTCTTAGTTCGCCTGCTTAATCATCTCAGTGCTGAAGATCCAGCTCGCCTTTTGGTAGATCAGCATGGGCTAAATGTTCTTGCACAACAGGTAGAAGTCTTTGTGCTTCGCTCATGTCGACCATCGCTAGGCGACAGCGACGGGCCAGTACATCGGTAGGTGTGCGGGCGTGCTCTTGGTTAATGGCCCGATCAATTTCCGCCTCGCAAATTGGGATTACGTCGCTAAGGGGTTCTAGTTGTTTGGCGCTATTTTTTTCTACTAATGCAAGTGCCTCCAGCCCATAGCTGGCCTGTAGGTGGGCAATCTGTTGATCCTGGATGGGAGTTTCTGGCAGCAGTTGCCGAAGTTGTTGTTGTTGCTCAAGCAACAAGGTTTGCGTAAGGGCTGGATTTTGAGCTGCTCCAAGCAGAGGTAGTGCTGAAGGGGTAGGCATTGCTCGCCCCAGCAATGTTTCCATGGCTTTGAGGGTGTCTAGGGCCATGGGCCTGCAGGTAGTCCATTTGCCGCCCATCACGCTGATTAATCCGCATGGCAGGGTTTCTACCTCGTGCTCTCGCACCACCCTGCTGCTGTTGATGGCTTTGCCGGCAGGTTTGAGTAGGGGACGACCACCTGCCCAGCAACTTTTGACGATGGGTTGTCCTAGATCAGGGAACCAGCGTTTTACATATTCGATCAGGTAGTGCTGTTCGGCTTGCGATGGCGCGCAGGCTTCGTTGAGTTTGCAGGCGGTGTCGGTAGTACCTACGAGTGTGCGGCCGTAGAAGGGCAGTAGAAACAACACTCGGCCGTCGTCGGTAGCAGGCAGCAGCAGGCCGATTCCTTCAGGGCAGAGGTTTGCCTCAAGTACCACATGCACACCGCGGCTAGTGAGCATGCGTGGGGCGATGTTGGCATCGGCCATCTTGCGCAGGCTGTCGGCTTGCATCCCAGTTGCATTCACCACAACGCTGGCTCTCCAGTGCTCCTGCTCGCCCATGCTGGTTTCGCTGATAGCGCCGCATAGCTGACCATCGGCTCGATGCTCTAGAGCCACTACTCGGCAGTTACTGCGCAGGATTGCTCCAGCACGCTCTGCAGTCAGAGCAATTAAAAGATTGAGCCTGGCGTCATTGAATTGCCCATCGCTGTAAGCCACTCCTCCGTTGACTCCGGCGCGTAATAGAGGCAATGCCTGGTGTATTTGGGTTTTGGAGAGCAGGCGGCTGTTGCCGATACTTCGTTGCCCGGAAAGGGCGTCATAGATCCCCAGGCCAACACCGTAATAGGCCTTCTCGAAGCAGTTTGCTGCTGGTAGGGCAAGTTCGAAGGGCTGAGCAAGAAAAGGGGCTTGCTCGATCCAGTGAGCTCGCTCCATCAGGGCCTCTCGCACCAGACTTAGCTGGGCTAGATCGAAGGTCTTGAAGGCCAGTTCTAAGTAGCGAACTCCTCCATGGAGCATCTTGCTGCTGCGGCAGCTGGTTGCACAACCGATGTCGCCAGCTTCCAGCAGGGCGACGCGTAAACCGCGCCTGGTGGCTTCATAGGCAACGCTGGCGCCACTGGCTCCGGCACCGATGACCAGCAGGTCAATCTTTTGATCAATCACGCCAGTGCAAGCTCCTTGTGACGGCGTCATTCCATTGGCATAGCCAGCTTTCGCGGGCTGTAGCGTCAAGTTTTGGCATGAACACTTCGGCCCCTTCCTGCCTGTGAGGCACCAGCTCGTTAAGGCTAGTGATCACACCTGCTTGTAGCCCTGCTAGTAGGGCTACACCCCTAGCGGTGCTTTCTAGATTGGCGGGGCGTCTGACCTTTAAGCCGGTGCTATTGGCTTGGGCTTGGAGTAGTGGGTTGGAAGCAGCAGCTCCGCCATCGACAGCCAATTCCCCTAGTCCATGACCTAAGGACTGTTCGGCCAGTTGCACCAGTGTGGCTACCGAAAGAGCTATGCCTTCTAGAGCTGCCCTGGCGATGTGGCCGCGTCGGCTGTCGCGGGTAAGACCGATCAGTAGACCACGGGCACTTGGGTCCCAGTGGGGTGTACCCCAGCCTGTGAAGGCTGGCACCATCATCACGCCAGCTGCATTTTCCACTTCTTCTGCTAGTTCATTCACCTGGGCGGCGTTGTCGATGATCCCTAGCCCGTCACGGAGCCACTGCACCACGGTCCCAGCATTAAACAAACTGCCCTCTAAGCAGTAGGTAGCTGAACCTTGCGCATCGGTCCATCCCAAGGTGCTGAGTAGGCCGGCACTGGAGCGGCGGATCTCTTGACCTGTGTTCACGACAAGGAAGGCGCCAGTGCCATAGGTGCACTTTGCTTCCCCGGGGTTAAGGCAAAGCTGACCCAGGGTGGCGGCTTGCTGATCCCCTAAGAGGGCTTGGATCGCTACACCTGCAAAGGGCTGGCCTGATTGGATGGCGCCAAACTCTCCACGGCAGGGAACTAGTTCAGGAAGGGCATTAAGCGGCAGACCAATGGTGTCGCAGAAGGGCTCTACCCATTCGCGGTGCTCAAGGTCCATCAGCAATGTGCGACTGGCATTGCTCATGTCTGAGCAGTGACGTTCACCGGCAGTGAGCTGCCAGAGCAGCCAGCTTTCTACTGTTCCGAAACAGAGGTCATTGTTGGCTAAGGCTTGGCTTGCAGCAGGTTCATGCAGCAGCAGCCAGCGGATCTTGCTGGCGCTGAAGTAGGGATCCAGCAGTAAGCCAGTGCGATCACACCATTCGCGCTCAAGGCCTTCTTGTTTCCATTGCGAGCAGAGATCAGCGGTTCGGCCGTCCTGCCAGACCAATGCAGGCCCGCACGGCTGGCCGTTGCTGCGTTGCCAGAGCACTGTGGTTTCACGCTGGTTGGTGATGCCGCAGCTGACCACGGCACTGCGCTGCTCGGCGCTGAGTTGTTGCTCTAGCGCCGCCATAGCTTGCTGTTGGCTGAGCCAGATTGCATTTGGATCCTGCTGGACCCAGCCATCAGCGGGATAGTCGATCGCTAAGGGGGCACTAGCGCTGGCGATTAATTGCCCTGAGGCGTTGAAGACAGCGGCCCTGGAGCTGCTGGTTCCTTGATCGAGAGCTAGAAGGAGAGGCTGATCAGCCATGGCTATTTGCTTTCCCCAGTGCTAGCCGTGGGACCACGCTATGCAAAGGGGTATGCAGCAGAGCGATGTGCTCGTCAACACGCCCAGCTGGGTGGCCAAGGCGGTGGTGTATCAGATATTTCCTGATCGTTTCCGTTGCAGCGGCCGTGTCTTGGCGCAGCGGCAACTGGCTTTGCGCTCCTGGGGTAGTGATCCTTGCCAGCAGGGTTTCCAGGGGGGAGATCTCTACGGCGTGATCGAGGGCCTAGACCATCTCCAAGAACTTGGGATCAGTTGCCTGTACCTGACACCGGTTTTCAGCTCAGCTGCTAATCACCGTTATCACGCTTACGACTATCTAGAGGTAGACCCGCTCTTAGGTGGCAATGCAGCACTGCAGGCTCTTATTGAGGCTTTGCATAGCCGGGGCATGCGCATCTTGTTGGATGGTGTTTTCAATCACTGTGGCCGCGGCTTTTGGGCCTTTCATCACCTATTGGAGAACGGCGAGGCCTCGCCTTATCGCGATTGGTTTGATGTGCAGCGATGGCCGCTTAAGCCCTACCCGAGTCGTGGGCAGGATTGTGGTTATAGCTGTTGGTGGAACGATCCAGCTCTGCCCAAGTTCAACCATGCCCATGCTCCGGTGCGCGAGTACCTGATAGGCGTGGCGCGTTATTGGCTCGAGCAGGGAATCGATGGTTGGCGACTGGATGTTGCAGAAGAGGTGCCGGCTGATTTCTGGTTGGAGTTTCGGCGAACGGTTAAGGCGGTAAATCCGCAGGCCTGGATTGTTGGGGAGGTCTGGGGTGATGCTCGGCCTTGGCTGCAAGGTGAGCACTTTGATGGGGTAATGAACTATCGAATTGGCTGGAGCAGCCTTTGTTGGGTAGCTGGCAAGCGACTAAGCCGTAGTTATCGCAATCCTGCTTATCCAATTGAACCTCTTAGTGGAGAGGCGTTTGTGGATCTTTTGGTAACAACGCTGGGGTGGTATCGGCCAGAGGTAAATCGCAGCCAGTTGAATCTGCTCGATAGCCATGATGTGCCACGAGCACTGCACACGCTTAAGGGTGATCTTGGGGCGTTGAAGTTGGCTCTGCTGCTTTTGTTTTTGCAACCAGGGGCACCATGTATTTATTACGGCACGGAGGTGGGCTTAAGCGGTGGCAAGGAGCCAGGTTGCCGAGAAGGATTCCCTTGGCATAGGCAATGGCCTACAGACCTGCGCGAGTTCATTCACTCATTGGCTGCTCTTAGGCAACTCTGCCCTGAGTTATGCGATGGGGGTTTGCAATGGCAGACGATCGGCTCTGATGCATTGCATGGCTGGGGGGTGCCGCCCGAGCAAACGGCATCGCAAGAGCAAAAGCCAATCAGGATTTGGATCAACCGCAGCCGTAGGTCTTGGTTGCCTATGGCTGAATCATTGCCGGATCCTCTGTTGTTGATCGGTGATTTGGATTGCAAAGGCCGAGGATTAGGCCCCCAGTCAGCTGTGTT
>CAJWUF010000066.1 GCA_913047395.1 uncultured cyanobacterium
AAGGCTCGAGCGTCAATGTATCGCCATCAGCAAACTGACGTAGATAGAGCTGACAAACAGTGGTAGCGCTCTGAGGGCCGTGGGCCTGACCATTAACAAGAAAGCCACAACTACCGCAAATACCCTCACGACAATCATGCTCAAAGTGCACTGGTCGCTCAGCTTTAGCGATCAGCTGTTCGTTGAGCTGATCGAGTGCCTCCAACAGCGACAAGTCCGGCGAAACGTCCTCAAGCTGGTAGACGTGAAAATCACCAGCACTCTTGAGCGACTCCTGACGCCAGATACGCAGCGTGAGCGAAAGGTTGCGGCTCATTGATAGCTACGCTTACTGGGCGTCAGACTGGTGAAGTTAAGCGCCTCAGCATGGCGAATCGGCTCAGCACTATCGCGATATTCCCACGCAGCAATGTGAGCAAAGTTCTCATCATCACGAAGAGCTTCGCCTTCTTCTGTCTGATGCTCCTCACGGAAGTGGGCTCCACAGGACTCCTCCCTAGCCAAAGCATCGCGCAACATCAACTTGGCTAGAGAAAAGAAATCATCAACCCTCAACGCCTTCTCTAGCTCAGGATTAGGTCCCTGAGCTCCTCCAGGCACACTCACTTCAGAGTGAAAGTGCTGCTCAAGTAATGCCACTTCTACTAGTCCATTACGCAACCCATCGGCATCGCGACTGATACCGCAACGATCAATCATCACGGCCCCCAGCTCACGATGAAAAGAATCAACCGAACGTGTGCCCACCTCCTGCAACAACAGCTCAATCCGACCACGGACCCTCGCTAGAGCTTCGAGGCAAGCAGGATGATCAACAGCGATATGTGGTGTGGGATGACCTGCTAGCCAAGCAGTGACGGTAGCTGGAGCGATGAAGTAGCCATCGGCCAAGCCTTGCATCAGGGCACTTGCGCCGAGGCGATTGGCGCCATGCTCAGAAAAATTAGCCTCCCCGAGTACAAACAATCCCGGAATCGAACTCATTAGGTGGTAATCAACCCAAAGGCCACCCATCGTGTAATGAGGGGCAGGATAGATGCGCATTGGTGTAGTGAAAGCATCCTCACCAGTAATGCGCTCATACATCTCTAATAAGTTGCCGTAACGCGCCTCAATCACCTCTCGCCCCTGACTCATGATCGCATCGCGCAAGTCGAGATACACCGATCGGCCCCCTGGACCTACACCATGCCCCGCGTTACAGAGCTCACGGGCACGGCGGGAAGCCACATCTCTAGGCACCATATTGCCGTAGGCCGGGTACTGACGCTCTAGGAAGTAATCGCGCTCAGCATCAGGGATCTCATTAGCCGGACGCGTATCTCCAGAACATGCAGACAACCAAACACGACCGTCATTGCGCAAGCTCTCACTCATTAAAGTGAGCTTGCTCTGATACGTATCACCACTTGGGATGCAGGTGGGATGAATCTGGGTAAAACAAGGGTTGGCAAACAACGCTCCTTGACAATGCGCACGCCAAATTGCACTCGTATTGGATTTAAGTGCATTTGTCGAGAGGAAGTAGACGTTGCTGTAACCACCAGTCGCTAGCAACACTGCTTGAGCGGTATGTACCTCTAATGCACCGCTAAGCAGATCACGACAGACCACACCTCGCGCCACACCATC
Organism: uncultured cyanobacterium; assembly: GCA_913047395.1. Lineage (GTDB taxonomy): Bacteria > Cyanobacteriota > Cyanobacteriia > PCC-6307 > Cyanobiaceae > Prochlorococcus. Next base: position 1,633 of record CAJWUF010000066.1, read on the forward strand.
CACCTTGATTATTTCCAACACATCTCGGCGACAGAGAAGCTCCACACGACCGAGGGCCACCTGTCGCATCAATGCCTGATATGCGCCATAGAGCAATTGCTGACCAGTCTGACCACGAGCATAAAAAGTGCGACTAACCAGAGCTCCGCCAAAGCTCCTAGTAGCAAGGGTTCCACCGTATTCACGGGCAAAAGGTACCCCCTGTGCCACGCACTGGTCGATGATCGAGCTGCTGATCTCCGCTAGACGCTGACAACCTGCCTCACGTGCCCGAAAATCACCGCCGCGAAGAGTATCAACAAATAAGCGGCTAATACTGTCGCCATCGACGGCCATAGGGCGCGCGGCATTAATGCCTCCTTGAGCAGCTACTGAATGGGCTCGTCGCGGACTGTCGTGAAAACTGATTACACGCACCTGATAGCCCTGCTCAGCCAAGGTTGCTGCCGCCGAGGCTCCAGCCAAGCCCGTACCCACCACCAAAAGCTGAAGCTCCTGTTTCCGCCTGGGGCTAATTAACGGCAGAGATTCTTGCGTGCGGCGCCATGCATCGACGATCGTGCCTTCTGGCAAACGCGGATCGTGCAATTCATTCATGGCTGACCCAACTGCAGCTCCGGTGCAGCTAACAGCAAAGCCAAGACGATGAAACCGACGCCAACCAACAACGCCAACACGCGAAAGGCATGACGGATAAGAGAAGCGTTAACTGGATCGAGTATTCCCAAGCTGCGATGAGCTGCCTCACCACCGTGCAACAGGTGCAGACTTACCGCCACAGCAGCGAAGAGATAGAAGACCAGGTTTGCCGGTTGAGACAGTACAGCTCGCAATGCTGCTAGTTCCTCACCAGCAAGTGGCCTCGGCCAGCGCAGCTGACGTAAGTGGACCCCCAAAAAGGCTAAGAGCAATAACCCTCCAATAGCCTGACTACGTGCTGCAAAAACCGCAAGAAGATCACCTCTGCGACTAACAAGCAAGGCCCTGTTTCCAGCTCGCCGATTGACGATCAGCTTGAACAAGCTCAGGCCCAAGTGCATCAAAGCAACAGCTAAAAGACTGAGCTCTGCTAACGGCAGCAAATTGGAACGATGCAAACCTGCCGCATATGTCTCGAAACTGAGCGGTGCAAAAAGAGCTATAGACACTCCACCTAGATGGAGAATCAGGAACAGCACTAACAGCAAACCACTGCCGGAATTCCAGAACCTGACCGAATCCGCCCCCATGAGTGCGGAACCCAGAAGTCAAATCACAGTAAACAAGCTCTTAGGCCTATAAGGAGTAAAAGCTGGTATTTGTCACGGGTAGGTCTTAGCTAGCTCTAGTAGGGGCTTAAGACGTTATCGTCCGCAAAAAACACGCTGATATGAAGTCCAGCCCAACAGCCATTGTTCTGCTTGGAGCCGTGGCAATGATAACGAGCTGCAGCCATAAGGCTGCTCACAAAATACTGACGGTTCAGACAACCACAATCAGCTCAGCCAATTTTGCGCCAACGGTAAGTGCCGTAAGCGTGCTGGAGTCGACTGCAAACGTGTATGTAAAACCACAGATCGACGGCACGGTCGTCAAAATCCTCGCCAAAGAAGGTCAATTAGTGAAAGCTGGCCAAGCCATCCTTGTGCTCGACAACGTGCAGCAAAGTGCTGCTCTCGATGCAGCCAAAGCCGAAGCAAAAAAAGACCAGCTCAATGCTGAGCGCTACGAATTCCTTTACCAGCAAGGTGCAACATCAGCCAAGACTCGCGACCAATATGCCGCCAAAGCTATCCAGTCACGAGATCAGGCACGCGCCGATGCAGCCACCCTTGGCTACAAATTCGTACGCGCTCCAATTAATGGTGTAATCGGCGACATGGATGCGGTGAAGATTGGCGATTACGTAAAAAAAGGCCAGGCCATTACTGGCATCGTTGACAATTCAGCGCTGTGGACACTGATGCAGATCCCAGCCACGCAAGCCAATCAAGTGGAACTGGGTCAGACCGTGATGGTCTCTTCACAAACCACACCACCAATAAATGGAAAGGGCTCCGTTGTATTCATCTCGCCCTACTTCGCGATGAAAGGTACAAATCAGTCCCCAAACACATTGATGGTGAAGGCCGCCTTCCCAAATCTCACAGGCAGACTGAAAACAGGCCAATTTGTAAAAAGCCAAATCATCACAGGCCAATTCAACAGCCTTGCTGTTCCCGTGCAGGCGGTATTCATGCAAGCTCAACAGCCGTTTGTCTACACGGTGGTGCCGCTAAGCAAAGCACTCCCCAAGATCAAAGCTTCAACCTCTATACCCGAATCAAGCAAAAAGAAACTTGAGTCATTACCTGCGAATACACCGATTGTGGTGCAAAAGGCTGTAAACCTAGGCCCTCTACAAAACAACCTCTACCAATTGAAATCAGGCCTGCAACAAGGCGAGCAAGTTGTTTCAAGCAACACTGCCCTATTGCGAAATGGCATGCCAGTGAAGATTGCACCTGCACCAACCGCAACAAAGGGGACCAACTGAACTCAGCATGGCGTTCTCCGACAACTTCATCAAAAGGCCTGTCCTAACAACCGTCTGCAGCATCCTGATCGTACTAATAGGGATCATCGCAATCCCTTTATTACCAGTCGCCAACCTGCCAAATATCGCAAGTCCGCTGATCCAAGTCTCAGCAAACTACGGCGGCGGCAATTCTCTAGTAACTGAGCAAGCAGTTACTAACCCGCTGGAGCAACAGATCAACGGCGTTCCTGGCGTTAGCTATATCTCCTCCACCAGCGATATGGAGGGTCAAAGCACAATCAATGTCTACTTCGATGAGTCGACTGATATCAATATCGACCAGGTCAACGTGCAAAACCGCGTTTCCCTGGCCATGCCCCAGCTACCGGAGCAGGTTCAGGCAACAGGTGTTTCGGTAGAGCAAAGCAATCCATCGATACTGCTGGCCTATCAGGTGGGCTCAACGGAAGGTCAATTTGATGCTGCTTACCTCAACGGCTTGATCTACGAGCAGCTGTATTACCCACTTGGGAGAGTTCCAGGAGTAGCTAATGTTGGCGTACTAGGTGGTGCCAATCCAGCCTATTGGCTGTTTGTTAATCCCGACAAATTAGCAGCCAACAAACTAACTGCTGAAGACATCATCAATGCTGTAAAAAGCCAGAATAGCGTTGCTATTGGCGGCCTTGTAGGAGGACCTCCTGCAACAGGGGAACAAGCCTATACCTACCCAATTCTTGTCGAAGACAACGGCAATCTTATATCAACAGAAGACTTCAATAATCTCATAGTTGGCCGCTCTCCTGAAGGCAACCTCTTGCTTTTAAAAGATATCGGCGAAGTAAAATATGGCTCCAATACTTTCACGACAAATGCCATAGACGTCAATGGGAATGCAGCCATGACGATAGCTGTATACCAGACGCCTGATAGCAACGCGCTCGATGTTTCCAATGCCGTAGTGAAGGTTATAGATAACTTTGCTGCCAAAGCTCCCCCAGGCGTCAACGTAGAGCAGATCTACAACATTGGTGAATTCATTGAATCCTCAGTTGAAGGTGTAATTGATGCCCTTGGCCTAGCAATTGTTCTTGTACTACTTATTCTCTTCCTTTTCTTACAGAACTGGCGAGCAACAGTAGTTCCAAGTTTAGCCATTCCTATTTCTCTAATTGGCACCTTTGCTTTCCTCAAAGTATTCGATTTCTCCATCAATCAACTCACACTGCTTGGCCTGGTACTCGCGACTGGTTTGGTAGTTGACGACGCGATTGTAGTAATCGAAGCAGTATCTAAAAATATCGAATCAGGGATGCGTCCACGCCAGGCTGCTATTGCCTGCATGGGAGAACTTTTTGGCGCCTTAGTTGCCACGGCACTGGTACTGATGGCCGTCTTCGTCCCAGTTGCCTTCTACCCAGGCGGCATCGGAATTATCTATAAACAATTCGCTCTGACTATTGCCTTCTCAATTGCTATCTCAGCATTCAATGCCCTTACTTTCTCACCAATGTTGTCAGGGTTGATTCTGCGTAGAGATAAGTCTCAAGAACCAAAAGGCTGGGGCTGGATCCTCGCAGGAGTGTTGGTGGGATTAGCCTTTGGTCGCTTTACTGCTACTGCATTCGGCAGCTGGACCTACATACTTGGCGTGGTATTGGGTGTATTAGCTAGCACTAACCTCCCCTTAATTTTTCGTCGTTTCAACAGCTTCTTCGACGATTTACAAAAGCGCTATGCCCAACTAATTAAATGGTTAATCTCTAGACGCCGCTTGATCCTGGCAGGTCTAGCGGGAGGGATTCTGCTAACCACATTCGCCTTCACGGCGCTGCCCACTGCCTTCATCCCAGAAGAAGATCAAGGCTATGCATTGGGTTTCTATCAACTTCAAAATGGCGCCTCACTTAGTCAAACCCAACAAACAGGCAAGGAAATAGCCAAAGTCCTTAAAACAGAAGACAACATCGAATCGGCTGCTGTAGTCAGTGGCTTCGGGTTCAATGGCTCCAGCCCCGATCAAGGCGTGTTCTTTTTTGGACTCAAACCTCTAAATGAACGCAAGGGCAACAGCAACAGTGCAGCAGCCATCGTCGATCGCCTTAACGCCAAGTTAGTGAAGCTCAGTAGTGCCATGGCGGTCTCTGCGCAGCCTCCAGCCGTCCCTGGATTCTCATCCCAAGGAGGCTTTTACTTCCAGTTCAATGATCTCAGCAACGGTTCCTACGACTTCAACCAGCTTGATGGACTCGCCACTGAGCTAATCAAAGCTGGCAAGACGACTAACGAATTCTCAAACCTCTACACCCAGTTCATTCCTAGCTCTCCTGCATACGGACTCAAGATTGACCGCGCTGTAATGGGAGCCCTAAACATTGACTATCAAGAAGCGATGAACACCATCGCCTCCCTGGCTGGTAGCAACTACTCAGGTCTCACCTACAACAACGGCCAAGTCCGCAACATCTTTGTGCAATCAACTGCTGAAAAACGCAGCGGCATCGACGATATCCTTAGTTACTACGTGCGCAGTCGCGATGGCGACCTGGTACAGGTCTCGCAATTTGCCTCCGCAGAGCTCAGTAGTGCACCTCCGATAATCAGTCACTACAACCTCTACCGCACGGTTCTAATTCAAGGTGCAGAAGCTGTTGGCAAAAGTTCAGGAGAGGCCTTGGAGGCGATTCAAACCCTCTTCAAGAAACAAGACTTCTCCAACATCAGCTATGCATTCACCGGCCTAGCTGCTCTGCAATTGTCGGCAGGTAGCGCCAGCATCGTTGTATTTGGACTCGGACTGCTGATCGTCTATCTGGTGCTATCTGCTCAATACGAGAGCTATGTCACACCAGTGATCATCCTAATGACAGTGCCATTGGCCATGCTTGGAGCGCTGGTGTTTCTAGCAATCCGCTCGATCGACCTGAACATTTATGCCCAAGTTGGACTGGTTACCCTAATTGGGCTAGCAGCCAAAAACGGCATCCTGATTGTGGAAGTAGCCGAGCAACACCTGAAAAACGGTATGACGCCAAGCGACGCTGTGATTGCCTCTGCTGAATCCCGTCTAAGGCCAATCCTTATGACTGCCATTGCAGCTTTAGCCGGTTTCCTCCCTCTAGTAGTTGCCAATGGCGCAGGTGCTCATAGCCAGCAATCACTAGGCACAGTGATCTTTGGAGGTCTAGTGGTGGCTACCGTGCTGTCACTAGGTGTCGTGCCACCCTTTTATGTGACGGTCAAGCATCTAGAAGAACGCTGGTTCAAAAGCGAACCCCAAACTTGATAAACACCGAGGAACAATTCTGGTCTTGGCAAGGCTGGCAAGTGGCCTGGAGCAAATCGGGCTCTGCCAATAATTCAAAATGCGCAACGGTGCTTATCCACGGATTTGGAGCCTGCAAAGAACACTGGCGCCACAACCAAACGGTATTAGCCCAGGAGAGCCCCTGCTACGCCATTGATCTGATCGGCTTTGGGGAAAGCAGCCAACCGCGAGCAAGACTCCAAGGCGAAGCACCACGTCCTGGCGACTTCTGCTACAACTTCGATGGCTGGGGAGAGCAGGTTGCAGCTTTCTGCCGCGAGGTGGTGCAGACACCGGTAAGGATTGTGGGCAATTCAATCGGTGGATTGATTGCGCTACGTGCAGCTCAGCTCCTCGAAGACACCTGCTGCGGTGTGGTGTTAATCAACTGCGCACAGCGCACATTGGATAACAAGCGATTAGACGAGCAGCCCAGTTGGATGCGCTGGACACGGCCATGGCTAAAGAGTCTGGTTCGACAGCGTTGGCTGAGCAGCAACCTCTTCCGCAACGCGTCAAACCCCATCGTGATTAGACGGGTGTTAAAGCAGGCCTACCCCAGCGGCAACAATCTAGATAGCTCCTTGATGAGCATGCTCCAAAAACCTGCTCAACGACCAGGTGCAGTAGAAGCCTTCCACGGCTTCATAAACCTGTTTGATGACTACTTAGCACCAGAGTTAATGGCTGAAATGAATAAGCCAGTAGATCTAATTTGGGGAGCAGCTGATCCATGGGAACCTCTAGATGAGGCACGTCGCTGGGCTGCATTACTCCCCTGCATAAGTTCCCTAGAGGTAGTCAATGATGCAGGACATTGCCCACACGACGAAGTCCCTGAAAAGGTGAATCCCCTGCTGCTCAGAATTATTCAGCAGGCCACATAGGCCTCAATAGTTGAACTCAACTGGCGCAGGCCACTGAGTCCATGGCGTTCCAGATTGCGAACACGATCACGACTGATGTCAAGGATGCGACCAATACCAGTGAGGTTCATCGGCTCCTGCCCGTCCATCCCATATCGCATCCGCAG
>CAJWUF010000067.1 GCA_913047395.1 uncultured cyanobacterium
CCTCTGTTCGCCCTGCAAAGGCTGCTAAGGCCCTGGCGGCACGGTTTGTGACGATATCCCCACGAAGTCCATCTACATCCAGTTCGCCACAGACAGCCGAGATGCGCAGTCGTAGGTCAGTGTCGATGCTCACCTGCTCAAGGCGCTGCTGGGCTTGGATGACTTTCTGTTGAAGGGCATCTTGGTTGGATTGAATTGAAGTTGAAAAGTTTTCGGGATCACTGTCGAAGGCGGTGCGCTGGTCAACTACTTGAACCCGAAGATTTGGATCGCGGACAGTTCGGACCTCCACACTCATGCCAAAGCGATCGAGCAGCTGGGGGCGAAGTTCGCCTTCTTCTGGGTTGCCAGAGCCGATCAGAACAAATCGTGCCGGGTGTCTTACTGAAATCCCTTCACGTTCCACCGTGTTCCATCCGGAGGCCGCTGAATCCAGCAGTACATCAACAAGATGATCGTCGAGCAGATTCACCTCATCTACATAGAGCAAGCCGCGATTTGCTTTTGCCAGTAGGCCTGGCTCGAATGCTCGAACTCCTTCGCTGAGGGCCTTCTCAATGTCAATGGTGCCGCAGAGGCGATCTTCAGTGGCACCTAGAGGCAGGTCCACCATTGGTACCTGTCGTGCCTCGGTAGCCAGGTTCTCACCATGGTCAATGCGCTGGCGAACGTCACTGCTCTGCAGATCTGGATCAGTGGGAGAGCTGTTATAGGGGTCGCCGGCTACCACCTCAATTCCTGGCAGGAGATCGGCTAGCGCTCGGATTGTTGTGGACTTGCCCGTGCCTCGATCTCCCATAATCATTACTCCGCCGATTCGCGGATCGATCACGTTGAGCAGCAGAGCCAGTTTCATCTCCTCCTGCCCAATTACGGCGGTAAAGGGATAGACCCTGCGCTTGCGGGATGAACTCACGGGTTGATGTCTGGAGTTGATTTGGATTGTTTCACAGGTAGGAGTGTGAGTACCTGTGGCGGGGTGGCGTCAGCGGGGTAAATAAGTCGAACTCGGACGTTGCGAGTTTCTCCTGGCTCCAGGGTGATCAGACCAAGATCTGGTCCCTTCTGTCCCTGCCGTAGCACTAGGTGGAAGCGGCTACGGCCCATAGGCTGCCTGGTCTTGCTGTTTAATCCACTCACCTCAATTAGCCCTCGATACATCACAGGTCCGGTGGTTGAGGTGCGGAAGTCAAGGCTTGCATTGTTGTTGTCGTTCTTTAAGGGGGATTCCAGTGTCAGCAGGAAGGATTTTGTCTGCTTGTATCCATTGTGTATTGGCAGGGTGAGGTCATATTCCACGCCATAGTTGCCATGTGCAGCCCAGGCTGTGCCTTGATAGAAGGCCTCTAATTCTGCGGTCTGCACTTGACCTGTTCCGAGGCTGCCCTTCTCGAGGCTGCTTATTGGCCAGGAAATAGGTGAGTTGACTGCATTTAGAACAGGGCTGCCAGGGTCTGTCAGGGTTGCCTTCCAGGTACTGCCTAACTGAACCCCACTTACGCGGGAATAAATGATTTTTCCACTGCTCCCTCGAGGCGTAGGGCGATGTTCCTTGGCGCTGAGTTTGCCGCTTTTTAGTAGCTCTACCCAGCGAGAAAGTGGTGGGGCGACCTTGGGATTGCCGTATGCCGCCAAGGTGGCCAGTGAGATCGGCCCGGAGCTCTGAAACTGCATCTGAAGGTTGCGACCATTGAGCAGCGGATCAAGTCCTGCTACTGGGATAGGGAGCACTACCAGGGTGCTAGGGCTGCTTGGTTGAATCTCCCAGTGCATTGGCAGCTCCGAAGCTAGTGTCCCTCGCAGAAGATCACCAGCCACTCGGCTGCCTGGGCCAGCAGCAATCGGTGAAGTGGTTTCGGCCATCAATGTCGGCAGGGGAAGAAATGGTGCAGCCGTCTGTTCTGCTTCGGTTGCCTGTGAGAGGGCTGTGCTGCCTTTCAGTAGCGTTAGTTGTACAGGTTTGTTCCCCAGTGGCTGCGCGAGCACGGCTAGCCAGAGGGTGGATTCAAGATGATCAGGGTGGCCGGCGTATACGTGGTGGCTGAACAGGTCGAAACGGCCATTTAATGGCACGGACAGGTTGCTCTTGTCAGTTTCAGGGCTGGAATTTTGAGTTTTTTTGCTAGGGAAGGTGGAGATCAAGATCCCCTCAGTTGTAATTAGTTCCGGGTTGTTGTCATTAACCATCAGCACTCTGTCAAGCTTGCCTGGCAGTGGCCTGACTTGCTGCTGTCTTCGTTCTAATTCAAAGTTGGGAGCTGCAATGACAACAGTGGTAGTTAGCACTGCTACTGGCAGAGAGAGCAGGGCAATCGATAGCAGGGCGGGTCGCTTCATGGCTGGTTGCGTTGCGTTGAATCTGCTCTAGGTGGTGATGCTTTTGGTTTCAGGACAGGAGCCATAGCGGCTGCCATGTTGCGGATTAGTTCCGTAGAGCGTGGGTCGTTAAAGGGGCCTTTAACCATGAAACCTGCCACTGCGCGGCTGCCATCAGGTAGTTCGATTAGTCCTGCATCGGCATAAGCGATGCCGATATCACCGGTCTTGTTGTAAATGCGATAGCCCTTCGCTAGGAGGCTGTTATTGGGTTCTCCTTGTTTGCCGCCCAGACCTTTCAGAAATCCACCAGGTAATAGGCGGTTGCTGATGGATGTGTCCATTACTTCTCGGAAAAGATCTCGGGTACGTGGGCTGAGGACTTTTCCGGTGTCAACTAGTGCGATAGCCCGTGCAAGGTCGCGGGTGCTGGTGGTATTTGTGCCGTTTAGATCAGGCAACCAGTTGTTCACCATTGTTGAACTCAGGCCAAGAGCATTGAATCGTGCATTCAGCACTTCCTTACCACCGATACGTTGAATAAGAAGGTTGGTGGCGGTGTTATCGCTAACTCGCATCATTTCGGTGGCAACTTCGTAGGTAGGGAAGCGGGTGCCAAGAGGTTTAGTTGCCATCCATCCGGCGCCACCACCGACAACTTCTTTGGTGAGCTTCAGGGGTTCATTCCAGTTGAGCTGACCGGAATCGATTAGTTCAAGTGCTGCTAGCAGTATTGGTGTCTTTATCGAGCTGGCAGCAGGCATCGCTGTATCTGGGGATAGTTCTGCATAGCGGCCGTCATCAAGCACTAATAAGAATGCGCTGGCTTGTAACTCCTTCTGTTGAGCGGCCATTTCTTTCCAGCGGCTGCTCAGCGTTGTGAGTTCTTGCTTTGTTTGGAAATTGCCCAACTGCAATCCTTTGCCTGTGCTGAGCATGGTTGTGATGCTCTGCTCAGAGCTTTCGAGGCGATTAGATAGGTCCTTCACTGGGAGCCAACTTTGTTGGGTTAGCCACTGCGGTAAGTCCAGCTTTCCTTGCTTTACCTGTGGGGCCAGCATTTTGAGGGCAGAACCTGTAATCACACCGAGTCCTATGCCCATCAAGATCAGACGCAATAAAAGTCTTAGGGGACGATCCCAACTTGAGCGGCTGCGGTAGGGGCGACTGCTTGACAAGGAAGTGAAGACCTTGAGTTTGGCTGAGGTTAAGAGTGACGTGAATGGATGGCCCATCGCAGTTGTCTGACCATCCCTCGAAGCAGGGCTACTTCCTGGGGACGGACAGCAGCGCGTTGAAGAAGGCCTCGTACTTTTGCCATGCGGGCCTGGGCCGTATGTTCTAGAAGAAATCCCACCTCTAACAGGAGAGTCTGGGCGTCTGTTAAGTAAGCATCGAGCTGACGAGGTGAGGCTGGGTCGGGGGATGCAGATTGTTCGTTATTGAGTTGTTGTTGCAATTTGCAGCGTTGTAGCTCATGAAGCACTACTGCTACCGCATGCGAAAGGTTGAGAGATGGATAGCTAGAGGAGCTGTGCAGGGTGATTACACGCTGGGCGAGTTGAAGTTCATTGTTGGTTAAGCCCCTGTCTTCACGGCCGAACACTAGGGCCACTGGTTCTGAGCCAATGCTGTTGAGTAACCATGGCAGAGCTTGTTCTGGCGATTGCAGGGGAATGTCGCCATGATCTGATCTTCCGCAGCTGGCCACCACACGGTGACAGTCAGCCACGGCATCCAGTAGGCAAGAAAACTCTTTTGCCTGCTCAAGCAATGCGATGCCATGGACAGCCATGCGACGCGCCTCTGAATTGGTGGGATCGCAGCGGGGAGATACCAGGCGTAGTTCTTGCACCCCGAAGTTGGCGCAGAGTCTGGCCACGCTGCCTACATTCAATGGGCCAGCAGGCTCCACCAGAACAACTGTGGTTGGGATTTGCTTGATCTGCGTATTCAATTCAGTGAATGCAGATAGGCCAGTAAGTCGGCCATCTCTTGAGGCTCCATCTGGAATCTGGGCATTGGTGGTGTGTTGCCGCTCACGATCTGCTTGATCAGTTGGGCGTCGTTGCGGCGTTCGCTCACATCAAGCAGATTCGGCCCCAAGTGTCCCTGAGCAGAGATTCCATGACAGCCAGCGCAGTTTATGCGGAATAGCTGACCTCCTTGCTCTAATGACCCCTTCAGATCAAGAGTCGCGTTGACGTAGGGGTCTGGCTGTGAGGCTCCCATTACCCATAACAAAATTGCAATGCATGTCGCTGCCGCAACCACTATCAGGGCTCCAATAAGTCTGGGACTTCTTTGAGTGTTTGCTGCAGCGGTTGATGACGGGCCTGTCACGGTGACTTCAGGCGCATGAAACAATTGTGCTTAATCCTTCAACTGAGCGCGAGGCCATGATCGAACCTCTTCTGTGCGGAATTGTTCTAGGTCTGATACCAGTCACGTTGCTTGGACTATTTGTGTCTGCCTGGAATCAGTACCGACGGGATAGTGTTTTGGAGGGTTGATTAACAGTAGGGCGCTGCCTCCATAGATGCGGCGATCTTGTTCAAGCCATGGCAATGGGGCTTCAAGTTTGAAGTCTGCGGCATGCTCACAGATCACCACGGCATTTTCCTGAAGCCATTGGCCTTCAAGTAGGGCTTTAAGAACTTCTGAATACAGTTTTGATGAATATGGGGGATCGAAGTAGACAACGTTGAAACCAGGGTTATGCCCTCTCCATGGTTCACAGAATTTGGCTGCATAAAAACCTTTCCTTAACCAGCTCAGTACGTCTTGACGGATTACTTCTATGTTGCTCGTCTGGGAAAGGCCAGAGGCCGTAGCAATCAGGTTGGCTTGACAGATTCGGGCGGTTTTGGCATTGCACTCAACAGCTACAACCCTTCGTGCACCGCTTTGCAAAGCCTCACAGCCCATTACGCCACTGCCGCTACAAAGATCTAGCCAATAGCAGCCACCTAGGTGTGAGGCGAGAAGGTTCATCACTGCTTCCCGTACACGAGCGGTGGTGGGTCGTGTGCCTTGGCCAACGGGACTCTTAAGCTTTCGCCCACCGGAGAGCCTTAGCTGGCCACTCACGGTAGAGGTTTCGCTCCATTTTCAAGCCAATGCAACCAGCGTTTCAGTAAGCGCTCGCCTGCTTTGGCAGATTTTTCTGGGTGAAATTGACATGCACCTAGTCGGCCTTTCCATACCATTGCGGTGATGCTGGTTTGGCCAAAAGGTGCTGTTGCAGCTAGATCTACGCCTTGACTGGGGACAGCTGCATAGGAATGCACGAAATACATCCAGTCAATTGGTTCATCCTTTTCAATTAGGGGGCAGTTGTTCTGCTGCTGTAGAGGAGCCCAGCCCATGTGGGGAATACGTTCGCTTTGATTAGAGGGCAATCGTTGAACGTGCCCTTTCAGTAGACCTAGACCCCTTGCATTGCCTTCATCACTGGATTCAAACAACAGTTGAAGACCCAGGCATATACCTAGAAGTGGTTGCCCTCCCTTTACCCATTTTTTGAGGTCTGGCACTAGTTGGGTTTGCTCAAGGTGCACCATTGCTGGATCAAAGGCACCTACACCCGGCAAGATCAATGCATCACAGTTGCTGAGGTCGGCTGGTCGGCGAACTATATGAAGAGCCTTATTGAGCCTTTCAAAGGCTCTCTGCACTGAGTGCAGATTGCCCATGCCGTAATCAATTAGGCCTAGGCGTGGTGTCAAAGAACCCCTCCGATATCTGGTTTGCTAGCCATATCAGGAATTGAACCAGATACAGGGCGCTCTAGGAGGGCCAGGGCCGAATTTGAATTTAGCTTCAGAGGTATTTGGAAATGGTTCCAGAGAGGGTGGCCTTAGGTACTGCGCCAACAACGGTGTCGACCTTTTGACCTCCCTTGAAAACCATCAGAGTGGGGATACTGCGAATGCCGTATTGGCTGGCGACGTTGGGGTTTTCGTCTGTGTTGAGTTTGAAAACTTTGATTTTGCTCTCGAATTCCTTGGCAATCTCATCAACAATCGGAGCAACCATGCGGCATGGGCCACACCAGGGAGCCCAGAAATCAACCAGCACTGGCACATCGCTCTGAAGGACGTCTTGCTCGAAGGAAGCGTCTGTTACGGCGGCTGCGCTGGACATTCCTTAGTTCGTTGTAATTCACCAAACTTAGCAACCGCTTTACTTGTATTCGGGTTTTGCTGCCCTTAGCGGTGCTAACTGTGACGGTGACTTGCAGGTAAGACTAAAAGCCCGAATTCATCGGGCCGGTGTGTGTGTGAGGAGTGTGTGGGCATTAGCCCTCACGAATTCATACTAGCTCTGCTCTCGTACAGGTCCAACGAGTAACAGCTTGTGGTTGGAATGTTTACTTGCCCATACCCAGCTGCTGAGCCTTTTGGTAAACCTTCCCTTCGGTGAGCAGAGATGGGGCGATTATCACCTCAACCTGTTGCATCTCTTTGATCGTTTGTGCTCCAAGAGTGCCCATAGAAGTCTTGAGAGCGCCAAGAAGGTTATGGGTCCCATCGTCTAGCAGCGCTGGGCCTCGAAGGATGCGTTCCAAGCTGCCAGTACAACCCACATTTATTCTGGTGCCCCTTGGGAGTACGGGGCTAGGAGTGGCCATGCCCCAGTGAAAGCCTTGACCAGGGGCTTCTTCGGCCCTGGCGATTGGAGATCCGATCATCACTGCATCGGCACCGCAGGCAATGCATTTACAGATATCACCACCTGTAACGATGCCGCCATCTGCAACGATTGGCACATATCTGCCACTCTCTTTCTCGTAGTCCTCACGAGCGGCAGCGCAGTCCGCAACGGCAGTGGCCTGGGGTATCCCCACACCTAGAACCCCACGGGAAGTGCAGGCAGCACCGGGACCGATGCCAACCATCACGCCGACGGCACCAGCACGCATCAGTTTGAGAGCGACTTCGTAGGTGACACAGTTGCCAATCACCACTGGCACCCCCATGTCTTGGCAGAGGGCCTCAATGTCGAGAGTTTTTTGTCCCTCAGGGCCTAAGTGTTCAGTAGAAACAACTGTGGCCTGTACGAAGAAGAGGTCGGCTCCTGCTTCTGCAATAGTTTTACTAAAGCGCATTGCAGCCACGGGTGTACCACTCACCGCAGCAATCCCACCTTGATCTTTAATCTCTTGAATGCGTTGAGATATCAGTTCCTCTTGCACAGGTTTGCTGTAGATCTCCTGCATTAGCGGTATGAAGGAGTCCTTGTTGACTGCGGACATCTGCTCCAGTACCGGGTAGGGGTCTTCGTAACGGGTCTGGACTCCTTCTAGATTCAGTACGCCGAGGGCTCCAAGGCGTGAGAGCTCAACCGCCATATTCACATCGACCACGCTATCCATGGCGCTGGCAATGATCGGTATCTCGCGTTCGATGCCTGCGAGCTTCCAGTAGGTGTTTGTGATCTCAGGGTCTACGGTTCGGCCGCTCGGGACAAGAGCGGTTTCGTCGATTCCATAGGCCCGGCGAACAACCTTGGTGCGTCCGAGCTGAATGTTCACCGCAGGCGCAATAAAGTCCAGCCAAGTTACCAACTGGGGAGGCTCAAATTTGACCTTCAGCCAGCACTTGCTGTCATTACCGCTTCATTGTTAGCTCTGATTTGGGTTTAGGAGGAGAGGTAGGCGGTGATTTAGCTGTGTTGTCAGTTGGAAGAATCAGGTGTTTGCTTTGACCCGCTGAAGGCATGCCATCGAGAGCGAACGCTGGAGATCACTTCTTGGCGATCTTGACTGCGAATTAGACGGGTGACGGAAAACCATGCCAGCCAAATGATGCCGGCCATTTCGAACAGAGAGGGGGCCAGAGGCACACTCTCAATGATTAACAAAATTCCACCGTATACACGAACAAAAATCACTAGTGCGATCAGCCAAGCAACTAAAACGGCAAGTTGACGCACCTGTTGCAATTGGTTTGCCTGATTGTTGGGCTTGAACCAGGTGCTCATCTTGAACAAGTTGCGCACTTTCTCTGCTAGCAGTGCCCTCTCCTTTGCTTTGTCACCCTTATCGGGCTCCTGTTTCGGTGTTGGTGTTGCAGGGATGGAGCTCGGCTTGGGGATTGCCGG
>CAJWUF010000068.1 GCA_913047395.1 uncultured cyanobacterium
GAGTGTTTGCGGGTTGCTAGTCCCTTGTCATCAGGTGTGTAACTCGGTAGATCTTTATCCCAGCCCTGAGGTAGCTCACCACGCAGCATCCGCTCGAATTCAGCTGATTGATTGGGGTATTTACTTCTGTAGTTGTTGAGCGCTTGGTTCCATTCAGCTTCAAGGCTGGCGCCGCGTTCAATGGCCTGGCGATACTGGTCGTAGGCCTCTTGAGGAATATCAAAAGCGCCATGGGTCCAGCCCAATTGTTGACGGGTGAGAGCAGTTTCTTCCTCTCCAAGGGGTGCTCCATGCACTCCTGCTGTGTCACTTTTGTTGGGAGAGCCGTAGCCGATGGTAGTCGTCACCTTAATGATTGACGGCTTATTTTTGACGGCCTTGGCGGCCTCGATCGCTTTAGCGATTGCATTCACATCGGTGTCACCATTAGCAACGTGCTGCACATGCCAGCCATAGGCTTCGTAGCGCTTGAGAACGTCCTCGGTAAAGGAGACGTCAGTCCGCCCGTCGATTGTGATGTGGTTATCGTCGTATAGGGCGATCAGCTTCCCCAGTTTGAGATGACCTGCGAGTGAGCAGGCTTCAGAAGAGATACCTTCTTGATTACAGCCATCGCCCATCACTACGTAGGTGTAGTGGTCAACGATGTTGGCGTCGGGTTTGTTGAATTTGGCGGCTAAGTGAGCTTCGGCGATTGCTAGACCTACGGCATTTGAGATGCCAGCACCTAGTGGACCTGTGGTTACTTCGACCCCTGGGGTCTCAAAAGTTTCAGGGTGCCCAGGAGCGCGTGAACCCCACTGGCGGAACTGCTTGATGTCCTCGATTGTTACCGAGTCATACCCGGTGAGATGCAGTAGTGCGTAGAGCAACATGCAGCCGTGACCAGCAGAGAGCACGAAGCGGTCGCGGTTGAACCACTCAGGGTTCTTTGGGTTGTGGCGTAGAAATTTGTCCCAAAGGGTATAGCCCATTGGGGCGCAGCCCATGGGAAGACCAGGATGGCCGCTGTTGGACTTGTTGATCGCATCGACGGCCAGCATGCGGATGCTGTTGATGCAGAGCGTGTCTAGGGAGGCAGTCGCAGCGACCATGGTGTTGTGATTGGATAGCAGGGAGTCTGAAGGATGGCGGCAGAGCCGCTTAGGCCAATTGGCGGAAGGCGAGGCAGACGTTATGGCCGCCGAAGCCGAAGGAATTGGAGAGCACTACGCCCAACTTGTGCTCTCTAGCAGTGTTGGGTACGTAGTCCAGATCACAGGCTGGATCTGGGTTTGCGTAATTGATAGTGGGGGGGATAATGCCGTGCTTTAGCGCAAGAACACAAGCCACCGCTTCAATGCCGCCGGATCCACCAAGCAGGTGGCCTGTCATTGATTTAGTTGAGCTCACAGGAATCTGATGAGCCCTATCCCCGAGGGCGCTTTTGATTGCCGTTGTTTCGTTGCTGTCGTTTGCGGGAGTACTTGTGCCATGAGCATTGATGTAATCCACGCTATTGGGCTCTAGTTTTCCTTCTTTTAAGGCCAGGCTGATGGCTTCGGCGCCACCAACACCGCCAGGAGTTGGTGAAGTGATGTGGTGGGCATCGCAGGTCATGCCGTAGCCCACAATCTCTGCATGGATCGTGGCACCTCGACTTTTGGCGTGCTCAAGAGTCTCAAGTATTAGTACGCCGGATCCTTCCCCGATTACGAATCCATCTCTTTCGGCATCGAATGGTCGGCTAGCCGTGGCTGGGTCGTCGTTACGGAAGGAAAGGGCCTTGGCACTAGCGAAGCCAGCCACCCCTAGTGGGGTGATACCAGCTTCGGCACCTCCACATACCATCACATCAGCCTTGCCGAGTTGTAGTAATCGGTATGCATCGCCGATGGCATTTGATCCGGCCGCACAGGCTGTGGCCACAGCTGAACTGGGGCCTTTTGCTCCTAAAGCAATGGCGGCAAGCCCTGTAGCCATGTTGGGGATCATCATTGGCACCGTGAATGGGCTAACCCGACCGGGACCTTTTTCATTTAAAACATGGGCCTGAGTCTCCATGGTGAGTAGACCGCCGACGCCCGAACCAATGATTACTCCGATGCGGGAGGCATTCCCTTCATCGATGTGAAGCCCGGAATCAGCTATGGCTTGCTTGGCTGCAACTACTCCGAATTTGCAGAATCGATCCCATCTTTTTGATTCCTTTGGTTCTAAAAAACCTGTCGGATCAAAGCCTTTCACCTCCGCGGCAAAGCGACAGGCGTGTGCCGACGCATCAAAAAGGCTTATTGCTGCTACGCCGTTGCGGCCTGCTTTTAAACCTTCTAAGTAGTCCGCAACCGTGTTGCCAATCGGTGTGACCGCTCCGAGGCCGGTGACCACAACCCGATGGAGATCCTCCACCATGCCGATCCTCAGGCTTGCTTGTCTTCGATGTACTTAACGGCATCACCGACTGTCGTGATGCCTTCTGCAGCTTCGTCTGGGATTTCGATATCAAAGGCCTCTTCAAGGGCCATCACTAGCTCCACAGTATCTAGGGAGTCGGCGCCAAGGTCGTTCTGAAAATTGGCTTCCGGCTTGACTTCGCCGGCGTCAACGCTGAGTTGATCTGCAACGATTGAACGGACTTTCTCGAGAGTCGCTTCCTGGGACATAGCCGTGAAGAAGGAAGTCAGCATCTTAGGGGCTGGAGGTGAATGGGGTTAACAACGGTGACGGCAGCATTACGAAGATGATTCAGTTGGGCCCCTGGCGGTTACCGTTACATCAAGCCTTTTGTTCCGGACCAGGCTCATGTCTCACGCTGTCAAGATTTACGACACTTGCATTGGTTGCACTCAGTGCGTCCGTGCATGTCCTCTCGATGTTCTCGAGATGGTTCCTTGGGATGGCCATAAAGCTGGCCAGATCGCTGCATCTCCTCGTACGGAAGATTGCGTGGGGTGTAAGCGTTGCGAAACCGCTTGCCCGACTGATTTCTTAAGTATCAGGGTTTATCTCGGCGACGAAACTTCTCGCAGCATGGGCCTCGCGTACTAACCCGATTTCAGCGTTTTAGCCTTAATTGGGTCTGTGTGGGCATTAACCCCATAAGCTCAGCCCGGCATGTGCCGGGCTTTTTCTATGTGTGGAATCGTTGCGGTTATCGGCTCTCGTGAGGCGGCCCCGCTGCTTTTGGAGGGGCTAAGGCAGTTGGAATATCGCGGTTATGACTCCGCTGGCCTAGCCACCGTTGAGCTGTCAGCGAATGGGGGGGCAGGTCGACTGACCTGCCAAAGAGCTCAAGGAAAGTTGGTGAATCTCACCGCCCGAGTGGAAGAAAAGGGTGCGTCAGGACACTGCGGCATTGGCCACACCCGTTGGGCTACCCATGGCAAACCTGAGGTGCGCAATGCTCATCCTCACAGTGATAGCTCTGGTTTAGTGGCGGTGGTGCAGAACGGCATCATCGAGAATCACCGTCCTTTACGGGAATCCCTGGAAGCTGAAGGGGTGAAGTTTGCGTCTGAGACAGATACGGAAGTCATCCCTCATCTCATCGCTCGTGAATTAATTGGTTTGCAAGCCCAGGGTGGAGTTGCCACTGGAAGGATGTTGTTAGATGCCGTGCAGCGGGTCTTGCCTCAGTTGAAGGGGGCTTATGCCCTTGCTGTGGTTTGGGCGGAGACACCTGGCGCTTTAGTTGTTGCAAGAAAGCAGGCACCGTTGTTGATCGGCCTTGGGGAAGGCGAGTTTCTTTGTGCAAGCGATACCCCGGCTTTGGCGGGCTTTACGCGCACGATTCTTCCGATGGAGGATGGTGAGGTGGCCTTGCTCACGCCCTTGGGGATTGAGCTTTACGACGCGCAAGGCGAACGGCAGCAGCGCAGCCCTTCACTGCTTAGTGGTGGTGATCAAGTGGCCGATAAGCGTCATTTTCGTCACTTCATGCTCAAGGAAATTCATGAGCAGCCCGAGACGGCGGAGTTGTGGGTGGCCCGCCATTTGCCAGCGGGTCTGCCTGTTGAATCACCAGTGGCTTTGCCTTTTGATGATGCCTTCTATGCAGACATTGAGCAGATTCAGATCCTTGCTTGCGGAACCAGTCGCCATGCGGCGCTAGTGGGTGCTTATTTGTTGGAGCAATTTGCAGGAATTTCCACAACTGTTTTTTATGCGAGTGAATTTCGCTATGCACCACCACCATTGGCACCCCATACGCTGACGGTTGGGGTGACCCAGTCAGGCGAGACGGCCGATACCCTTGCCGCTCTCAAAATGGAATCCGAACGGCGGCAGGCTCATGGGGATCCATTCTTTGCTCCACGTGAGTTGGGGATCACCAATCGCTCAGAAAGTTCGTTGGCTCGTCAACTCACGCACATCCTTGATATTGGAGCGGGCATTGAGGTGGGAGTGGCAGCCACCAAGACATTCATGGGACAGTTGTTGGCTTTTTATGGTTTGGCTTTGGCCTTTGCTGCCCGAAGCGGAAGGCGTTCAGCAGCTGAGATCAATACGCTCAAAGAAGAATTGCGAGGGGTGCCGAAGCTGTTGCGCGCGCTCGTTGACCTCCATGATCAGCGCGCCGAAGATCTTGCTCACCGCTTTGCAGACACTCAGGATGTGATTTTTCTTGGGCGGGGTATTAACTATCCAATAGCGCTTGAGGGTGCTCTGAAGTTGAAAGAGATCAGTTATATCCATGCTGAGGGCTATCCCGCTGGAGAGATGAAGCATGGGCCCATTGCCCTGCTTGATCCGCATGTACCGGTGATTTCGATTGCGATGCCTGGTGTCGTTTTTGAGAAAGTGCTCAGCAATGCTCAGGAGGCCAAGGCTCGTGATGCGCAGTTGATTGGTGTGGCACCGGAAGGACCAGATACAGATCTTTTTGATGCGCTGCTGCCAGTACCTGAAGTCAGCGAGTGGATCAGTCCGCTACTCACAGTCGTACCTATGCAGTTGCTGAGTTATCACATTGCTGCCCATAGGGGCCTTGATGTGGATCAGCCCCGCAACCTAGCCAAAAGCGTCACAGTGGAATAGGTCAATTGATGATCATTTTTTCACTACGTCCGTAACGGTCTTCAAAGCGGACAATGTCGTCTTCGCCGAGGTATGGACCACTTTGCACCTCAATTAATTCCATAGGCATTCGGCCTGGATTGGTGAGTCGGTGTTTGCAGCCCAAAGGTATGTAGGTGCTTTGGTTCTCGCCTACCAAATGCTGCTCTCCATCTCTTTCAACTAAGGCAGTTCCTTTGACTACGATCCAATGCTCAGCACGGTGATGGTGCATTTGCAGCGATAGGCTTGCACCTGGCTTCACCTCTATTCGTTTGACCTGCCAACGGCTGTCTTCCACTACAGAGGTGTAATGCCCCCAAGGGCGATAGATCTTGCGGTGAGCCTTGCCTTCTGGGCTTCCGTCTGCTTCTAGTTGCTTGACAATCGTTTTTACGTCTTGGGCTTTGCTGCGCTCGGCAATCAGTACAGCATCGTCGGTCTCTACTACGACTAGGTTCTCTACTCCTAGGCCAACTACTAGGCGATGTTCACTGCGTAGATAGCAATTTCGACTTTCTTCTGCGATTACACGGCCTCGCAGAACATTGCCGTTGTCGTCTCGATCAGCGTTTTCCCAAAGGGCGCTCCAGCTACCTACGTCATTCCAGCCGGCATCGAGAGGCAGCACAGTGCCAAGCTCGGTTTGCTCCATAACTGCCACATCGATAGCAACATTGGGACATTTTGCGAATGCCTCACGTTCAAGCCGCAGGAAGTCGAGGTCTGGGACATCCTCCTCTAGGGCAGCACGGCAGCAGCTAACTACCTCAGGAGATAGCCGCTCTAGCTCGCTGAGCATTGCACTGGCTTTGAATAGAAACATGCCACTGTTCCAGGTGAAGCGGCCACTGGCGAGGAATTGCTCAGCGGCCGCAAGATCAGGTTTCTCAACAAACCTGGCAATTGGTACGGCTTTGTCTTGGCCGCCACTCAATGACTCTGTTGCTTCGATATATCCGTAGCCCGTTTCAGGAGCGGTTGGCACGATGCCGAAAGTGACTAGTCGCCCGGCTTCTGCAGGGATGCGACCGGCCTCGATGACACGACGGAATTCGCTGGCATCACGAATTACATGGTCTGCAGCAAGCACCAATAGGAGCGGATCTTCTCCTCGTTCTGTGGCCTGTAGCGCAGCCACCGTTACGGCGGGAGCTGTGTTGCGTCCTATGGGCTCGAGCAGTATTGCTGTGGGTTCCACATCGATCTGGCGCATTTGCTCGGCCACGATGAATCGATGGGCTTCGTTGCAGATCAAAAGAGGTGCTGCTAGTCCCTCTATGCCTTTTAAGCGCTGCTGAGTTTGTTGGAGCAGAGTTTTCTGGCCACTGCCATCGAGGGCCCAGTACTGCTTGGGGTAGCTCGCGCGTGAAAGGGGCCAGAGACGGGTGCCTGTTCCACCACAAAGGATCACTGGAATCAGGGGGGTGGCGGCCACAGTTTCTTCCTTCAGTGTTCCCAGAATCGCGTAGAAGTCTTGCTTCTGTCGATGTGCTTAGAGCTCGAGTAGCCCAGGAGGTGGGGTGAGTCGCAGCCAGCCTTGGCTGGGCTGCACTTCCGGCACGATGGCTTCTACAAAGGGCACCAACACTTTGCGCCCTGAAAGTAATTCGATCTCGAGAAGGTCATTGCCAGCAGCAGTTAGGTCGGTGACCTGACCGATTGCAGGGCCTGTTGATGTCAAACGGGCTTCGAGGCCGACTAAATCCAGAAGGTGAAATTCACCTTCTTCCAGGCTGGGGCGATCGCTTGAAGGCACCAGCAGTTTTTGGCCCACAAGCGCTTCTGCTGCAGTGCGGTTGTTCACTCCAGCAAATCTCACTACGTAGAGCGACTTACCAGGTAACTGACGTCCAGCAAGTAATTCAATTGCTTTTGGCTCCGTGTTGTCTTCTTTCAGCCAGCGTTGACCAGGCTTAGTAAAACGTTCAGGGAAGTCACTGCTGGGGTTAATTCTTAGTTCACCTCCCATGCCTTGGGCGGCTACTAATTTGCCTACGGTGAGCCAATCGTCGTCGGCGTTCATGGGCAGAGCAAGCATGTTTGCTGATAATGGTGCAAATACTTTTGATGCCTCACTTCATGACCACAGCTGCTGCATTGATCTTGCCCGGTTCCATGGTGATGGTGATCGACGTGCGTTCGATCTACAACGGCTACACCGGTTGTGTGCAGAGGATCTGTGGTGATCAGGCGGCGGTGTTGTTTGAGGGTGGAAATTGGAACAAGTTGGTGACTCTCCCTCTCAAGGATCTTGAGTTGGGCTGAGCTTTTGGAGTTGATAGAGGCTTCGTCTTTTCCCTCGCTAGTGCTGTGGGGAGTTGTTTTGTGTTGAGCTTGATTCTCTGATTCAGTGCGGCTTAGATGTGTTGTTTTCTTTGCCTGAGGAATCGTTGATTCCGTTAAGAGCTTGACGGGCTGCCTCTTGCTCAGCATTACGGCGGGAGCCTCCCCAACCCTCACCAATTGGCCGCTCATCGAGGAGAACCTGGCAAAAATAACGTTGAGGATCCCCATGTTGTTTGCTGCGTTCTTCACATTCGTAGCGGGGTAGTCCGAGTCCTTTCCCTTGACTCCATTCCTGCAGTGCCGATTTGCTGTTTAGCAGATGAGGATCGGCCAAAACTGCGCAGCTGGCTTTCTCCCAGTGGGGTGTGAGCCAGCGGTGAATTGGCTCAAGGCTTTGCCAGCACTCATAGAGTGCTCCAATTAACGCTTCTGTAGCTTCCGCTTGAAGAGTGGTTTTAGCAGAGGCATCCCCTGCAGCCTTGGGGCCGATTATTAGTACTTTTTCGATACCGATACGTTGACCGACTTCCGCTAGCCAGCGATCACTTACAAGCTGAGCCCTCAATGCCGAGCGCTCGCCCACGTCCATGTGCGGGAAGTTGAGCTCGATGTATTCCGAGGCGGCTAGCCTTAGAACTGCGTCACCAAGGAATTCCAGGCGTTCGTGGTTGATCTTTTCTTGGGCTGAGGTGTGGGTAAGTGCCTCAT
>CAJWUF010000069.1 GCA_913047395.1 uncultured cyanobacterium
GGTCGAGGGATTCCCCTAGGACTTGTCTGTAGTAACCACGTAGTTGTTGAGTTGCTCCAGCCCATCCCCAGCGCTCGGCTTCTTGGCGGGCCGCTTTGCGAAGACTCTGTCGCTCTACATCGTTACCTAGCAGTCTTTGGCTGGCGTTGATCAGGCTGGTTGATCCTCCATCGATTCCATCTGGTTCGTAGAGGCAGCCGTTTTCGCCGTCGGTAATGATGTCTGGAATACCACCACGGTTGGCTCCTACTACAGGACAACCTGCTGCCATTGCTTCTAGTAGCACTAGCCCAAGGGTTTCGGTGCTAGAGGGGAACAGGAAGGCATCTCCGCTGGCATAGGCACTGGCTAGCTCCTCTCCTTCTAGATAGCCCACAAATGTTGTGGCTGTGCCTTCGAATGCTTTTTCAAGTTGTTGGCGGTGGGGGCCATCGCCAACTAGGGCTAGACGTGCTTGGGGGATGCCATCTAAGACTGGTTTGATTCGTTCGATTTGTTTTTCGGCGGAGAGACGTCCTACGTAGAGCAACAGGGCACCTTGATCGTCATATTTGCCTAACAGTCGGCTGCGCATGGCATCGTTGCGGAGCTCTGGTCGAAAGAGTTCGGTGTCCACGCCTCGTTGCCAGAGTGCCGTGTTTTGGATCCCTTTTTCGCTCAATTCAGCAACCATTGCTGTTGAGGTGCAGAGATTGAGAACGGCTTGGTTGTGGGCTGCTTTGAGAAGCTCCCAGAGCAAAGGCTCCAGCATGCCCATTCCGTAGTGCTCTAGGTATTTCGGAAGATGGGTGTGGTAGCTCGCGACCAGGGGTATTCCGCTGGTTTTTGCAAGCCAGATGCCCCCGAGCCCCAGTACGGCTGGATTGACAACATGGATCAGATCAGGCTCGAAGTTATCTAGGGCTTCTGCTACCGCTGGTCTAGGTAAGGCAAGCTTCAGCTCCGGATAGAGCGGCAGTGGCATGGCTGGTACACCTATCAGCCCGGCACCCATGTAATTGCTTGGACAGCCTTCAGGGCAGAACACCAACACCTCATCACCTGCTTCAACCAAGTGCTGCACTGTTTTGGTTAGTCGTGTCACTATCCCGTCCACTTTGGGCAGGAAGGTCTCGGTGAAAAAGGCGATCTTCACTTGGGCACCGGTTGGGTGGGGGCAGGCTGTTTAGGAAGCTTGCTTGATGGCCTCAGCTTGAGTCGTGGTCCAGGCCGATACACATGGGATACGGCTGCGGTCGCAGCGGCTTGCCCAGCGTTTGGCAACATCGACCACTTCACTAAGTAGTCCATCATCGAGCGTAGTGGGCTTGAGTCCAAGTTCGATGAAGCAGCGGTTATCTACGATCAGATCGTTCTCTACCGCTTCGTTGCGGGGGTTGGGAAGGTAGTTCAGTTTGGCGCCGGTTAGGCCGGCTACTTTTTTAGCCAGTTCACCCACCTGGTGGCTCTCGGTCATTTGGTTGAAGATTTTGACCCGCTCGCCTTTTGTTGGAGGATTTTCCAGGGCAATTTGCACGCATTGGACCGAATCGCGGATGTGGATAAAGGCACGGGTTTGGCCTCCTGTTCCATGCACAGTGAGGGGATAACCAATCGCTGCTTGCATCAGGAAGCGATTCAAAACTGTTCCGTAGTCACCGTCGTAATCAAAGCGGTTGGTTAGGCGCGTATCCCTTGCTGTTGCTTCGGTGTTAGTACCCCAGACGATGCCTTGATGAAGATCAGTAATTCTGATCTGGTCATTTTTGTTGTAGTAGAGGAAGAGCAGTTGATCGAGCGTCTTGGTCATGTGATAGACGCTGCCAGGGCTAGCTGGGTGCAGGATTTCTTCTTCGAAACGGCTGCCATCTGGTTGGGGAACTTCCACTTTGAGGTATCCCTCGGGGATGGTGGCTCCGCGGTGGGAGCCGTAGCCGTATACCCCCATCGTTCCCAGGTGGACGATATGGATGTCGAGACCGCTTTCAACGATTGCTGCTAGCAAATTGTGCGTGCCGTTGACGTTGTTATCGACGGTGTAGCGCTTGGTAGAGCTGCTCTTCATCGAGTAAGGAGCTGCACGTTGCTCGGCAAAGTGCACCACTGCATCGGGGCGTTCGGTTTTGAGCATCGTCACCAGCCGGTCATATTCATGGGCGATGTCCATGTGCTCGAAACGGATTGGTTTGCCGCCGATTTCTTCCCAGGCTTTAAGGCGTTCACCAATGTTTGTGATTGGAGTCAGAGACTCCACTTCGAGGTCGATATCAATCTTGCGGCGGCTGAGGTTATCGACGATCAATACGTCGTGGCCTTCATCAGCGAGGTTCACAGCACAGGGCCATCCACAGAAGCCATCGCCGCCGAGAACGAAAACTTTCAACTCAAACTCCTGCAGAAACGAGCAATTTGCTCAGTCAGGGCAAGCTACTACAGGGTTTTCAGCTAATGGCAATCCTGACGATTATTAGGCACGCTGTAAGCAGGCCTCCACCGATGAGAATCAGTCGGAAATTGGCGTTGCTGTTGCCTTCTGTCTCCATAACCTCCATACGGGGTTCTTCCGCAAAGGCGTTTAGTCGTCCACCGTCTTCCTCGGTGACTTGCATGGCTTGCCAACAACTCGGCGGACCTTATGGACAGGACTGCTTGCTCGACCTTATTCGTTACATTCTTTCATAATTACTTGGTTCCTGATTCTTTGATAATTCCTGTGGTGGGTGAGCTTGGCGAGGCTTCGGTGCGTTGGGGTAGGCGACCTGCTTTGTAGGCCTTTCTGCCTGCCTTAACTGCCCAATGCATTGCTTCGGCCATTGCTATTGGATCCTCGGCCAGAGCAATAGCGCTATTGACCAGTACAGCCGCTGCACCCATCTCCAGGGCCTGTGCCGCCTCACTGGGGACGCCGATGCCAGCATCGACCACCACAGGCACTCCAGCGTTTTCGATGATTAGCGAGATGTTGGCTGCATTCCTCAGGCCTTGACCTGATCCAATTGGCGAACCAAGGGGCATCACAGTGGCGCAGCCCACTTCTTCAAGGCGCTTGGCCAATAGTGGATCGGCATTTATGTATGGCAATACCTCGAAGCCTTCTTTCACCAACTGTTCAGCAGCTTCAAGGGTGCCAAAAGGATCAGGCAGGAGATGGCGGTTGTCGGGGATCACTTCGAGCTTGACGAAGTTGTTGTCTTCCTGGCCTGCAAGCTTGGCGAGTTCGCGGCCCATTCGGGCTACGCGAATGGCTTCTTCAGCATTTGCACAACCAGCAGTGTTGGGAAGCATCCAGATAGTGGACCAGTCGATGGCCTCCATAAGGCCGCTATGGCCTGATGCCATTGTTTGGATACGGCGTACAGCTACCGTCACCATCTCGCATCTTGAAGCTTGCAGGCTCTCTTGCATAACCCGCAGGCTGGGGTACTTCCCGGTACCTGTGAATAATCGGCTGTGGAAGTTGCGCTTGCCGATGCTGAGAAGGTCAGGGGAGGGGGTTGTCAGAACCATTGGCGCTGGTGAGGTTTTTGGAACGTCATCGCGGTGTGTCCTGGTAGAGCCGATTGGCTTTAGCGTGTAGACATCATCATGATTTTCCATGCCCATACTGCTCGCTATGGATCTTCCAATTCAGAGTGAGGTTCCCTTCGAGCTCACTTTGCCTTTGGATTCCTCCCAGCAGGCTGTGCCGTCAGTGTTGGATGGCTCTGTAGAGCGCTTTGATCCTGTAGCGCGAGCCGTTGAGCTTGCGGCGACACTCCCTCGTCAGTGGTGTGGAACTTACGAGTCTTTTGGAGATGAACCTGACGTTGATGTGACCTTGAACCTGGCCACGGTTATTCCAATTGGTCAAATCATTGATTTGCGTGGGCAGATGCGTCTTGGCAGCGTTACAACTCCTGTTCAAGGAAACCTGAATGCAAAGTCAGATCAGTTGGAGTTGCTGCCCCTTGCAGATAAGTTGATTCCTGGAATTGAACCTGGTGGTTTATTCCTTGGTCTTCAGGATTTCACCCTGTCGGGTTGGCAGGCACATCGTCTTGGCAATCCTGGCGGGACGTTGAATCTCAGCAGTTCTTGTGCAGTTCAGGCCCAGGCTTCAGAACCCTTGCCCATCCGCGGGCTTTGGTGAGTTTGTACGTTGTGTTTTTTCTAGTCGTTTTACATGTTTGCGCGCGGTTTTGTTTTTGGGATCTAAGACCAATGCCTTTTGATACAGCTCATAGGCCTCATCCTCTTGCTCAAGGCGTTCTTGCGCAAAGGCAAGGTTGTTAAGGGCTACTGGGTAGTCAGCTTTGGCTTGCAAGGCTGATTGGTAGTGCCGCACAGCTGCTGCATAGTCTTTTTGAGCCGCGAGTGCAAAGCCCAGGGCGTTTTCGATCAGAGCCTTTGCTTCATCAGGCTCTCCAACCAGCAGCTTCAATGCCTTGCGTAGGCTTGCTATCGCTTGGGGATAGAGCCGTTTGCGGAGCTGTACTGAGGCCAGTTCATAGAGTTTAGACGCCTCTTTTGATGAGGCGGCACCACTTTTTTCAAGTCGGATTAGGGCTTGTTCGTCACGTCGCACTCTGATCACCTGAATGGCAACCACCACTGCAACGATTGCGAGCAAGCCAATTAGGCCGATTAGGTAGGTCTGCGTCTGCGGTAAGAGGGCGTTCATGGTTTGCGTACAGATCTTTGTGGTGGACTGGTATTAGGAGCTGAATAGAGGCAGTCGTTGCAGTGATTTTGAGCTTTTAACAGTTGTTTGTCTTCCGTAAGAACCATGCCTCAAATGCCATTGAGATCTTGTGTCTGATTTTCATTGATATTGAGTGCAGGCGGTGGCCCGGCGCTTTCTCGTCGTTAGACATTGCCAATGTTGCTCTAGAGGTCTCCACTTCTGTTTTAAAAGTAGCTCCCACCATTCGATGGCTTGAAATTTTCTCAAAAGAGAACCAGTTTTAAGGACTACTGGCTTAACAGTGATAGGACGTCTTCAGTGAGTAAGCACTTCAACGTTATTGCTCTCACATCTAAAGAAGGAAAGGAACTCGAAGGATCAGTTGATTGGCTCTTGGCGCCATCTAAGGCAAGTTAGGCAGCCTCAGGACACCAGCCGACTTCTAGCTCGCGTCGGAGTAGCCATTGCGGGCATTTTTTGTTCAGGTGCTCTCCTTGAGGGATCAAGCATTGATGAAGGGGACAGCTAAGCAGCGAGATGCATTGCTTTGTGGCTGAATATTTGAAGTGTTGGCAGGTCATACATACTTCGCCTGAGCTTGAGTTTTGAAGTTCTCTGAAGCCGAAATCAGGCCACTCTTCAGGCTGGTCTGCTCTATGAGCAGGGCCGGAGATAGGCGAGGCATGCACCATTTCGCTTATTTGGGTACATGTGTACTAGCGTCAGTAGCTTGTGGTTGTCAACTCCAGGAAAAGCTTTGCTTTTCAGGCCAGATACAAAAAAAGACCCCCCTTTTGGGAGGTCTGTATTTTTTGCAGTCTTAGCTGAGAGTTGAAGTTAGCTCTTGGCGGAGCCCACCACGCTGGAAAAACTTTTGGGATCGATCATGGCCAACTGGGCCAGCATCTTTCGATTGATGCGTACGTCAGCTTTTTTTAGACCACCGATAAGGCGGCTATAGCTCACGCCGTTGATTCGAGCAGCTGCGTTGATGCGAGCAATCCAGAGACGACGGAAATCACGTTTGCGGCGCCGGCGATCTCGATAGGCATTACAAAGTGCCTTCATCACCCGTTGATTGGCAGTGCGGAAGAGACTTCCATTGCTGCCTTGAAAGCCGCGGGCCAGTCGCAGGATCTTGTTACGGCGTTTGCGGGCGACGTTGCCTCTTTTGACGCGAGCCATGGTTTAAGAATTCAAGAAGGGATAGAAAATTCAGATTTGTTAGTTGGGCTTGCTCTTTTAGGCGTATGGGAGCATCAGCCGCACATTGTCTGCATCGCGTTCATCCACAACGGCCTTGGTTGCCAGATGGCGCTTTAACTTTGGGCTTTTATGGTCTAGTAGGTGGTTGCGAAATGCACGACGGCGCATGAATTTGCCAGTGACGGTTGCCTTGAACCGCTTGGCGGCAGCTTTGCGGGTCTTTAGCTTGGGCATCTCCAGCGGCTTGCGCACAAACAACAACTTTACGATCAAGACCTGCCAGAAGCCAAATTACTGATGATGGGTGTTTTCATGCTGGGCATCGTTGATCAAGGTTTTTCAGAATTCCATGTCTAGCTCCAAGCAAGGACTTATCGGTGTCCTCTTCTTGCTTGGTGGCATCACTTTGGGTTGTAACGCTCAGCAGGTAACTGCACCCCCTGCGCTTGTTGTTCTGCCTACTCATCAGGCGGTGCAAGCACCGCCGGCACCAATGTCGGGTAGGTCTTTGCTTTGGGTGGCCTTACAGCCTTTGCTGGGTCAAGGCACAACTTCTACGCATTCAGCACCATCGTTACGTTTGGTCAGTGCGGGTCGTGAGCCCTTGATGCTTCGGGATGCTCGCGGTGAAGTTCATCGGGCTCCAGTCATTACGCTCAGCTGGAGGTTGGTACAGCTCGAGCAACCTCTGCAGCTGGCACGTCAGGTTGCTGGTCCGTTTGCCAGTTTTGAGTCGGCAGAGCAAGTGGCCTCAAAATGGCGTCAGGAGGGGGTTGAGGCTGTGGTGGCTCATCCCAATGATTGGGAAGTGTGGGTATCGCAAGGGGTGCGACCTCTTCAGGGAGTGGATATTCGCTTGTGGCAGGACACGGTGACTTCAGCCGTGCAGCCTGTGATTGAGGAAGAAAAAGGTGGCAGCACTTTGGTTGGACCGGTTCAAATTGAAGCTCCGCAAGGCCTGAGTTGGAAGGGTGGGGTGTATTCAGGGCCGTTTCAATTGCAGGTCAATGCCTATGGAAGCTGGACCCTTGTGGAACAGGTTCCTCTGGAGCGCTATTTGGAGGGGGTGGTGCCTCATGAGATTGGAGCTGGGGCTCCGCCAGCAGCATTAGCTGCCCAGACGGTGCTGGCAAGAACTTGGGCGCTTGCCAATAGTCATCGGTTTGCGCTTGATGGGTATCACCTTTGCAGTGATACTCAGTGTCAGGTGTATAGCGATCCCAGGCAGGCCAGTTTTGGGGTACGTCAAGCGATTGCCAGTACTGCTGGCAAGGTGCTGAGCTGGAAGCAGAAGCCTATT
This sequence comes from uncultured cyanobacterium, assembly GCA_913047395.1. Lineage (GTDB taxonomy): Bacteria > Cyanobacteriota > Cyanobacteriia > PCC-6307 > Cyanobiaceae > Prochlorococcus. Next base: position 7,149 of record CAJWUF010000069.1, read on the forward strand.
AATGCTGTTTATCACGCCAGCAACGGTGGAGTGATGGCTGCTGGCTCTGAAGCTTGGGCCATGGATCCTGTTCCATACCTGCGGGCTGAGTTGGATGGATCACTCGGATGGGCTGATCGGTTTTCTTTGCCACTCAATCAGAGTTCTGTTGTGAGGTTGTTGTTGGATGATGATGGCGCTTATGGGAAGGGGCACCCGCGTTTTCGCTGGAGTCGTGTGCTGAGAGCTGATCAATTGCAGCAATCTTTGAGTGCGATGGTGCCCAGCTTGTCTTCATTACCTAAACAGTTGACTGTGCTTGAGCGGGGTTCAAGTGGCCGGGTATTGGCTTTGGAGATTCGAGGCGCTGACAATCAGCCTCCGGTGGTATTGCGATTAGACGGCATTCGACGTCATTTGCGTCAGTTACCAAGCACCTTGTTTGTTGTTCAGTCAGTTGGTGGAGGGGTTTGGAAGTTCTCTGGTGGTGGCTTTGGCCACG
>CAJWUF010000070.1 GCA_913047395.1 uncultured cyanobacterium
GGGGAAATGAGTTCAATCCAAACCCCACGTTTGGCACCTTCAACAGGGATAGGTATCAACATCGGGCAATGAGAAAGCCGTTGGCATAATTGACCTTGAAGCGCAACGATTTGCCGTTCCAGAGAATGATCAGAGTGCGCAGGCTTTGGAGGACGAGTCATCACTTTCAGATTTAGTCCCGTTAGTTCAGAGACCAATCCAGGGGGATAACGCTCTAGTGCCAACTCAGTAAGACGAACGTTTAGGGATAAATCACGACTAAGTTGCGCGGTTTGAAGCATCTCTATCTGTCGACCGAACAAGACCTGCAGCACCAGCAAACAAAGAGCCCAGCTGCCAAGGACAAGTCCACTCCAGCCCAAAAGGACAGACAGCATCGCCGGCCAGCGTTGTGTCCGTTTCATTTAGCGGGAACGGGGCTTTCCGTCAGGAACAAATACATAGCCGTATCCCCATACCGTTTGGATGTAGCGAGGTCGACTGGAGTCAGGTTCGACCAACTTTCGCACTCTCGAAATTTGAACATCCATGCTGCGGCTATCAGTTTCAGAACCTGGTCCGCGAGCGAGTTCGATCAATCTTTCCCTAGAGAGAGGGCGATGGGGGTGCTGTACAAAGGCTGACAACAAACTGAATTCTCCGCTTGTGATTACAACCGGATTTCCGTTCTGGGTGAGGGTACGGGCAGAAAGATTTAGCTCATTCCAGCCAAAAACCACATCTTCCCCCTCTGCTAAAGGCGTACCAGCGGGAAGCGCACTGCGTCGCCTTAGTACTGCTTCAATACGAGCAGAAAGCTCACGTGGAAGGAAAGGCTTGCCAAGGTAATCGTCTGCACCTTGCTCGAGACCGATTATTCGATCCACTGCTTCTCCCCTTGCAGTAAGCATTACCACAGGTAAATCATCACCCGCATCTCGCAAGCGACGAAGCGCTGAAAGGCCATCATCCCCTGGCAGCATTAGGTCGAGCACCACTAGATCAGGTCGCTGACATTCCAGACGTGCTTCTAGTTGCTTGACGTCGCGCAGGCAGCGCACATCGTAACCCTGATCAATTAAGTAGGTGCCCACCATCTGACGCAGTTCTGGGTCGTCGTCTACTACCCAGATCATCGAGGAGCGGTCCATGGCTATGGGGTGCTCAATAAAATTCTGTTAGTCGATGGTATAGACAATGTTTGCCGGTGATGTCCATAGCAGTTGGACCATGTCACAGCTCAAACTAATTTGGTCATAGTTCAGTCATCGACATCGCTGGCCACAATTCATAGGCTGACCCCATGACAAGTCAGCCAAATCTTCTTCATTGCTGGTCTAGATCGTTGGAAACAAAAAAAAGTTTCTGGTTGGTTACTGCAGGGCTGTTTTGTGCTGGTGCGTTGCTGAATAACGCTGATGCTTTGGCGGCACCAGAGGGCGTTAAGTACTACGGCCAGCGTCTAGAAGCCATGTTTGTGCGCCTTGATTTGAACAGTGATGGAAAACTCGATGCGAGCGAGGTGCAGGGACAGACTTATCTCAATAGAAGGTTGCATAGACAGGACTCACGAGGCTATTTGTTGCTGGAGGACCTGCGACCTGCCGGTGTTCATCCAAACGGCAGGAGGCTGCAACGACGTTTCCAGCAAGCGGACATCAATGGCAATGGAGAACTCAATCGGCATGAAGCCAACTCAATACCTTGGTTGGCCAACAACTTCAACAGATTGGATTTCAACAACGACAGAGTCCTAACTATGGAGGAGCTTTGGATTTTGCAAAGAGCCCTTGCTCCGCGGCCACCTCAACACCAGCACCATTAACTTCCTTTCAAGTACTAACGACGAATCTGGTGACGTATTCCTCGCTGTGAAGGTCTCTTCGTTCTGCTCCATAGATGTGCAAAAAACTTCAGCATCCTCCAGCTCCCGCCAAGAAGCAGGGTTAGGCCAAGCATTACGAGGACAGCCATCAGGATCACTGAACCAAAACCTAGAATTGCCTTTAGTAGGTTGGTGATACCTAGGATCAGATTAGAAATTGCTTCGCTGACAATCACCATCCCATCAAGTTCTTCTTGTTGAGGGACCCAGTTCAGAAAAGCTAGTAAACCAATGCCGCTGATCAGCATCAGCAGTGATTCGATTGGCTGACGCCAAAGAGGAGTAACCCTTTTGGGCCTAGATCTGCGGAAAACCTGGCGATGACGATCAGATTTATTCAGTTTGCGAAGAGGACTGCTCATGGGATAAGGCAGTAGAGGGGGGCCTGCTTCAACAGGGCACGCTCAACAAGAAGAATCAGACCAATTCACTCCCAATGGAAGGAAAAGGTTTGGTACTTTGAAAATAGATAATAATTCTGGCCTGTAGGAATTTATCGTTAACGATTAGAACTTGATTGCGTTTGTTCAGGTGTCGTCGAATTGGCAGGGGGAAGAGTTCCTTCGCTACTACGGGGAACGGGAAGCAAAAGGCTAAGACCCGCGATCAGGGCCAAGGCTGTGCCACCGATAAATGGAGCCCCAAAGCGTTGGGAGAGAGGCACTCGCTCCGCTAGTTCCTTGCGAGGCAAAGGATGATCAATGGGCAATTCCCAGGGGACTTGTACGCGTGGATCAAGGCGAAGGGCATCCAAACAGCGCACAAGGTCAGCTAGCTCTGCATGATCAAGATGAAGAGTCAGTGGAGGGATGTTTGGCTGACTACTACGAAGCAGCAGTTGATGCTTGTCTCCATCAGGTGAAATGACCACTGCACTGGCCGTGTCTCCGAAAGCTCGTTTCACACCCGAAATGCGATGGCGGGCATAGGGGAGCACCGTGGCCATCAAGGCCTGCAAATGTTCACGCTTGCCTTCTAGCTCTGGTGAAGCAACCAACTGCAGCCGCCAACCGGAAATAATGCCAAGGATCCCATCCCCATGACCTGCGGAGAAATCAGGAAGCCCCTCGACCTGAAGGCGGACTGCTGTTTGGTCGTAACGAAATGAGAGGTTCAGCATCAGGGAGTTGGATCAAGCAGGCTGGCGCGCAGACGATCTATTCCTCCATCTCCAGCAGCAAGAGCAAGACTAAACACAAGTTCTCGCTGAATAGGTTGAGATTGTTCTTGCTGCAAAAGTCTTTGAACAGCCCCACGTCGAGGATTCATTCTCTCTTCAATTAGATCGCGAAGACGCTGATCTAGCAAAGCCCAGCGCTGCAAATTAAGTTCTTCTGGTTCGCGAGAAGAAAGTAATTGATGAAGGAGAGGATAAAGACGGCTTGCCATTGAACAGAGCAGGCGAAGCATGGCTTCTGCATCAAATGCACTTAGTTCACCTCGACGCGTGGCGCGTCTCAATGGATTGTGACAGCGCCGTTTCCAGAGCTCAACGCGATTAGGGAACTGCTCTTGCAAACCCAATTGCTGAGTTGTCCAAAGCATTGCTTCACCACCGTTGAGATCAAGTGACTCGACTACCAGTAAAAGCAGATCAAGGCGCTCTAGGCCTCTACGTCCCAGAACAGTTTTGAGCGTCATCTCGCTCTGTTGCTGTTCAAACGATTTCTGCTGCTGAGTATTTGATGAAGGTTCTGAAATGGTTGTTGCATTGGTCATGGCTGCGATGATGCCAGGGCTAAGGCCCCTGCGTCACCATTCTTTGGATCTTCGCCAACTCATTCGTGACATCCCCGATTTTCCAAAACCGGGAATTCTTTTTCGAGACATCAGTCCCCTACTGCGTAATCCCGATGGATGGGATGAAGTGATGCGACAGCTGGGCGATCTCTGCAGTGAATTGAAACCCGATTTGATTGTGGGAATCGAATCACGTGGATTCATCGTAGGTACAGCTTTGGCTACTACTCAGAAGATCGGCTTCGTCCCGGTTCGAAAACCAGGCAAATTACCTGGTGATGTAATTGGTATCGACTATGAGTTGGAGTACGGCAGCGATCGGCTTGAGATTCATGCTGATGCTTTTTACGGTCAACCCCGCGTATTAATCGTGGACGATCTTCTTGCCACAGGAGGTACTGCTAGAGCCACAGTTGAGCTGATCGAGCATGCTGGTGGTGATCTGGTGGGCTGCGGTTTTGTTATCGAGCTAGCTGATCTCGGCGGTCGTCGTCAACTTCCCGTGCAGATGCCAGTGAAGTCATTGATCATTTACTCCTGATCATTTTCCCAATTAAGAACCTGCTGATACTGATCCAAACTGAGTAATCCGAAGCTCCAAAGCACGATCGGTAAGGGTGCTTGTTCAAGCTTTGCCTGACGCATACCTAAGTTGAGGGCATTTTCGCTAAGGCCAAGCTTTTGTTGCAAAAACTGCAGCAAATGGGGTGAAGCAGAGGGTTGCTGATGGCTACTGATCACCACGGAATAAATAGCAGTGGACTTTCAACTTGATAGCAATCTAACGACAGTAATAGGGCCATCAGTCATTGCCTTTAAAAGCACTTGCCGCATCCAAGGCAGCCGAGCCAGAAGAACCATCAGTGGCATTCGCAGCATCAGCATTAGTAGGTTTCGGCTTGAGAACATACGCACAGTCAGGTCAGTCATAAGACCAACACAGACAAGATCTAAAAAGCGCGATCGGGCATAGAGCCGAGGCAGCTTCGCCACAGGCAAAGTGTCCTTATTAGAGAGTCTCACGAGCTTTATTAGCGTGCTTACATCACGCCAGCAAAGGTTCAATCCCTGTCCTCCGATGGGATGACAGCGATGGCCTGATTCCCCTACCAGTACGCCACGACCACGTTGAAGTTGATGGGCGAGGGACAGTTGAAGGGGGAAAGCAGCAGGATGATCCAAAAGGACATCTGGCTGAAGACCTTCTGGCAATACAGCAGCTAGTTGATCGAGAAAGTGAGAAGGATGCAGGCCAGCACGCTCCTGACAACACCTCAATGGGCCACTCCAAACCACCTGAAACACATCACCTCCCATAGGCAGTACAGCCAGAGGGCCTTCAGCGCGAAACAGCTCATATGCGGTTAAGGGACCAGCCCCGCGCAGCAGCACCTTGGCAGTTAAACAGCCTTGCTGATAGCGATGACTCCAAGTTTTGATACCCCAGGCTTCTCTGGTGGGAGAGGCAGGGCCATCAGCTGCAAAAACCAAGTCATGCCCGTCGAGCCCTTGTTTATCAAGCTCACCAAGATCCAGGCTCACTGTTGGCTGGTTCTTGAGACGCTCCAGCAGTAGTTCCATCAAGGGGCGATGGTCCAAGATCCAGCCAACGGCCCCATGAGCTTGATTTTGGATTGAAAGATCATCAATCTCAAAACAGGTGTGGCGATTCAGCTCTTGATCATCAAGCTGCAATTTGGTGAATGGAGTGAGATGTGAATTGAGTGGGTCCCATAGATCAAGTGATTGAAGTAGTCGCCTTGAAGAATGAGTTAGTGCATAAGCTCTGCTGCGTTTAGGTAACTCTTCAACTGTTAATGGGTCGTACAGCCTGACGCTGGCACCTAGCTGAGCAAGAGCAAGAGCGAGAAGGGATCCTGTGGGACCTGCTCCAAGGATTTTCACTCGCATAGCTACAGACTTCAGCTCAAGGGCTGCACCGTGTAAACGGGTCAAGGTGTCAGCCCGAAGAGGTAAAACAGATCATTAGCTATTTTGCTTTAGAGATGCCATAGAAGGTGAATTGATTTACCAAGTCCTATTAGCAGATAATTTCTTGGCAATAACTGTAGTGGTGACTAAAGGGTAAAAACATCTGGCGATTAACCTTCTTGGTTTGATAGCTATTGCAACTCAGTAATAGGAACGATTGCCAGAGCGGTGGCGGCTATCAAGCTGTGCGAGGCGTAGTTGACAGAGCTCCTCAAATGCAGGGCGAAGCAAGTAGGGGTATTCACCTACCCATGTTTGTTGGATTGGTAGCCATGCATCACTAAATGCAGCTATACGACTGAAATCCTTACGATCGCTTAGCACCAGACAACGAATTAGAGAGCCTGCTCGGATCGCCTGATGCTTTTTAGACATGGGGAATCTTAATTGCCCTAGATAGCCATCTTCATCCTCAAGCTTCAGCACCATCCAGGTGCGCCTGTTTTCGACCAGTTCAAGTTCTCCATGCTTGTTTGCCTGCTCATGACGATCCTCTATGCGTTCACGGGTTAACACCTCGCTTACATCACCTTCGAATAGGGCCGCTGCTGGATAACGACGCAAAACAGCATTCTTTTGACCGGCTTCGATGATTGGACCCCAAAGGATATAAAGAAGCAGAATTACGCCAAGAATCAAAAAGATTGCAGAAAACTGGCTTCCCACAAGACGACCTTGGATGACCAAAGTGATCACCCCTCCAATGGCTGAGATCATTACCCTCTGCAGAATCTTCCGCGGATTACCAAGGGCAGCGCCGAATTGATTACCTGTGGCCACTGCTGGGATAAGCCTCTGAAGTTCTCCGGGGCGTAAAGGGACCAACATCGTCTTGACACTTAATTCAGATCAGGCGTTCAAGGCCATAAACCAGCCCTTGAAGCTGTCGCACCTTACCCACAGTTAGTAATACTCCAGGCATATAAGCCGAACGATCAATTGTGTCGTGCCGAAGTGTATAGGTTTCTCCAGGAGCACCAAACATCACTTCTTGATGGGCCACTAACCCTGGCAGGCGAAGGGAATGAAGGCGTAAGCCACTTGCTCGTAAACCACCCCTACAGCCCGAGAGCGATTCATGTTCATCGAGCTCAGAGGAATTAAAGGTTTTGCCTAATTCCTCCATAAGCTCTGCAGTTTTAATACAAGTGCCGCTTGGGGCATCAGCCTTACGGTTGTGATGCAGTTCCGTAAGTTCAGCGTGGTTATAGAAGCGTGCAGCTGCTGCTGCAGCTTGTTGAAGCAACACCATGCCAACGGAAAAATTGGGAATCACCGCCGCTCCCATAGAGGCTTTTGCGGCAAAGCCACTTAGATCCTTCAATTGCTCTGTAGATAGACCCGTGGTGCCGATGACTGGATGTACGCCATAGGCAAGGGCTGTTCTGGTGTGGTCGTAAACCACCGATGGATGAGTGAAATCGACAAGCACCGCACCTTGTCCAGGACCTGTCTGATGTGAATTCTGGCTGACTGAACAAATGCACGCTTCAAAATCGGAAGTCAGAGCAACATCAAGAGTCCCGAGTCCTAGCTCTTCACCTATATCGAGCCCTTCTTTGTCTGGTGTGGTTTCAACAGCACCCACGAGCTCACAATCAGAAGCATCGTGAATAGCTCTGACGACTTCTGCTCCCATGCGGCCGAGTGCACCAGCGACCACAACGGGAATTGACGATGGAGGAACTGAGGTCATAGCAGGGCTATCAATGAATAAATCCTATTGGCCATCTCGTGTAACACCCAGGCAGTGAACTTCACGGTGAGTCCCAAGCGCCTCTTAGGCTTAGTAAATTACTTTGCTGCACGCCAATGTTCACGCAGGTTCGCTCAGCCGATCGCCGAG
>CAJWUF010000071.1 GCA_913047395.1 uncultured cyanobacterium
CGGATCAGGAGCAGTTGCCGGTAATGGTGCAGCGCTTTCTGCCAGCCGTCAGCAATGGAGATAAGCGCATCCTGCTGGTGGAGGGAGAGCCTCTTGGCGCAGTGAATCGTCGTCCCAAGGCCGGTGATTTTCGCAGCAACCTCGCTATGGGTGGATGCCCTGAGCCCACAGAGCTTGATAGTCGCGAATTGCAGATTTGTGCAGAGCTGGCACCTGTTTTGAAAGAGCAAGGATTGTTTTTTGTGGGAATTGATGTGATTGATGGAATGCTCAGCGAGATCAATGTCACCAGTCCCACTGGAATTCGTGAGGTGGAGCGTCTAAAAGGAGTCCCCCTGGCAGATCAAGTTATTGCGCGTTTACTTGTCACTTTGGGTTGAGCCTGAGCTTTTAGCTCGAGCTGGTCTGCCAGGACAGATAGCTTCAGGCCTACTTCCTCTAATTCCCGTTCAACGACAGATCCTCTGACCAAGCCGGCTCCGGCGGTGAGATCAAGCACTGAATTACGGATATGGCCACAGCGGATCGCCACTCTTAGCTCTGTATCGCCGCTTGTGTCGATCCAGCCAATCGGCGCTGCATAGTTGCCACGCTCAAAAGGCTCCAATGTGCGTAGCCATGCCATCGCCTCCCGACAAGGCAGTCCAGCAACTGCTGGCGTGGGGTGGAGAACCTTGGCCAGGTTGAGTGATGACTGTCCATTGGCATTCGCTGTAATTGGCGTGTGTAGGTGCATCAGTTGGCCATGACGAGCGAGTTGGGGGTTCCGTGGGCGCCGTGGAGTTAGCCCTTGATTGCATAGCTGCTGCGTGATTGAGCTAACGACTAGTTCATGCTCACGGCGGTCTTTCTCAGACCTGAGCAGTTTTTGTCCATCGTCGTTGCGATCAGCAGTGCCAGCCAGGGCATCTGTACGCAGTTGGCCTCTTTGCAGGCTGAGCAGCCTTTCAGGTGAAGCCCCAAAAAATGCATTTTCGCGTGTTCTTCGCCATAGGAAGCGGCAACTGCCTGCTTGCTGTTTACGCAATCGGGCCAGTACCGGTAAAGGATCTAATGGTGTTTGGAGCTGAATGGATTGACGTACAGCCAGTACCAACTTGTTGAGTTCGCCGCTATTAACCAGATCTAATCCGCGTTTTAGAGCTGGTCGGTAACACTCCTGCCAGGGTTGGATTGTCGTGGTGATGCAGGCGCTATCGGGCCAGGAATATTTTGATTCAAGATTGCGGCAGAGGAGATTTTCTGCCATCAGCCAAAGCTGTTCGGCCAATTCCCTGGCTTCTGCTTGCTGAGTAATTACGCCATTGAGACGCAGCCAACCATGTTTACCTTGACGGCTTAGTTGCCAGCGGGGCAGTACAGCCTGAACTGCGGGTGTGCAGTTATGGCTGCGTTGACGTTCTGCGGAATGTTCAAAGAACGAAAATGCCAGTAAGACTTTTGGCCGAGCTTGGGCAGGGGCGACGGGAGTGACGTCTGTAAGGCGCGCCAGAGTTGTTTCGCAGAATCGCTGAGCCACCTCAAAGCGCCTGGGGCCTGCAAGATCAAGGCTCTGGCACTGACCTGCTGCTGCAAAGCACAGGCCTGGTGCACCATCCCAGAGGAACTGGAAGGGATCCTCCTGGCTGAGTAAGGGCAGGTTGTATAGCGGGTCCACCTGCTCGAGAGGTAGGGCCAGACTGAGCACACCTTCATCGCCATTAAGTTCCCACCAGCCCCGGGATGCGGCAGCTAAAAGATTGCTGAAGCTTGGGTCAGCTGTCATCCGGGGTGGGATTTAAGCGCGGGTGCTGCTCAAATGTATGGGCCTTTCCCTGGGTTCCAGGCGTCTTCTCTATGCAAGACCAACAGGATGTTGCATCCCTTTACGCCAAGAAATCTTCTAGAGGTGATCTTTGGAAGGCTGCAATCAAGTGGCCGATGTACTCCGTGGCAGTGATGCCAGCGTTGTTGGCGGCAGGTTGGCGAGTGGGGGCGGGTGAAGGTGTTCGTCTCGATCAACTGTTTGGTTTTCTCGTGGCGGCAGTGCTTCTTCTGCTTTGGGAAAACCTCAGCAATGACCTCTTTGATGCCGATACCGGCGTGGATAGCTTCACGAAGCTGCATTCGGTAGTTGCGCTTTTGGGTCAAAGGCGACCAGTGCGACGCTTTGCCTACTTAGCGCTGGCGCTGGGTTTGCTGATGGTATTGCTTTTGGCTTTGCGTAGTAGTTCTGCTGTACTGCTTTTGGTGTTAATTAGCTGTGGTTTGGGCTACCTCTATCAGGGGCCGCCTTTTCGATGGGGCTATTTAGGTTTAGGTGAACCTCTTTGTTGGCTGGCCTTTGGTCCTTTTGCTACAGCAGCTGCCTTGTTGGTGTTGGCGCCAGTTAATGGGGATGGCCCAGGTATTCCCTGGGCAACGGCGCTCGCCTTAGGAAGTGGTCCTGCCATAGCTACAACCTTGGTGCTCTTTTGTTCTCACTTTCATCAAGTGGCTGAGGATGCGGCGCATGGCAAAAGATCGCCTGTGGTGCGCCTGGGTACAGCTCGTGCAGCCGCTTTGGTGCCTTGGTTCCTCTCGCTCACCTTGGCCTTGGAGTGGACTCCTGTGTTGCAGGGGCATTGGCCGCCAACGGCTCTGCTTGGATGCCTGGGCTTGCCTGCAGGAGCGACTCTGATTCGTTTGCTGCGTAATCATCACGATCAGCCAGAGAGGATTCGCGGCAGTAAGTTTTTGGCTTTGCGCTTTCAGGCATTAAATGGCTTGGGTTTGAGCTTGGGTTTGGCCCTGGCGCCTTCTCTTGGATTGGCTGTTTCTGCCCCAGGTTGATTTAATGGCCCTCAAGTTTCAGAGCAAACCCTTTTCATTTCGTTTGAAGCGGGAGCTGCATACGGCGCAGGGGGGTTGGCAAGAACGGCAGGGTTGGTTACTGCGTTTGGAGGATGCCTTTGGTCGTTGTGGTTGGGGTGAAGTGTCTCCATTAGATGCCGATGAGTTAAAAGCTTGTGGCGATTTTTTGGCAGGCCTGTGCTCGGCACCAACGCGATTGGAGTTGGAGGATGGAATGGCGTTTTGGCCTGCGGCCTTGGCTTTTGGCGTGGGTGCAGCTCTGGGGGAGCTGGATGGCTTAGTGGGGTCAGCCGCATCAGGCGGCTGGTTGCCATCGCCTGCCTCTGCTGTGTTGTTGCCAGCGGGTAAGGCTCTTTTGAATGCGCTGGATTCTGTGTTGGGGATGCCTACCTTGCAAGGCAAGCCCCTCACTGTGAAGTGGAAGGTGGCGGTGGTGGCTGATTCCCTGGAGCGGAACCTTCTGCGCCAGTTGTTGGAGCGATTGCCAGCCGATGCGCATTTCAGGATTGATGCCAATGGCGGCTGGGATCGAAATATGGTCAGCGCTTGGGTGGAGTTATGTCTGCACGATCCGAGGTTGGAATGGTTTGAACAACCTCTACCTACTGCTGATTTTGAAGGTTTAAGGGTGTTGGATCAACAGGTTCCTGTGGCTTTGGATGAGTCGCTTTTGGTTCAGCCATCGCTGCGCGAATCTTGGCTTGGTTGGCAGGTGCGGCGACCGGTCTTAGAAGGTGATCCAAGACCTCTGCTGCGGGAGCTGCAGAAGGGTGTGGGCCGCCGAATGTTGAGCACGGCCTTTGAAACCGGCATCGGCCGCCGTTGGGTTCACCATCTCGCTGCGTTGCAGCAGCAGGGCCCTACGCCTGTGGCTCCTGGCCTAGCACCAGGTTGGTGTCCTGATGGACCTCTGTTTAGTAGTGATCCAGAAGTGGTGTGGGCTGCCGCATGACAGAGCTGGTCTCCTTGAGGTGCGATCCCGCTGAGGTGGAGCAAAGAGCTGTGCAGCTAAGTCAAGCCTTAGAGCGTGGGGCTTGGGTGCAGCTGCTGCCGCCGGTGGGAATTAGCGGTTTGATCTCGAGGGATCTTTTGCCGGATGGTCCTGGCGTGGTCGTGGCAAGTGGCGGAACTTCGGGAGGACAGCAGCACTGTTTGCAGCCTTGCAGTCATCTTGATCTCTCAGCTTGGGCCACAGGACGTTGGCTTCTAGAGCAGGGTTATGACCTGCAGCAATGCTTGGTGCTCAATCCCTTGCCTTTGCATCACGTCAGTGGCCTGATGCCTTGGTGGCGCAGTCTCTGTTGGGGGGCTACTCATGCCTGGCTGCTGCCGGCATTGATGCGCAATCCAGGTTCTTTAGAGCAGTGGTGTGAGTCATTACCAGGATGGGGAGAGAAGTGTGCGCTGATTTCTTTGGTACCAACGCAATTGCAGCGGTTGCTGGCTCACTCAGCTGGTAGACGTTTTCTGCAAGCTTGCGATGTGATTTGGGTTGGTGGGGCTGCGCTTTCGCAGGCATTGGCGCAAGCGGCACGTGCTGAGGGGCTGAGGATGGCCCCTTGTTATGGAGCGACGGAGACAGCCGCGATGGTGACGGCACTTACACCGGAGGATTTCCTGGCGGGGGCTATGGATTGTGGATCGCCGTTGGATGATGTTGAGCTGCATCTGGCGCCTGATGGTGGCTTGCAGGTCCGAACAGCCAGGCTGGCGTTGGCTCGCTGGTTGGGTGAGGGTTTACAGGATGTTCGAGATCATCAAGGTTGGTGGACATCTGGAGATGCTGCTCGGTTTAGCAGTCATGGTTCGCAGCTCAGGCTTTGTATCGATGGCCGTTTAGATGGCGCGATTCACTCAGGTGGTGAGACCGTGTTTCCCGATCAGGTACAGCAGCAATTGATGGAGCTAGCCCTCGCGGCAGGTTGTCCATTGGTTGATTTGTTGTTGCTCGATGAACCTGATCCCCTATGGGGTGCCAGGTTGGTGGCATTAGTGCGTCTTCGCGATGGAGAAGAGCTATCCAAGTTGGAGCTTGTGCTTGTGGAATTAGCCCAGCAATTACCCTCTTGTCAGCGGCCGCGGCGCTGGATTGCCTGTCCCAATCTTGAGCGTACAGATAGCGGAAAGTTTCAGCGATCCAAATGGATTCAGTGGTTGAGCGAGCTTTAATAGCTACCGTCTACTGGTCTCGCTTGTCTTACAATTAGACCATCAATATTTTCTCTTGCATCGCTAGGTATTTAGTATTCCTATTATTGTTATTGATTAAAACCTTGTTCATTCTTCCTTACATTTTTATAGGTACTTTACAGAGAATTGACGCTACCTGTCGCTTGAATTAAGCTAATAATATCTGCATTTGTGTTCTGTGCCCACTTCACCGGTTGCCAGAGAAGAGGTTTCGATTAACGGAGCATGGACTGCTGTAGTAGCCCATGTGCCGACAATACTTGTGATTTGGTTGGTATCAATTGCAATTGCCGTTATAGCCTACATTTTTAGTTCGATAACTCTAGGTATTTTTTCAGCAGCACTATCTGACTATGATCCTGAGTCGGGGGTATTAATTGCAGTTTTGATTTCCCAGGTGTCATCTTTACCTTTTAATATTGTTACTCAGCTCCTGAGCGTTTTATTTGTGGCTGTTCCCGCTTTATACTATGCCTTCGGTGATGTTGTGACTCCCGGGGCGGCATTTGGGGCTTTATTTTCGCGCCCAATGAGGTACATTGGCGCAGGCATTTTGTTTAGTATTGCGGCACTTATTGGAATAATCTTTTGCATTATACCAGGAATTGCTGTATTCCTTACGTACCCTGTTTTTGTTAATAAGATTTTCACTACTGATATGCCAATTATGGATGCGTTCTCTTCGTCTTTTAGTGCCCTTTATAAGAGCGAAGCTGGTTGGTCTTTCGTAGGTATTCAGATACTTGCGTTCATATGCGTGTTTCTTACTTCGGTATGTACATGTGGCTTGGGTGGGCTAATTGCTATTCCAATTGGCACCTTCTACATTCAGCATGCTGCCTATAATAAAGGAGTTGTCTGCTAATATTCTTTGTTATATTTTCACCTGCTGCATTAAGAGCATATCAATACTAGGGCCTGCAACTATCAGGCCTATTTTGCCAAGGCTGATCTTATCTTTTCTGCGTGCATTCAAAGAGTACCTCAGCAGAAATGCGGGAGATGATATCAAGATAGATTGTGGATTTTATTTGAGCTGGTAAGCTTTTGATCATTTAAATTTTTATCTAACTAGATAGCTTTGATGGTTATGGATTATTTGCACAAACTCAATTTACAGCTTAATTCCAAGGCCTAAGCCGCGCAGCATCTGTAACAATATCTAATCGGAGATTGTAGTTTTGTTAAACTATAAATTACCAAATTCTCCTTTTTAGATCTTGCCAGCATCTTTAATCGCTTTAGAGGAAGCTTCCTTGAAGAGCTCATGGGAGGCGTTTAAGGCTAATCGTCAGGTTCTGATCATAATCATTGCAGCAAACTTTTTGCTTGCCATTGCCACTTCGGTAGTTGCAAATATTGCTCCAGTGGTAATAGCTGCTCTATTTGAATCCAATAGTATCAGTCAAGTGGTTGGACTATTGGCTTATTTTCTTTCAGCGATTATATACATAGTTTTGCTCATTCTTAATTCGTTAGTAGGGGTCTTGGTAGTGGCAGTTCCTGCTCGCTATTATGCATTCGGTGAGGTTGTGACTGTTGATGAAGTCTTCAACATTGTATTCTCTCGTCCTTGGAGGTACATCCGAGCCGGTATTTTGTTTCAGATTGCATTTATTGTTGGATTTTTCTTTTGTTTCCTCCCAGGTATCGCCGTACTTTTTACATTTCCTGTGTATGCGAATAAGGTCTTTACGACTAATATGCCTATCATGAAAGCTTTCAGCTCATCATTTAGTGCTGTTTATAAGGGAGAAAATGGTTGGAGTTTTGTGTTTGTACAGATCCTTGCAGGAATTATATTGTGTGCAGCTTCTATTGCAGGCTTGATCCTATGTATTATTCCTGGAATAGCTGTTATTATTATCGGTCCTACAATAGCCAGTTTTTATGTTCAGAACTATGCCTATAATAAGGGAGTAGTCTCTTAGATCTGCCATCATTTGTTAAGAGCAAGCTTGTCGATCCCAGCTCTAGAGGCTAGAAATTGAATAATGAAACTTACGCTATGACTGGACTCTCTGATACTGAAGTAAGCAACAAGAAGTTGGCAGCTGGTCTGTTAGGGATATTCTTTGGATCTATTGGGGTGCATAAATTTGTATTGGGGTTTAATACACCTGGAATTATTATGCTTGTTCTGACTATTGCAACTTGCGGTTTTGCTGGTTTTGTGA
>CAJWUF010000072.1 GCA_913047395.1 uncultured cyanobacterium
TCAAGCCAGCTCGATCTATGTCTCAAGAGCAAGCACAAACGAATTGGCTGGGATTTCATAGCTAACGCTGTAGCCAAATCAAAGTTGGACTCTTCAAAGTTGAATTGGATCTGGATCCACCGCTAAAGACACGCCGCGTGGCAGACCATCCCAAAGGGTCGACCCTGAAGGAAGCGGCAAAGGACTTGCCTCAGGGCCATGTAGCAGCAACTGCCAACGACTGCGACCAGCAACCCGTGCAATCGGAGCTGGTGCGGGGCCTATAAGGCACCAACCCTGGGCATCACAAAGGGGCTTGACCTGTTCCGCTAACACCGCAGCAGCTGTCGCAGTTACTGCAGCTGATTCGCCTGCCATGCGCAGTAAACAGGCCCGGCAGTAAGGGACCAATCCAGCCTCCTGGCGTAGACAAGCCTCCTTTTGCAAAAACTCCTCATAGCGTCCATCCACCAAATGAAGAATTACAGGATGATCAGGGTCATAGGTCTGAACTAATACCTGACCAGGCCGCTCACCACGTCCTGCACGGCCAGCAAGTTGCATCAACAGCTGCAGGCTCTGTTCACCAGCTTGTAGATCAGGGCGATGAAGCAACCCATCTGCAGCCAACACAGCAGCCAGAGTGACCCGCGGCAAATCCATACCCTTAGCCAACATTTGCGTACCTACAAGCACATCCGCCTCACCGGCAGCGAACTGCTCCAGCAGACGGCGATGTCCGTCGCGACCACCGGTGGAATCGCGATCGAAACGCAACAGCCTGAGCCCCTGAAGCTCTTCGACTAGATGCTCCATGACGCGTTGAGTTCCAGCACCGAAGGGCTTGAAAGCTTTCGATCCACACTGATTACAACAGGACTCAATCTCAGCGCGATGGTCACACCAATGGCAGCGCAACCACTGCTGCCCCTGACGGCCACGATGCACCGTAAGCGCCACATCGCAGTTAGGGCATTGCACAACCTCACCGCAGCTACGGCAACTCAAGAAACTGCTATATCCGCGCCTGGGCACCAACACCACAGCCTGTTCGCCTGCCTCAGGCAATGCCGAAAGGCGATCCATTAACGGGCGGCTGATCAAACGGCGGTGACCATCAGCTAGTTCCTGTCGCATATCAACCACGTGCACCGGGGGCAAGGGCTGATTAGAAATGCGACGGGTTAGTCGAGCAAGGGCAAGTGAGCCTTTTGGAGCAAGGTTCTTCCATGTGACTAGTGATGGCGTAGCACTACCCAGCACCACCCTGGCACCAGTACGTTTAGCCCGTTCCATGGCCATATCACGAGCGTGGTAGCAAGGCATGGGGGACTCCTGCTTATAAGAACTGTCGTGCTCTTCATCCAGCACGATCAGGCCCAGTGGCGATAGCGGCAGGAATACTGCCGAACGAGTCCCAACGACTACCAATGGCTCTGCAGCAGTAAGCCCCTGCCGCCAAGTGCTAACCCGTTCACGATCAGAACAGCCGCTGTGATATTCAAAAACCTGGCTACCAAAACGACGACGGAAGCGATCAACCAGCTGAGGAATTAAGCCAATTTCCGGCGTAAGAATTAAACAATGACGGCCAGCTTCTATTTCTCTGGCCACAAGCTGCAGGTAGACCTCCGTCTTGCCAGAACCTGTAACCCCCCAAAGCAGCATCCCAGTCCCAGGGGGCTGGGAACAGAAAACCTGCATAACCTGCTTCTGCTCAACCGTCAGCGACTGGGGCACCTCCAAATCCTGATAACAAGTCTCTAAAGAGCGAAGCTTGATTGCAGCATCTAAAGGCAGACGCTTTTCACGGCGAATCAAACCTCGCTTGATCAAGCCATTAACAAGACCAGCTCCAAAGCCATCAGCTTGCAAATCCCTCTGCCAAGCCCCGCCGCCAACTGCAGCTAGGGCTACCTGCAAATCGGCCTGACGATGAGGAAGATCGCTTGGTGTTGTAGCAGAAGCTTCTAATTGAATCCACCAGAGCTGACGTGGCTCCGACTGTTTGGACTTTCGCTGACCAAGCCAACCAGGAGGCAAAGCAGCCTTAAGCATGCGAAAAGGACTCATATGGCAATGAACCGCCATCGCTTTAACCCACTCGAACCAGAGCGGATCAACGGCCGCAGGCTGCACTAGAGCCTCTACGGCCTGCAATCGACGCTGTGGCTTTAGCGTCCCAAAGACGACATCTCCTCCATCAACAGGAGATGGGATTCGCCTATCCATAACAAGCCCTTGCATCCTTCTCCCCCGCAAGCGAACGACCACAAGATCACCTAGATCCACACCTAACTGCCTGCTATCGACATAGGTGAAGCACCGCCCATCTCGACCAGCCTCCAGCCAGACATCTACCTGCGCTGAAATGTCTGAAAAAGAGGTTGCCGGATCAGGATCAGAATCAGGACTTGCAGGCATCACAAGTTTTTTTTAGAATAAATACGTTGGACAGTCCAAAGGCTGTCGTCGGAACCAAGCAGAGTTCCGTCCAGTGGGAAGACACGAAGTTCGATCCTCTATGGGAACCCCCCTATAAAAGGTCGACCGGTCTGAGAAAGCCCCTGACATCCCTGCTTTGGTCAACAAAACCATTCCCTTCCCTTTCGCTCCAACCAGAGCACTCCAATTCCCAACCTTGATCAAAAGATCATGCGAATGCTTCTGGCTTCGATGATCGCCTAGATCATGAGGTTCAGATGAGGTGCTTTGATCCGTTGCTTTAGTGGTCGTGTTTTTGCGTTGTATTGCAAAAGCCTGGTTTTCGCTTCCTCCCTCCAACTTTCGTACGCGTCCCCTGCCATGAGTACTGCCGCCACCCCAGCAGCAGCTGCAAAGGCCAAGCCAAAAGCCTCTGCTAAGACCGCCACGCCAAAAGTGGCCGAAGCGAAGGGAAAACCCAAAGCCAAGAAAGCCAAGGCAACCCCTAGCAAGGCGAAGACCGCCAGCAAGCCCGTCAATGCTGCTAGTACAACTACCAATCCCAAAAAGACAACAGCGAAAGCAGTCCCTACTGCTGCCAAAAACCTTGATGCAACGGCCGACGGACTTCTTGCTGCCGCCGCCGAAAACATGCCCAAGGCAAACGCTGAAAGCAATCAAACTGCCGCTACAGCAACCAGTGATGCAGAAGCTAGAGCTAAAGCTCTGGCAAACATCAAAATCGGTCCTAAAGGCGTCTACACCGAAGATTCCATCCGGGTATACCTGCAGGAAATCGGCCGTATCCGCCTACTCCGCCCCGACGAAGAAATTGAACTAGCCCGCAAAATTGCCGACCTCCTCCACCTAGAGGAACTTGCAGAGCAATTCGAGAGTGATCACGGTCACTATCCCAGCAATAAGGAATGGGCTGTCCTTGTTGAAATGACCAATGTCAAGTTCCGCCGCCGCCTGATGCTCGGACGCCGGGCCAAGGAAAAGATGGTGCAATCAAACCTACGGCTTGTGGTTTCGATTGCCAAGAAATACATGAATCGAGGACTCTCGTTCCAGGATCTAATCCAAGAAGGCAGCTTGGGCTTGATTCGTGCTGCCGAGAAATTCGACCACGAAAAGGGCTACAAATTCTCAACCTATGCCACCTGGTGGATCCGTCAGGCCATCACCAGAGCAATTGCGGATCAAAGCCGCACAATCCGTCTTCCTGTTCACCTATATGAGACCATCTCTCGAATCAAGAAAACAACCAAAGTACTAAGCCAAGAATTTGGCCGCAAACCTACAGAAGAAGAAATAGCAGAAAGCATGGAGATGACAATCGAGAAGCTTCGCTTCATTGCCAAGAGTGCTCAACTGCCCATCTCCCTCGAAACCCCAATTGGCAAGGAGGAAGACTCCAGGCTTGGTGATTTCATCGAATCTGACACTGAAAACCCAGAGCAAGATGTATCCAAAACTCTCTTGCGAGAAGATCTAGAAGGCGTTCTTGCAACCCTCAGCCCCAGAGAACGAGATGTACTGCGTCTGCGTTACGGCCTAGACGACGGCCGCATGAAGACTCTCGAGGAGATCGGTCAGATCTTTGAGGTGACTAGAGAGCGCATTCGTCAAATCGAAGCCAAGGCCCTGCGCAAATTACGTCACCCCAATCGCAATGGAGTCTTAAAGGAATACATCAAGTAATCACTCGAAACCAGATTTACCAAGGGGGGCTTCAGCCCCCCTTTTTTGATGCACGCTATGGCAGACAGCAAAGGGTTTAAACGCATCCGCCAACGGCGATCTGCTGCAAGCAAGTCAATCCAGATCACATAACCAGGGCCATCCACTCATTCGACTAGTCAAATAGGAAAATGCCATCTGATCCCAAAATTTAAAAAAGGTCTGAGGCTCACCAAATTCAAGACAAACGGTTTTCGCTCAAAAGGCTGCAAAACCAGCTGCTCATCCATGCTCATACCTATCAGAGCGATAACGGATTATCAGTCTTGGCAAGGATGGTGAGGTCGACTGCTTAGTCTTAACGGCTGCGATTCATTGTCCATGGCCCTCAACCAACTGCGCATCGCCTCTCGCCGAAGCCAGCTGGCCATGGTGCAAACCAATTGGGTGCAAGCGGAACTGGAGCAAGCACACCCTGGCCTTTCCATCTCCGTGGAGGCGATGGCAACCCAGGGAGACAAAATTCTCGATGTCGCCCTTGCCAAGATCGGCGACAAGGGCCTGTTCACCAAAGAGCTTGAAGCTCAGATGCTGATCGGCCGTGCCGATATCGCTGTTCATTCCCTCAAAGATCTACCCACCAATCTTCCCGAAGGGCTAATGCTTGGGTGCGTGACTGAGCGAGAAGACCCAGCCGACGCTCTGGTGGTGAATAAAAAGAATGCCGATCATCAACTCAGCACCCTGCCTGAAGGGGCAATCGTTGGAACAAGTTCCCTCAGACGTCTGGCTCAATTACGCCACCACTATCCCCACCTGGTGTTCAAAGATGTGCGCGGCAATGTAATCACGCGCCTTGAAAAGCTAGATGCAGGCGAATATGACTGCCTGATCCTGGCAGCAGCCGGCCTGACAAGACTTGGCGTTGGAGATCGCATTCATCAGTTAATTCCCAGCGATATCTCCCTCCATGCCGTTGGCCAAGGAGCTCTGGGCATTGAATGCGTAGAGGGCCACCCCGAAGTACTTGAGATCATCAAGACCCTGGAACACAAACCCACCGCTCAGCGCTGCCTGGCTGAGCGCGCCTTACTTAGAGAACTAGAAGGGGGCTGCCAAGTGCCCATCGGCGTAAATAGCCTCATAGAAGCCAATGAATTAATACTTTCGGGCATGGTTGCGAGCCTTGATGGCAAACGACTAATTCGCGATCAGCTACGCGGACCAGTTGAAAACTGCGAAGCCATTGGCAAGGAACTCGCTGAAACCCTTAAATCTCAAGGTGCCGGAGAAATCCTTCAGGAGATTTTCGATGAAGTCAGACCCGAGGCATGACTTCTACCAATCTCTTATTGAGCGCATAGCCATTTAAATCAACTGCTGTTGAGCCTTTCAGCGAAGCAAAAAGGCTCAACGCAGGATTTCCACAGTTGTTCCCACTTCCACAACGTCAAACAACTGGCGCACATGCTCATGCTTCATGCGCACACAACCATTAGTCACTGCGGCTTTTGCATTGACCCAATGAGGCCATGGAGTGCCATGAATGCCGTACTGGTTCATGCCATCTTGCAAAAAGCCAATCCAACGATCACCAAGGGGGCTTGAAGCACCAATAACGGGATTCACAAGTCCAGTTTTGGTGCTCTGATATTGCGGATTGATCACTTTGTTCTCGACCTGAAAAATCCCTACAGGAGTAGGAGTGCGAGGGTCACCGATCGCAACCGGCCAAGGACCAAGCTTCTGACCATCTCTAAAAACACTGATCTCACGTCGACTAAGCACCAACACAACCTTCGTATTAAGCGCAGGCATGCCAGCTTTCTTGGTATCGCCCCCTGAGTCATCAGCCAAAGCATGAGCCATAGCAGAGCACATAGCTCCAGCCATGAACATCGATGCTGCCAAAGTTGAACATGGACGAGACAAGAGGCTTAACAAGGGCCAGCAAAGACTCGCTTTGCTCAACATAAACACTGAGAAGCGAAAGGAGCGACTGACGTTTTTGTTCGCTCCTCAGTGTTTTCTTGTGATGGTTAATCGACCAGTTTTGGATCGATCTCGTTTAGATAACGGGCTTCACAGGTCTTGATGATCTCTACTGCCTTTTGCACACCTAAGAAACCATTCACCCTGCAAGTGCCGGGCTTCTTGAGATCCTTGTAGTGCTCCCAGTAGTACTGGGTCTCCTTGAGCCAGTGCTCACCAAGCTGCTCAAAGCTGGTGATGTGATCCATGCGCTTGTCATCGGCAAGCACAGCAATCACCTTGTCATCTACTTCACCGCCATCATCAAAGGTCATGATGCCGATGATCCTTGCCTCAACAATCGAACCAGGCACAAGTGGTTCGGTAACGCTAACGATCTCAATATCCAAGGGATCACCATCCTCATCCCAGGTGCGAGGGATACAGCCATAGGCAAAGGGATAGGCCAGGGAGGAATAACCGACACGATCAAGCTTGAGGTGGCCAGTTTCGGTGATCAGCTCGTACTTATTGATCGTGTTGGAGTTGAGCTCCACGATCGTGTTAAGCCGCAATTCCGCCTCATCAGCAAAAGCAGGTAAGACATGCAAGAGGTTGGGCATGCTGCGGCTTGGAGCTTGATCGAGGTTGGCCATACGTAGCGTCTGTTGAGCGGCGCATCCTACGGGGTGCTGTGATCAACCTCATAGTTGGCCTTGATCGAGCTCACAGCATTTGCTTTGAAGTTGCAAGAAGCTATGGACAGCGGTGAAGGACGAAAACAAAAAGTCACCACCGCCACTGGGGGGGGACAAATAAAGAAAAAGCCCCGCCAATTAGCGGGGCTTTTTCATGAACTAGAGGCACTCTTGCTGAACCTTTCGCTGCAGCTGATGTGGCCCAGTTGCAGCAGCCGTTTTCACCATCAAGATGAGTCATCCATTGGTCATTAGAGGCCAGTGCAGCGCTCCGTTCGCCTCTAACTATCACTTACTGGTGCTGCTGCTCTTGAATTGGCTATCGCTCCAATCCTTCCAACTACTGCAGAAGACTGCACAGCTTCTTCATTCACGACATCTAAGCAACATTCCTCCTTCCCAGCATTTGTTATCACTCT
>CAJWUF010000073.1 GCA_913047395.1 uncultured cyanobacterium
AGCCAAGTGGCTGATACGAACCGTTCGCCATCTTGACCCAAAATGGTCAGAAGCGTATGAACTGTGTCAGGTCTTCCGCTTCCTTTCTGCTCAAGTGCCTAGTTTGTAGAACAGATGCGCGGGCATGGTGTCCCACGACTGGGCAGCTCTAGACAGGGACCTGAGACGCTTCATGTCAAAGAAGTCGGTGGTCTCCAAGCGTCAAGAGTTACTCGTGTACGACTGTGACGGACTGACCATTGATCGTCATTGTCCGCCCTTAGCAGTATTGCCTGAGACCACTGAGGAGGTGGCTCAAGTGCTGGCTTGCTGCCATCGGCATGGCATTCCTTTTGTCGCCAGGGGCAGTGGTACTGGCCTTTCCGGAGGTGCGTTGGTGGAGCAAGAGGCGCTGTTGGTGGTAACCAGTCGTATGCGCCGGATTATTTCGGTGGACCTTGATAACCAGACCGTTACGGTGCAGCCAGGGGTAATCAATAGTTGGGTAACCAAGGCGGTAGCAGGGGAAGGTTTTTATTACGCTCCCGACCCTTCCAGTCAGGTGGTTTGCAGCATCGGCGGCAATGTGGCCGAGAACTCAGGTGGTGTGCACTGCCTCAAATATGGCGTCACCAGTAATCATGTTTTAGGGCTCGAAGTGGTGCTTCCCGATGGCACGGTGACCACTCTCGGTGGGGGGCTTTCGGAGTATGCGGAGCTTGACTTGCGTGGTGCCTTTATCGGCAGCGAGGGCACCCTGGGCATCGCTACTGCAATCACCTTGCGGCTATTGCGAGCGCCCCAACATGTGACTGTGCTTTTGGCAGATTTCCCCACCATGGAATCTGCTGGTGAGGCGGTGCGTCAGGTCACTGCCGCTGGGGTGCTGCCTGCGGGGATGGAGATTATGGATAACTTCATGATTAATGCGGTCAACGATCTGTTTGGCTTTGATGAATACCCTCGTGATGCAGCTGCAGTGCTGCTTATCGAGCTCGACGGCCAAGCCGCAGAAGTCACTGTGGCCGCAGATCAGGCCAGTGAGTGTTGCTTGAAGGCAGGTGCCAGGGATATTCGTCGCGCAGAAGATGCGGCTGACTGCGCCTTGCTTTGGAAGGGACGCAAATCAGCGTTTGCTGCGATTGGGCAGATCTCACCTACTTATTACGTCCAGGATGGGGTCGTTCCCCGTAGTGCTTTGCCAAGCGTGCTAGCTGCAATACAGCGGCTCAGTAGGGAGTATGAGCTGCCAGTTGCCAATGTTTTTCATGCTGGCGATGGCAATTTGCACCCTCTAATCCTCTACAAGGCAGATATGCCTGATGTGCAGACTCGTGTTCGGGATCTTGGGGCTGCCATCCTGCGGGAGTGTCTTGCGGCTGGCGGCAGCATCACTGGTGAACATGGGGTTGGCTCTGATAAGCGCTGTTATCTCGATTGGATGTTTGCCCCGGATGATTTGGCCACCATGGAATTACTGCGAAGCGCTTTTGATCCCG
The DNA here is from genome assembly GCA_913047395.1 of uncultured cyanobacterium. Lineage (GTDB taxonomy): Bacteria > Cyanobacteriota > Cyanobacteriia > PCC-6307 > Cyanobiaceae > Prochlorococcus. The sequence goes on from CAJWUF010000073.1 coordinate 1,479, forward strand.
ATAGGAGGGCTAATCCAGGCAAGGTTTTTCCTACTCCGAAAAGTTGCGGCGAGTCGGCTCGGCGTCAGGTCACCCTGGCTAGAGAAGGCATCGAGATGCCATCAGATGTCAAGGCTTTCTGATTTCAGCTGTCAGAGGAGTCTTGGCTTGCTTTGTGAGTTAAATGAGCCAATTGTTCAATCGCTAAATAGTTCTGATATCTGTTCATCGTTTTCAGTTGGAGGCCAGCTGATATCTACTGAAACCGGTGCGTGATCACTGGGTTTTTCGTTTCCACGTACATGTTTATGGATCACACAGCTTTTGGCTTGAGAGAGGAGTTCATCACATAAGTAGATGTGATCAATACGCCACCCACGATCACGGTCCCAGGCGCCACTTCGATAGTCCCACCAGCTCCAATGGTTTGTATCTGGTTCGAAAACACGGAACACGTCGTGGAGTCGATCTCCTAGAACATCAAGGAGAGCTTCCCTTTCAGGCTCACTGGCCATGATTTCTCCAGTCAGTCGAGCGGGATTGTGAATGTCTCTTGCTTCTAAGGCGATGTTGAAATCTCCCACCACGCATAGAGGTTCACCTCGTGTGGCCTGTGCCTTTAGATAGCGGTTTAGGCAGCTGAGCCATTCAAGTTTGTAAGGATATTTCTCCGATTTCAGCTCGGAGCCATTGGGTACGTAGATATTCACCACACGGATGTTGTCGATCAGAGCGCTAATGACCCGTTTTTGCTCTCCCAGCCGTAAGGCTTCGGCGTCTTCTGGTAGCTCACCACTAAAGCCTAGGCGTACATCTTCTAGTGGTTGACGGCTAACGATTGCCACTCCGTTGTAGGCCTTCTGACCGTGAAAACTCACCTGATAGCCAAGATCTTCAAATGCCTGATGAGGGAAAAGTGGATCGTCCACCTTGGTTTCCTGTAGGCAGAGCAGCTCCGGTTGGACGTCTTTCAGCCAAGTTTGCACCTGATCGAGGCGGGTGCGAATCGAGTTGACGTTCCAGGTGGCGATTTGCACAGGTCAAGGGAATTTGTTCAAGACCATTAGCATTGTCTGATATTTATCTTTTGGGGTGTGGAGCATTGGTCAACCGAGTCCCCTTAACTTCTGCCATTTTGAGAAAACGTTTCATAGCGGCGTTCCCGATTGCAGTTCTCTGCCTAACAACAGGTTTTGATCGCGTTCAGGCCCAGGTCTCGGGTGACTATCAGACCCCTCAAGAACGTGAGTTCTATAACACCGTTCCGGGTAGTGATGACAATGGAACGATTTTTGATGCCACCAATCCAATGGACCTTATGAATCGTTTGCGTAGGTCTACAGCGATGGACGACGCTACAAGTCCTTCCGATGCAATCGATGAAGCCCTCAATGCCTTGGAAGAGGAGAACTCTCCTTAGGTTTCTATGAGCCAGGCTTGAGGTAAGCGCTCGAACCTTTTTTGCGGATTGAATTAATCCCCCACTGACTAGCCAGGCCATCAATCAGTGGGTCAGGTTCGCCGGGTTTTCTACGACGTGCTCGAGCTTCTTTAAGCAGAGCTTGTGCTTGATGGCTGTTGCCTTGTTCCTGCTGCATGAGAGCAAGAGCAATCAGGGGACGCGCATCGGTGGGTGATTCATTTGATATCAAGCGGTAGAGCGCAGCAGCAGCAGCAGCTTGTCCGCTCTGGCGCTGCAAATCTGCCAGCAAAAGCCCTGTTGGTACCCGGTGTCCTTTTGTGCTGGATTCAAATCTTTTTTTGAGTTCGATAACGGCTGCCTTTCCTCGCCCGGTCTCTAGATCGAGCAGTGTCTTGAGTTGGAGGATCTCCATGTTCTGAGGATGAAGGCTCAGGAGGTGGCTTGTCTCTTCACGGGCTCCATCGCGGTCTCCTTGTTCTCTTTTTAGTTCTGCGAGCATCAGGCCCCAAGCCCAGTTTTTCGGCTCTCTGGCTATCAGCAGTTCAAGCATGTTTATGGCTTCTTGATGACGGCCCAGCACCAGCAATCGCTCCAGTAACTGCTGCTGCTCTTTTTTGTTTAGGGAACTATTTTGTTGCCGATTTAGTAGCTCCTTTACTTGCTTATTCAGTATTTCCCTATTGCCTAGCGTTCTGGATTCAGGTGCGATCAGTTGCGCTCCAATCCAGACCAGTCCTGATGCTGCGATAAATCCTGTGATTAGCAGGATTACCCCACGGAAGGGCAGAATTTTTTCAGCCTTAAGCGCCACAGAGAGCAGAAAATTATCTAGTCAGTTTGGGACGGTTTGCCAATGCTGGCTAGATTCGTGCATGGGCCAGTGAATGCCCTTTTTTTCGATGCGCGACCATCCGATTCCTCCGGTCACCGAGCCGTTGCAATACAGGGCCATCGGTGTCGTAAGAGGCACCTACCGGCCAGAAGATCCCGAACAGTTCACCCGAGGTTTTCTGGTGGACTCAGAAGGCGTTGAGGTTGAGGCCGTGGTCCTAGGCAGGGTGCTCACCTTGATGCGTCGCCACCTGGCAATGGATCAGCCCCATCTTTGGGTGGTATATCCCCGCTCTCGCGAGCACGATCATCTTCATCTACAGATCGCAGGAATCTGGGAGCCCAGCACCTTGAGGCAAGTCCTCTTGGATGAGAGTGAATCAGATCCATTAATTGAGACCAGCACGGCAGTTGAAGATGAGCTTCCTGAGGGGGACGACTACTTTTCTATTCGCGGTGAATTGATCTACACCAGGCCAGAAACAGGTGATTTGGTCTTGAAGATTCGTCAGCAGCCTAGAGGTGATGGCAGTAGACCATTGCCGTTCAAGTTGCAGTTAAAAGGTGAGGTTCCCCTGACTCACCTACGTCATTTTGTGAGTTTGGATGTGCGACGACGCGCTCAGCAACTCCACCTTGAGGGATTTGAAGTTATGGGGCCGATGCCAACTAGAGGTGGCAAGGGGCGAGGAGGTCGAGGTGCTCTAATTCGGCGTGATGGACGCGGGAGTAAGACCAATTCCAATTCCTGATGTTGTTGGTCAAGCCTTCAGTGCTGAAACTTGGAGTTAGATCCATTGATGCGATAGAGGCTTCTCTAGGCAGCTTGATTCTTGCTGGTTGGGGAATGGTTGTTTTGGTTTTGGGGCCTATTTATGTTTGCTTTTCTGCCGACTGGTTTGCCCAGTTGCTTGAGGTTTTTGCGTTGGGTCAATGACGGCCCTTTTTGTTGATTGCCCAACTGGTTTAGCTGGAGACATGCTTCTAGCTGCTTTGTTGGATCTTGGGGTACCAAGGGCAGTGATTGAGGCTCCCCTTGCGGTGCTTGGCCTTGAGCAGGCTTATTCCCTTACGGTCGCGGAGGATAAAAGCGCTGGTCTGAGGGGATTGAAAGTATCCGTGGAGGGGCTCGAATCTGAGCCTCCTAGGCGGCGATGGCATGACATCAGAGCGCTGATCACGGATGCTTCTTGGCCTGAGCCTTTGAAAGTCAAAGTGCTGGCGGTTTTTAAGGCTTTGGCAGAAGCAGAGGCTGAGGTTCATGGTTGCAGCATCGATCAGGTGCATTTCCATGAAGTGGGCATGATTGATGCCTTGGTGGATGTGGTGGGTGTTTGTGCGGCAGTTGAGCACTTGGCTCCTGAACAGATTGTCTGCGCAGCCCCTCCAGCTGGACGCGGCAAGACGTCTACTGCTCATGGTTTCTTGCCGGTTCCAGTCCCGGCTGTTTTGGAACTAGCCAGACGACATCAAATAGACCTTGATTTTGATGATCAGTTGCCAGCTTGTGAGCTCACTACACCAACGGGACTTGCATTGATGGCTGTGCTGGCAGAGCGATTTGCTCAGCCGTCTTTGCTAAAAATCAAAGCAATTGGCGTGGGTTTGGGGCACCGCAGTCTTGATCGTCCCAATCTGCTGAGAATCTGTGAGCTCGATGGCTTGGTTAAGCAGCCATCTGATCAAGCGATAGCTGGCTTGAGATGGCAGCCGGTGGTTATGCAGGAAGCTTGGATTGATGACGCTACGCCTGAGGATATCGCCACTCTTAGTGATCAATTGCGGAATGCTGGAGCTCTAGATGTTGTCTGTGAACAGGTGCAGATGAAGAAAGGACGACAGGGTGTGAGCTTGAAGGCATTAGTGAGTCCTGAGCAGTCCGCTGGCTTGCGCGTGGTGTGGTTCTCTCAGGGAACCACACTGGGACTGCGGGAGCATTCCCACGGGCGTTGGCTACTGCCCCGTCGCTGTGGATCTTGTTCCACCCCCTGGGGGGAAGTGCGTGTCAAGCAGGTGCGGCGTCCGGATGGTTGCTTGAGCCTTAAGCCCGAACATGATGATCTTTTGCGCCTCAGTCTTGAGACGGGACATTCAGTGGAGGAGGTGCGGCGGCAAGTGTTTTTGGCCTCGGAGGATTTCATCGCAACGGAGGACTGGTCATGGTGAGGAAAGTTTTTATCGGTTATTTGCGGAGCTTGAGGCTTTGGCTGGGCAAGGTGGCTTTGCCTGGTGGTCTTCGGCTTTGGATCACGCTCGCAAGTCTTGCCTTTGTGGTGGTGGCATTGGTCAGCCATGGGGCGCAATTACGTCAACTTTCCCTGAGCAGACTGGCCTTTTGGTGGCTGGCACTTGGTGTGGGGATCAGTTGGCTCAGCCTCGTGGTGAATGCATTCGCTTGGCGTGTGCTGGTTGGTTGGCTGGGACATCGTCCCAGTGAAGTTTCACTGGTGCCTCTTTTTTTGAGCAGCAATTTGCTCAAGTATCTACCTGGTGGGATTTGGCATTTTGTTGAGCGAATGCGGGTGCTAAGACCCCATATGGGAGCAGGGCCTGCATTGGCATCTGTGTTGCTCGAGCCTCTGTTGATGGTTGTGGCGGCTCTGCTTTGGGTCCCCTTTGGCGGTTGGCAGTCAGGCCTTGCTATCGCTTGTTGCGTACCAACAATGTTGTTAATTCCTCGTTGGCGAGAGCCTCTACTCAGGCGTTTGGAACGAGCCAAAGCCAAGCAGCTCGATCGTGCTGATGTGGGCCTCGTTGGTGCTGTCTCACCAGAGGCCTTAGGCAGTGGCCGAGATGACTATCCCTGGAGTGCTCTGGCGATGGAGATGGTCTTCGTGGCAGTTCGTTTTGGTGGATTTTGGTGTTGTGTGATGGCGTTTTCCTTGAACCCCAGCTTGTCGATGGGGGAATGGCTGGCAGGGTTTGCTTTGGCCTGGACTGTGGGTTTAGTGGTTCCAGCGGCTCCTGGCGGTTTAGGTGTCTTTGAAGCCACTCTCTTGCTGCGACTTGGCTCTGGGGTGCCAGAAGCACCTCTTTTGGCAGTGGTGCTCTGCTACAGGGTGATTGCCACCTTTGCTGATGGACTTGCTGCCGCTGCCGTTTGGGGGGATCGGGCGTTGCTAAAGCGCTGCAG
>CAJWUF010000074.1 GCA_913047395.1 uncultured cyanobacterium
TACCTAGAAATTCTTTTTTTTGTTCTTCGCTGAGTTGATCGCCGAGATCGTGGAGGGTTTCTACGTAGCTCTTAATGTTGAATAATGGTGTTCTTAGTTCATGAGATACGTTGCTAATGAAGCGGCTTTGGGCTGCATTTAGTTCTACCTCTCTAGTCAGGTCCTGCACGGTAATTGCAATACCTTTAAGCGTCTCTTTGCTTTGATCTCGCACTGACTGAAGCACGATTCGAAGCGTGCGTGGTGGCTCTTCAAGGCTGCAACGTAGATCATTGCTTTCATTGATATTGCGGAGTAGGGATTGAAGGGGATCATGAAGTTCGTTTGAGATTATTTCGGGCAACTCATTGAGTAGCTCTTGACCCTCAAGGTTTCGCCCTTCCCAGCGAAATAGTCGACGTGCTGTTGGATTCACCAGCACAATTTGCCCAAATTCATCGAGGAGCAATGCTCCATCAGCCATCGTTGCAATCAGTGATTGTTGCTTAACTTGGGCAGCAGTGAGCTCTTCAATATTTGCAGCGTCATAGGCTTCCAGTTGGGATGCCATGGCATTGAAGCCATTTAGTAGTTCTCCTAGTTCCCCTCCCATTGGCAGGGCGATTCTGGCTTCAAAATTGCCGGAGGCAATCGCCCTAACTCCGCGTAACAGTTCTTTTACAGGTCGGGTGATAGTTAATGCGTTGAATACTGCGCCGAGAATTACAAGCACCCAGATGGAAATGAAGACAACAATAGTTACTTTTCTTGTGAGGGTTGCACTGGCAAGGGCTGTTTCATTGGGGTTCACTCCTAGGGCCAATGTTCCCAGATTTTCTCCCTTCCAGATCAGCGGAACAAAGACATCGGTTAGTTGGCCTTGAGGTGTTAGATGCTGACGAACTAATGGGTTTTCTGGACGCTTTGGTAGCTCTGTCGGTAATTCCAAATGATGGTTGAGCTGCAGTTCGTTATTACCGCTAATGGGGGGTGCGCTAATCGGGATTCCCAGATAGACCAAGCCATCTGGATCAGAGAAGAAGATGTAGCGAAGACTGCGTGAACGCCAGAATTGTTCGGCAACAGTTGCTAGTTCTCTGTCACGTTTTTGGGCTACAAGTTCAGTGACGTTTCCTGATAGCAGCAGGCCTAGATCTCTGGCGTAGCGGGTGTCATTCATCACTGCATCCTTCTGGATGCTGTTAAGGACGAAGAAGGTGATGCCTGTCATCACTAGGCTCACAACAAGTGTGGCGATGGCCAGCAACTTGGTCTGCAGGCTGAATTCCGCCCACCAGAGATAGATGCGTTGCCACCAACTGGATGACTCAGGCGGTTGATCGCCACCTTCTGGTGGCTTCCATTCTGTGATGGCTGGCGAATTACTGCTGGCCATCAAGCCACGTATCTTCAGCTCATATTAGGACTGCCGCACCTGGTGACCAATATCGTGGCGGTAGGTGATCCCGTCGAAATGCACCTGGCTAAGACCTTGGTAAGCGGCAGTGAATGCCTGGTCAAAATCATCAGCTTGAGCGACTACCGCCAGCACTCGCCCGCCGGACGTCAGTTGATGCCCCTCTTCACTGCGGCGGGTACCAGCATGAAAAAGTTGTATTGAGGCATCTGGCTGCAGCTGAATCTCGAGGCGGTCACCCTTACGGGGGGCTTCGGGGTAACCCGAGGCTGCAGCTACTACACATGCGCTGCAGCGGTCCACGATGAACAGCTCTGGTGCCTGATCGAGGCATCCGAGTGCACAAGCCTGCAGTACTTGTGCGAGTTCTGGACCCATCAGTGGCATCAGAGTTTGGCATTCGGGATCACCAAAACGGCAGTTGAATTCGATCACCTGCGGACCAGAGGGGGTGAGCATTAATCCGGCATAGATGACTCCTCGATAGTCGATGCCTCGCTGCTTTAGAGCCTCAAGGGTTGGTTTCAATACCTGTTGGTGCACGACATCTAGGCCTGCCGCATCGAGCAGGGGAGCAGGGGCGTATGCACCCATTCCGCCTGTGTTTGGCCCCTTGTCCCCGTCCTTCAGTCGCTTGTGATCCTGGGCTGGAGGTAGCAGTAAAAGCCGTTCACCATCGCAGAGTGCGAATACTGATACTTCTGGACCTTCTAGGCGTTCCTCTAGTACCAGTTGGCAACCAGCGGCTCCGAAACGGCCGCCAAAGGCATCGTGTATTGCCTGAGCTGTTGCATCGATGCTGTCGGCAACTGTGACCCCTTTGCCGGCAGCAAGGCCATCAGCTTTGACAACCAAGGGTTGTCGCACCTGATCAAGCACGCTTAGGGCCTCTGTTTCTGTATGCACTGTCCAATGCCTTGCTGTTGGCACGCCGGCTTCGTCCATGAGGGTTTTGGACCAGGCTTTGCTGGCCTCGAGTTGGGCGCCTTGGGCTCCGGGGCCGAATACGCTCAGCCCTGCATCGCGAAGATCGTCAGCTACACCTGCGGCTAGGGGGGCCTCTGGGCCTACTACAACCAGATTGATCTGACGCATCAGGCAAGCATTAATCAGACCTTCGACATCGGTTTCTGCTATCGCGAGGCATCTACAACCTTGGTGCTCTTCTGTGCCTCCATTCCCTGGTGATACCCAGACCTCTTCAACGCCGTTACAGCGCAGTAGTGCCCATGCCAGGGAGTTTTCACGTCCACCACTGCCGACAACAAGGAGCCGTTGAAGAGGTGGAAGGGGATTGGGACGGGTTGTGGACATAGCCATCGAAGCAAGCAGGGATGGGGAAGCCCCCTAGGTTTGAGTAGGCCGGGTCTCGCCAGACGAATCCGTTGCCCGCTTCCATTTTTGTTGAACGACTCACCTCTATGGGGATTAACTCCCTTCCTCTTACTGTTTTGCTGCTGGCTGGTATCAGTCAGGCTGCAGCTTCGAATGTTGTGACTGACCCAAGTGCTCCCGTTAAGGAGCCCATGGCTGAAGTGGTCTATCGGCAAGTGTTGCTGGAAGGGGCAATGCCTGATCTCACTGCAGCCTGTGCTGATGCAGCCCTTTTTGGGATGGATTTGCGCCTTCAGGAACTTCGTGATCGGCTGATGGTCATTGCTCCGGCTCCACAGCCATTTGATGTTGTGATCGCTAATGCTCGGGCACTGATGGTATGCAAGGCTCCAGATAGCACTCAGACCGTGCTAAGTCGTTTTGGCCCAGCGCCCGGACAGCAACGTCGGGATTGGTTGTTGCTCTCATGGCAGGCTGCTAACGCAGCCCTGGACCATGCTCGAGCGTCTTTAGCTTTGCGGCGTCTGGCGAATGGCAATTTAACGGTGTTGGATTTCGAGCCGCTCACCGTTGGTTATGGAGAGGATGGTCTGCCTTTGACTCGCTCTGCTCTTGATCTTCTGGCGGAACATGAGCTTTCTTTGGGGCGTTCGGGTGAGGCGGCCATTGTTCTTTTGGCAGGACGTACCCGTGGAGCATTGGGGGCCCGCCGCCTTGCTTTGGCAGCAGAGCTACTTCAGGATCTTGGCAATGATCAACATTCAACACTGTTGGAATCAGCTCTCGACCAGGCGGCTGTCGATCAAGCTTGGGGGCTTGCAGAAGACTTGCTGCGATTGCAGCTGAAGCTTGATTTGGAAGCTGGTGGTGATGGTTCGAGGCCAAGACGACGTTTAGAGCGCTTGGCTACGCGTCTTGATGATCGCTACACCCTCTGGCAGCTCATTCGCGAAGATCCAGATCAACAGGAGGCTGCAACTTCTTTAGAGCAGGAGTTGCGCTCACCTCGTCAGCCTGGCGGCCATGCTGAGCTAGGAGTAAGTCCTGATGCATCTTCTGTTTCAGTGCCTTCAGAGTCAAAATGACGCCTGATCACGGTGAGCTGCTTTATGAGGGCAAGGCTAAAAGGGTCTTTGCTTCTGATCAGCGCGATCGAGTATTAGTCGAATTTAAAAATGATGCCACGGCGTTTAATGCGCTCAAGCGGGCTGAACTTGATGACAAGGGTCGGCTTAATTGTCAGATTTCGGCTCGACTTTTCGAGATGTTGGAGCGAAATGGGGTGCCAACCCACTATCTAGGGTTGGCGGGTGAAACTTGGATGGTGGTTCAGCCAGTCAAGGTAATTCCCATTGAAGTGGTGATACGCAACGTTGCGACGGGATCTCTTTGTAAGCAGACGCCGATTCCAGCTGGCACAGAGCTGAGTCCACCTTTGTTGGATCTCTACTACAAGGACGACAGTTTGGGTGATCCCCTGCTTACTGAATCAAGGTTGGAGCTCCTCGGATTGATTAATCCTGAGCAACGCTTAGAGATCGAACAGCTTGCTCGCAGCGTGAATGGTTGGCTGTTGCCATTTTTCGAGAGTTTGGATCTATTGCTGGTTGACTTCAAGTTGGAACTTGGGGTTAACAGTTCCGGCAAACTTTTAGTGGCTGATGAAATTAGTCCAGATACATGCAGACTTTGGGATCAACGAAATAGTGATCCAAAGGCTCGCATCCTCGACAAGGATCGTTTCCGCCAGGATCTAGGTGGAGTCATTGAGGCCTACGGGGAGATCCTTAAACGGGTCCAAGGGGTATGCGCTAATCCTTACAACTGCAAGTAATGTCAGCGCACATTTAGCGGCATTACCGCCGTTTTTTCTCTCCCATGGCCAGCTCTCTACCTAGCGGACCCTCGGACGCATTGCGGCGAGGCGCATTTGGCCTGGTTCTGGCCATGCCGCTTGTCGCCGCGCCTGTTCGCGCTCAGACACCTGAGCCGGAAGCTCAGCCACCAGTCAAGGAGTTGATTGTTGAAGATGAAGCCCAGGTGGAGGAGCCTCGAGTCTTGATCACTGAAGTGATCATCGAAGGTGTTTCAGGTCATCCAGAGCAAGAGCGTATTGAACTAGCGGCTTACGACGCCATGGTTGTGCGGCCTGGCAGCCGTGTGACTCGAGCAGAGCTAAAGCGTGATCTCGACGCGATTTATTCCACGGGTTGGTTCTCTGATGCGCGCATAGAGCCGATTGACGGTCCCCTGGGGGTTCAGATCGTCGTGCAAGTTCAGCCGAATCCATTGCTTACCAAGATTGAGCTGGATCCATCGGATGCAGAGCTTCCGGAGTCTGTGGTTGAGGAAACGTTTAACCCTGACTACGGCAGAACTCTGAATCTCAACGAACTTCAGTCTCGTATGAAGGAGTTGCAGCAGTGGTATGCAAGTAAGGGGTATTCCCTGGCACGGGTTACCGGGCCCACTCGGATCACTGCAGATGGAGTTGTTCAGCTCAAGGTAATACAGGGCACTGTGGCAGGGGTGGAGGTGCAGTTTTTGAACAAAGAAGGTGATGCCACTAATGAGAAGGGAGAGCCGATCAATGGAAAGACCAAGCCTTGGGTTATTACGCGAGAGATCTCTATTAAGCCTGGAGAGGTGTTTAATCGAAATCAACTCGAAGCAGATATCAAACGTCTTTACGGCACATCACTATTTAGTGATGTGAAGGTGACCCTGAAGCCGGTGGCGGGTGAGCCCGGTAACGTCACTATCATTCTCGGGATTGTTGAACAGTCCACTGGCTCTTTGTCAGGTGGTTTGGGTTATAGCCAGAGCCAGGGTGTTTTTGGCCAAGTGCAACTTCAAGATAGCAATCTTCTAGGTCGAGCATGGAATATGGCATTGAATATTACCTATGGTCAGTATGGAGGATTGGGGAGTATTAGCTTTACCGATCCTTGGATTAAGGGTGATGCTCACCGCACCTCTTTCAGGGCATCCTTATTCCTTAGCCGAGAGGTCCCTCAGGTCTTCCAGAGTCAAGATACTGGCAATATACGCAGCGTTAAAGATTATTATGATGGGGGCTCTAGTTACGCTTATCGAATAGACGACAAGCATAATCCTGCTGGGCGAAAGTTTGATTCTGTTTCGAAAGCAGAGAAGGAATATCCAAACACCAGTTGGTTTGATTATGAGGGAGATTCTGTCGCTTTGCAGAGAATTGGCGGCAGCATAGTTTTTGCAAGACCTTTAAATGGTGGAGACCCTTATAAAAAGGCTGCTTGGAATGTATTGGCTGGTTTGAATATCCAAAAGGTTAAGCCGATTAACTTTACCGGCGATAGTCGTCCTTATGGGGCGGCTGATGTTAAAGACAAAGGTACTTCTGATGACAATGTTATATGTATTGCTTTTGATTGCGCGGATGAGAATAATCTTCTTGGCGTAAGGCTGGCGGCTACTTATAACAATTTGAACGACCCTCGCAATCCAACCTCTGGAAATTTCTTTAGTTTTGGTACTGAGCAATTTGTATCTGTCGGGGAACATTCACCTACTTTTAATCGAGTTCGAACAAGTTATACTCACTTTTTCCCAGTCAATTGGCTGAAGATTGCAAAGGGCTGTCGTCCCAAGCCAGGCGAACAAGCTAATTGCCCGCAGGCCATTGCTTTTCAGATCAAAGCAGGAACAATTCTTGGTCAGTTGCCACCTTATGAAGCCTTTTGTCTCGGTGGATCTAACTCCGTAAGAGGTTGGAATGATTGTGATCTTGCTGTAGGAAGAAGTTTCGCTGAGGCAACGATTGAATATCGATTCCCAATTTGGAGCATTGTTTCTGGTGAGGTTTTTGTTGACGGCGGTACGGATTTAGGTAGTCAAAGCAATGTGCCTGGTAAGCCTGGTGAAATTCTCGACAAGCC
>CAJWUF010000075.1 GCA_913047395.1 uncultured cyanobacterium
TTTACGCCTCTTGACTGTTCTTGAATTGCCTTGGGTCCCGGGTTGAATGCCCTCGCCGGGATTTGAACCCGGGACCTCTCCCTTACCAAGGGAGTGCTCTACCACTGAGCTACAAGGGCATGTGGAAGGTGGGCCGGGTTGGATTTGAACCAACGTAGGCAGAGCCAGCGGATTTACAGTCCGCCCCCATTAACCACTCGGGCACCGACCCGAACCACACCAACAGAACATACCAGTAGATCGCACCTTTTTGGTTGAATTCCTGGGAAGGTCTTGTGGGGATCGATACGATCGATGCAAATCATTCATGCACCAGGGCCATGCGTTTGCTGTTGCTTAACGGCCCCAACCTCAATCTTCTAGGCCAACGAGAGCCTGGCCTTTATGGAGCAATCACTTTGCAGGCCATTGAGGCTGACCTGTTGGCTCAAGCTGAGTCAGAAGCTGTTCAGCTTGATTGCTTTCAGAGCAATTTCGAAGGCGCCTTGGTGGATCGAATTCATCAAGCAATGGGTCAGGTGCAGGGCATCTTGATCAATGCTGGGGCCTATACCCATACCTCCATTGCCTTGCGGGATGCTCTACTTGGAGCGGCTATTCCATACGTGGAGTTGCATCTCAGCAATACCCATGCCCGTGAGGGTTTTCGTCATAGCTCCTATCTCGCTGATCGGGCTGTGGGTGTAGTTAGTGGCTTTGGGGCGATGAGTTATCGCCTCGCTATGGAAGGTTTGCTGGCCCATTTGCGTCAGCCTCAGCAGGCCCCATGAGCGCCTCGACTGGTCTTCAGAAGGCCTCTGCCACGATTAAATGGTTAGCAGCTCCCACTAGTGATACCTGGTTAGAGCAGGCGATCGCTCATCCCATCGAGCTGCTGATTGATCACGCTCATTGCGAGCGCAAGGCGGCAGGTGCTGTCGTGCAATTGATGTTTCGCTACCTATGTGAGCCGGGGCTAGGGGAAGTCCTCAGCCCTTTGGCACGAGAAGAGCTAGAGCATTTCGAGCGCGTGCTTACGTTGATCAAGGCGAGAGGACGCTACCTAGAGCCTCTGCCAGCTCCCCCTTATGGAGCAGCGTTGGCAAAACAGATCCGTCGGGATGAACCCGAGCGCATGCTCGATAGCTTTCTTGTCGCGGGCCTAATCGAAGCACGTAGTCATGAACGCATGTCATTGCTTGCGGCCCATATGCCCGATCAGGAGCTTCGTCATTTATATGCAGACCTTTTGGCTAGTGAGGCTCGTCATTTTGGGCTTTATTGGCTTCTTGCCATAGAGCGTCATCCCAGGGAGGTTGTTGAGGCTCGCCTGAAGGAGCTATCGGCAGTAGAAACCCTCGCTTTAACTGGAGTTCTAGATAAGCCTGATGACATCAGGTTTCATTCTTACGGTGTCATTGCTAATTGATTTATGGCTTAGAACTGGGCCGTAAATCTTTATTTGAAACTGGTAGCAGTACTGGGGAGTAATCAGCCTGCCTGCTCTGTGGTTCTGAATGGCTCTATGAGTACATCACCACGCAATATTGCCGGTTTGCATTCTTAGCCGTTTATGCACAACTGAAGTTGATCAAGCTCATTGGAGCTTGGCGAACCTTTCGGCGATCGGATCTCCAGTGAAGGTTGCAAGCCAGCCTTCGCTGTTATTGAAGAAACGGATTGCGCAGAACTGCGGTTTGCTACCCATATCGAACCAATGGCGTGTTCCTGCTGGCACGCGGATCCAGTCGTTTTTTTCGCAGAGCACTTGCAGCACTTCATCGTTGATGTGCAAGCAGAACAATCCATGGCCTTCAACAAAGAAGCGAACCTCATCTTCTGCATGGGTGTGTTCGGCTATGAATTTTTGGCGCAGCTGCTCACGCTGGGGGTGGTCAGGCTTCATTCGAATCGCATCCACCGTGGGATAGCGCCCATTGGTCTGCACCCGGGCAATCTCTGCTGTGTAGGCGGCAAGAATGTCGGCCTCAATTGCTTGCGCACTGAGCTCGACTTTGGCTGGCCAACGTTGGAATTCGATTCCTCGTGTTTCCAGCTCGGTTTTGATTACCGCAGGATTTGTACTCTCTAGCAAAGGCAGTGAGGGAATTGTGTTGCTAGCGCTGCCTTCGGGGTGGATGCTGAGGCGAGTCATTCCCAGAGGTTAAGAGGGGGACTGAAGTCATCTTGAGCGTGCCGTCGTAGAACGACGGTTTAATACCTCGTTCGGCTTTGTCGAGCCCCATTGATTCAGCCAAAGCTCTCACCTTGGTAGGGGTAGGTCCTGGTGATCCTGCTTTGTTGACGTTGGCTGCCATCGAAGCGATTGAGGCTGCCACTGTTGTGGCCTATCCCGTGGCTCGAGCAGGGGGCAAGGGGATGGCTGTGAGCATTGCGGCCAGATGGATTCGTGTTCAACAACGTCAACTGCCGCTGATCTTTCCCATGGTGGCGGCAGCTGAACCACGCCAGCAGGCCTGGCGAGAAGCCAGTGATCAACTTGCTGCGGCAGTAGCCGCTGGTGAGCTGGTGGTTTTTCTTTGCCAGGGGGATGCTTCTCTCTTTGCAACCAGTTCTTACCTATTGCTGGCACTAAAAACTCATCACCCTGAGTGTCCAGTTCGGATTGTTCCAGGGGTAACGGCAGTTGCTGCTGCTGCTGCTGCTGGTGCCTGGCCCTTAGCAATGCAGCAGGAACAACTTTTGGTTTTGCCGACGCCAGATCAAGCCAGCAAGCTCGAGATTTTGCTTGATGAGGCAGCTGCTTCGGCGAGGGTGCTTGCTTTGCTCAAGTTGGCCCACCGCTGGACCTGGGTGAGGCCAATACTTGAGCAGCGGCAGTTGTTGCCGGCAGCACTATTTGCTCAGCGGCTCGGATGGCCCGATCAGCAGGTAATGCAGGCCACTCAGGTGCCAGCACAAGCCAAGCCCTACTTTTCACTATTGCTGGTGCGTCAAGGTTGGCCGCAGGTGATGCCCTGATGTCTAGTGCTCTCTCGCTAACCCCCATGCAATGGCTTGGCTTATTGCATCCTGTGCTGATCATTTTGTTTGTTTATCCGGTGGTGGGTGCCACGATTCGGCTTGGCACCTTGGCTCGTGAGCGGCGCTTGCAGATCAATCCTCTGCCTGCATCGGTGCCAGTGGAACATGCAGACCATGGTCGCTGGGTTGCCGGTGGGGTGTTAGTGGCGGTATTGATCGCCTTTGCTCATAGCTATTTGGCTGCCTGGTTAAAAGCTGATCCTGGGGGTTGGGATGGGGTCGGTCGATTGGTGATGGTGGTGCTTGCAGAGTTGGGCACGTTGGCGATCTATCTCTTGCTTCTCAAGGTGAGGCGTCCACCCTCACGCGCGGTTTTGGCTTTGGCTTGCTGGTTAGCACTGCTGGTGCTTGGGGCTCAACCGGAGATCAATCGACTCACGGACAATCCATTCAATGGTGACTTTTGGCGTTCCCACTATTGGAGTGGTGTTTTGCTCACCGGGTTGTTATTAGCTTCCGTAGCAGCGAAACCTGAGATCGCTCGTCATCTCTCGATGAGGCGATTGCATGTTTACGCCAACGTCTTGGTTGCCGTTTTGCTTGCAGTTCAGGCGATTACAGGCACGCGGAATCTATTGGTTTTCTAGTGCATTGGTCTTTTCTGCGGGCTTTCAGTTCTAGGGGGATTAAGCAGCAGCAGATTTAGCTCAGCAACTTCAGCTGATGGTCAAGCAGAGCCATGGCATCTGTAGGGCTTGGCGCACGCATCAAGGCATGGCGTAGTTTCGCGGCATCGGCGAAGCCGGTACATGTCCAGCCCATGTGCTTACGGGCAATCAACAGGCCATGGTCTCCTTTAGCTTGCACCAGCGCTTTAAGTTGCTCACGGGCAAGCATCAGTCGCTCTGCGGGGCCAGGTGTGGCTGGTACTGGTAGGCCCGATAGTGCAGCATCTATTTGACCTACAAGCCAGGGCGATCCCATCGAGCCCCTGCCCACCATCACGCCATCGGCTCCTGTGATTTTTAGGCAACGCATTGCATCGCTGCAGCTATAGACATCACCATTGGCGATCACGGGGATTTGCAGTGCTTTTTTCACAGCAGCGATGGCCGGCCAATCGGCGGAGCCTTTGAAGCCTTGCTCTCGAGTTCGACCATGCAACGTCAACAATTGGCTGCCGGCATCTTCTAGTAGTCGACACCAGCTCACTGGCCTTGCATCGCTATTACTCCAGCCCAGTCTCGTTTTTACGGTGACAGGGATCTTGACTGCAGCAGCAACAGTGCTCACGATCTTGGCAGCCAGCTTTGGGTCACGGATCAGACCAGAGCCGCCACCTTTACGTGCAATTTTGCGAACTGGGCAGCCCATATTGATGTCGATCAGGAAAGCACCAGCGGCCTCTGCTCGCTGAGCAGCGTCAGCCATGGCTTCTGGTCGGTGGTCGAACAGCTGCACGCCAATAGGTCCAGGTTCATTGGCAAGTTCATCGAGTTTCTGTAGTCCGTGGCCTAGTTCAAGGCTGGTGGCGTTAACCATTTCGGTGAACAGCAATGCATCTGGAGCCCAACGCCTTACCAAACTGCGGAAGATCTGATCTGAGACCCCTGCAAGGGGTGATTGCAGCACCCTGCAGCGCAATGCTCTTGCCTTTCCCTTGCCAGGTAAAGTGAGTTCAGGCGCAGCTTGGTTGATTGCATTCATTTGATGAATAGCTTAGAGAGCTTGCGCTGGTCTTTAGTTGCAAGAACGGGTTCGCCATAGAAGACAACATTGCCTGGCTTTCTTGTCTCTAATGGTGAGTTATATGAGCAGTAAAGTGAGTTAGCGAAGTTTTCGTTTGAGCAAGTTAGTGTAGACCTATTGATTAATGCTGATGGCGAGATACTTAGCAAATTGCTTGATGTTGATAAGTTTGAGTTTCAAGCTGCTGGAGTGATTGATTCTATTTGAGCATCTACGTGATCATGTTGATTACAATTGATGTGGTTTGCTTGCTGCATCAAGGTATCCAGTGAATATTTAATTTGTCATGATCTTGGATCTAAGTGCAGCGTTCAGTCAGTTTCTTGTTATCCATCACAAGCGCTACTGCGCTTGTGATAACTAGCTCTCTAATCCCTTCGGCTGATGCACAAAGAAGCAGTGGAGCTGATCAGGAGGCGAGACATCGAAAATGTTTAGAAGCAAATGATTATCAAGGCTGCATGAACTTTGACATTGATAATAATTCACAAGTGCCACTACCGGAGCAGGGAGAAGATTGCGATTTCGATGGTATTTGGTGCACAGCATTACCTGGGAGGGATGTCCTTGGAGAGCCCAAGCTAAAAGGTTGGCGGTATAGAGAGCGCTCAGAAGAAGTTTGGTATATTAATCCCACTATATATAAGGTTAAGGTTCGCGGATCATATGGGAGATACATCTCCTCAGAAGATTTGCTGAGAACTTACCATCCCGCCCAGCCGGCTAAGCCTGGGCATTGGGACTATACATATGAAGAGATTAAATATGATTGCAAAACAGGATCTAAAACCATTTGGGGCGATTGCTCTAGAACGGAGCAACATAGTAAATGGATACCAGGTGAGCCAGCAAAGTCAGCATGGGTTGGGGATGAATTACGTACGGCAATTATTGATTGTGATGAAAAAACAATCGGCTGGCATAGTGGTTTAAGGCTCAAGGGAAAGTGGAAGTCTCTCTCTACAAGAGATGGCGTTAGATCTGGTAACTATCGTCAGATTGCCAAGGATTACTGTGGAAAGATCTTGTCTTTGCCGGAGTCAACATTCATGAAATATGTAAAGTAATGGCTGCATTATTGTGAAGAGAAATCTGATCCCTTGCTGCTAGAATCTAAATCATATTGAGATGAAATTTGCTATACAATTTCAGTAATAACAACATTCATATATGCACATGCTTATTGCTAGCAAAATGATGGCAGTCATTAACAGGAATTTATTCGAACTAAGTGCCCAGCTGAGTCCAGAAAAGGTTCACTTTGCCTATTATTGTGATTGAGTTACGCGCCCTAGGCTAATTCTGCGTTCTGTCTTGATTTGATCCACAATAATAGTGATTTCTATATCATCATTGTGGTCTGCCTGATTTCTTGCACTGGTGTCGGAATTCTCTTCTGTGTCTGAGCCTTCCTTGGAAAGGGTGCCTCCTGTTTGGCCCCTTAGTCGGGATCTGCTGCAGCAGATTATCGATGACCGTATTAGTGATTGCTTTGTAGCTGAGTTGATCTGGGAGCGGCTTGGTTATCAACCCAGTGGGGAGCAAGGTGCAGCTTGGTTGGCTGGTCCTACAACTCCGCAGGCCTGGAAGCAAGTCTTCCCTAAAGCACCGCCGGTGATTGCTCAGCGTCCTGCCTGTGTACAGCTCACCCGTTCGATTGAGAAACCCTATAAACAGCTGTTGAAAGAACAGTTGAAATTTGGCGGCTATCGCATTTCTGAGCTCAACCCACGCCGTACTCGTCGTGCTACCGCGGTGAACTGGTTATTGGCCTGGTTGGCGCA
>CAJWUF010000076.1 GCA_913047395.1 uncultured cyanobacterium
CGCGTGCTGGTGACACGGTGCGCCTGCGTGATTTGTTGGATGAGGCTGTCGAGCGCGCCGAGTCTGATCTGCACCGTCGCTTGTTGGAGGAGGGACGAGAAGAGGACGAATCCTTTATTAAACAGGTGGCTACCACGGTGGGACTTGCTGCTGTGAAATATGCCGACCTCAGTCAGAACCGGATCACCAATTACCAGTTTAGTTTTGATCGAATGCTTGCATTGCAGGGGAATACAGCTCCTTATCTGCTTTATGCCGTCGTTCGGATCGCTGGCATTGCCCGCAAGGGGGGTGATCTTGATGCCACTGCAGCTGAGCTTCAGTTCACTGAACCCCAGGAATGGGCTTTAGTGCGGGAGTTGCTCAAGTTTGATGTAGTGATTGCCGAGGTTGAGGAGGAGTTATTGCCCAATCGTCTCTGTACCTATCTATTTGAGTTAAGTCAGGTGTTTAATCGCTTTTATGATCAGGTGCCCGTATTGAAGGCGGAGCAGCCATCTTGCTCCTGTCGGCTTGCTCTCTGTCGTCTCACCGCAGATACCCTAAAACTAGGGTTGGGTTTGCTAGGGATCCCAACGTTGGAGCGGATGTGATGGGTTCGGCGCGCTTTTCTGCTTCTTCTGGTTCTCCTAATCCTCGCCCTGAGGTTGAGAGTTTGCATGCCTACACCGCACCTCTAGAGGGACGTCGTGGTCTTTTGCGCCTGGATTTCAACGAGAACACGATTGGCCCTAGTCCTCGGGTAGTTGAGGCGTTGCGAGCTATTCCAGCTGATCAAATTGCTATTTATCCCGAATACGACGGCTTGCGGGAGGCCGTGGTTGCCAATTTGGCTGCATCCGGATTAGCGGTGCCATTGCAGCCTGCTCAGGTGGGGTTGTTTAACGGTGTTGATGCAGCGATTCACGCCATCTTTCATGCCTATGGCGATCGAGGTGATCAGCTGCTCACTACAAGCCCCACTTTTGGTTATTACACGCCTTGCGCCCAGATGCAGGGTATGGAGATTTTGGCGATTCCCTACGAGGGCAGCCACTTCCGCTTCCCTTTGGAGCTGATCAGCACAATCCTGCAGGAGCAAAGACCGAAGTTGCTGTTGCTTTGTAACCCCAATAACCCCACTGGTACGCGCCTAGCGCCTGAGCAGGTCTTGGAGCTTGCTGTTGCAGCACCGCAAAGCTTGGTGGTAGTCGATGAGCTCTATGAGGCGTTCACGGGTGACAGCGTTATGCCTTTGGCTAATTTTGCAGCAACACCAAACCTGTTGGTGTTGCGCTCCCTAGCCAAGACAGCAGGTTTGGCAGGTCTACGTATGGGGTTTGCTTTTGGTGCTGCTGATGTTGTCGATCGGCTTGCTCGTGTCACGGGCCCCTATGACATCAATAGTTTTGCGGTTACGGCAGCATTTGCTGCCTTGGCAGACCAGCCTTATGTGGATGCCTATGTAGCGGAGGTGATGTTGGCTCGCGATTGGCTCAGGAGTCGCCTTGATGCTTCTGGTGTGCGTTATCACCTTGAGGGCGGAAACTATCTGTTGATTTGGCCACGGCTTCCGCCCAGCGAGGTCGAGGCAGCTTTGCGGGCTGAGGGCATTTTAGTGAGAGATATGTCAGGTAAATCGCTGATTGATGGCTCCTTGCGGGTGAGCATTGGAACGACTAAGCAGATGCAACGATTCTGGGAAGCATTTACCACTGTTGAGTCTCTTTCAGAGTGAGCTATAGGCAGGGAATTGCTATCGATTTACTAATGGTGTGGTTGCGCCGTTAGCGCATTACTTCGATGACTGGTCCATCACCCAGATTGCTCGGCAGGCTGATGGTGGTTCCTACGTTCTTCACAGGTGTACCTGCCATCGCATCAAGGAATGGTTGAACGTCTGTTTGATCACAGTCGCTCGGGGTCGCACCACTTACGTATTGCACTGGGATGATTAGGCGTGGATTCAGTTCATTCACTACTCGTGCCGCTTCAGCGCCGTCATAAACCTTTGCTCCACCACCAACGCCGATTATCAGTACGTCGGGACGTCCGAGTAGCACTTTGTCTTCTCCTGTGAGGGTGGCAGCGCTGCCTCCTAGGTGCGCAAAGTTCAGACCACCCTGCTGCCAGCGCCACAGCGTGGCTTGGCCAAAGCGGCGACCGCCGATGCGGTCGTGGGGGGCAGCAAATCCCTCCAGATTTAATCCGCCGATGCGGTATGAGCCCGGTTGAACAAGAAACTTTCCACTGGCGACTCTTGCTCCTTCATCAGCTAGTTCTGAGCTGGCCAGGATGACGTTGACGCTCACGCGGGGTTCACGTAGTCCAGCGGCACATCCAACGGCCTTGAAGGGATTCAGCAGTACTGAATGTCCACCACCATTAATTAGCAGGGCACTGTGGCCGTAACTTGTGATAGTGACCCCTCCGGCGATGGCCGAGGAGGCAGTGGAGAGCAGCAAACCCACTGCTGAGGCTATTGAAAGGCTACGGGTGCCCAGAACCTTTAAACGGGAAGGCATGAGTTGAAGCAGGAATGTTCTGGAAGTTAGCAGTGCTTTTCGCTGGGTTCAGTCAGATGCAGAAAGTTGGTAAGTAGTTGATGTCCTGCTTCGGTGAGCACACTTTCGGGATGGAATTGCACTCCTTGGAGGTGAGGGTGTGCTTTATGGCGTAGTCCCATGATCGTGCCATCCTCCAGCCATGCCGTCACTTCTAGGCAATCTGGCAGGCTCTCTCGCTCTGCAATCAGGCTGTGATATCTGGTAGCAGTGAGTGGTTGAGGTAGCCCTGTAAAAATGCCTGCGCCGTTGTGCAGCACTGGTGAGGTTTTGCCATGCATCAGTTCATCAGCTTGTACAACCTTGCCGCCGTATGCCTGGGCTAGAGCTTGATGTCCCAGGCATACGCCGAGGGTGGGGATTGTGGGGGAAAGTTCCACCAGTACCTCCAGGCACACTCCTGATTGATCAGGATCACCTGGACCAGGCGATAGGAGGATTGCGGTGGGTTGTAGTTCTCGGATTTGGCTAAGGCTGAGGGCATCGTTGCGCTCTACCCGTAGATTTGCAGCCACAGGGTGATGCGCAGCTAGTTCCCCTAAGTACTGCACCAGGTTGAAGGTGAAGCTGTCGTAGTTGTCGATTACCAGGAGCATGGGGGGCTTTGCAGGGCATTAGAGCCCAAGGCGGGTCATGAGTGGAGGTACAAGTAGCAGTAGGGCAATCAGTAGAGAGCTAATGGCGGCAACCAGTACAGCGGCCGCTGCACAGTCTTTAGCGATGCGAGCTAGGTGATGAAAGCGGCGACCGATAGCTAGATCCACCACAGCTTCAATGGATGTATTGAGTAACTCCAATACCAGAACGGCTGTGACCATGAGCACCAAGACGGCCAGATCGTTGGGCTTGAGTTGCAGCCAGAGTCCTAGCCCCAAGACGACGGTGCCAATTACTAAATGGATCCGGAAGTTACGTTGACTGACAACGCCATAGATCAGACCCTGGGCTGCGTAGCGGAAACTGGTTGGCAGATCGGTGGCAATTCGCCAGGCTCCTCGTCGAGCTGCTCGATGCCCTTGACTGGAGAGTGTGGTGATTTTGTCGGACGCCAAATGGCTGGTCTGAGGAAGCATTCGTTATCTCTTTGATTGCATCACTAGCGGTGCTGAACATTACCGTTGATGCTCAGAAGTTGCTCCTGGCAGCTCAACATCTTTTTTAGGCTCGCGCTGCTGGGGTGTTCCCAGCCCAGCAGATGCAGCAGACCATGACTAACTAGCCAGCGGAGTTCAAGGCTTAGTTCATGGCCGTGTTCTTTGGCTTGGCGTTGTGCAGTTGCTACTGACACGACAATGTCGCCAAGTTCTAAGCAAGTGTCTTTTGGCAGGATGAGGTTGTTATCTATTGCGGGGAAGGAGAGGACATCTGTTGCCTCAGATCGTTGGCGCCATGAGCTATTTAGCTCAGTAATAGTTGAGTCATCCGTGAGTTGAAGCCCCATGCTGAGCACTCGGCTTTGGCGAACGATTTCAGGACAGGTCAGCTCAGGATCGCTACGGATCATTTGGATCCAGGCTTTGATGTCCTGCTGCCAGGGATTTGCGTGAGTAAGGCGTAGGGATGTCTCCTTGTCTGTCGACCAGGTGGAGGCGTCAATCTGGGCGGGATGAAAGGCTAGATCGAGATCTAGGTCGATTGGATGGGCTTCAATTGCGCTCATTCGCGCATCAATGAGGAAGTGTGGGTCGGCCCAGCCAGGCGATCAACAGTATGAATCCGATAAAGCCTGCGGTGGTCAGACCAAAGTGCCAAAGGCTTTGCCCACCTTTGCGAAGCATATTGCGCATCGCCAGTTTTACGAAGCTCGAGGATGGCGTTACCTGTGAGGAAGGTTCTTTGGGGCTGGAATCTGTAGTCATCGCAGTTTGAATTAGTTGTCGACATCAATACCTGGACGATCGACACCCTGACGAAGTAGGGCCTGAATAAATCGATCTAAATCACCATCCATCACCGCTTGCACATCTGTGGTTTCTTCTGTTGTACGTAGGTCTTTCACCATCTGGTAAGGATGAAGGACGTAGTTGCGGATCTGATTGCCCCAGGCAGCTTCAACGATATCGCCACGTATGTCAGCAATTTCAGCAGCACGTTGCTCCTGGGCGATCACCATCAGTTTCGCTTTGAGCAGCGCCAAGGCCTTCTCTTTGTTTTGTAGTTGTGAGCGCTCTTGTGTGCAACGCACAGCCAACCCTGTTGGGACATGGAGAATGCGCACGGCTGTTTCCACTTTGTTGACGTTTTGCCCCCCCGCTCCCCCGGAGCGGCTGGTGGTTACTTCTAGATCTTTTTCGGGGATATCGAGTTTTACTTCCTCGTCGATTTTGGGCATCACCTCAACACCTGCAAAGCTTGTTTGGCGCTTGTCATTGGCGTTGTAAGGGGAGATCCTCACCAGCCTGTGGGTCCCCTTCTCATTGCGCAGGTATCCGTAGGCATAGCGTCCTTCTATCTCAACTGTTGCACTCTTGATCCCGGCTTCTTCCCCTTCTGAGAGTTCGTTCACGCTCACTTTCATGTCGTGATCTTCTGCCCAGCGGGTATACATCCTGAGCAGCATCTGTGCCCAGTCCTGAGCATCGGTGCCACCGGCACCTGCATTGATTGACAATACGGCTCCTTCCTTGTCGTAATTGCCACTAAGTAGCCGCTCAAGCTCCCAGCGATCAAGGCCTTGGCGCAGTTGTTTAAGTCCAGACTGTGCTTCGTTTAGTAAGTCGTCATCTGGTTCGAGGTCGTAGAGCTCCAGAGTGGCCTGGGCATCGTCTACGGCACTACGCCAAGACATTAATTGCGCTAGCTGGGCCTTCACCTCATCCAGCTGGCGCATCTGTTTTTGGGCGTTTTGCTGGTCGGTCCAGAAATCTGGTTGAGCAGCTAGTTGCTCGAGATCTTGTTGGCGGGCGTTCAGTGCAGGGACGTCAAAGACAGTCCTGGGCTTGGCCCAGGCGATCAGTGAGCTCAGAAAGGTCGCGTTTGAAGTCGGTGAGGTCCAGCAACGTTGGGGCTTGTGTTCAGCGATGTGACGCTATCAGCGGCTCCATCCTGCATAGGATTCTCATGAAGTCATCACAGCCCCATGGCCAAGGTTGAGATCTATACCTGGCAGTCATGCCCGTTTTGCATGCGTGCCAAGGCCTTAATGGATCGCAAAAAGGTGAGTTACCAGGAGTACGCCATTGATGGCGACAATGGAGCTCGCATGGTGATGGCTGAACGGGCTGGGGGGCGAAGCACTATGCCCCAGATCTTTATCGATGATCAGGGCATTGGTGGGTGTGATGAGTTGCATGACCTAGAGAGGAGTGGACAGCTTGATGGCTTGTTACACGGCAAGGGCTGAGATCATGCGACAGCTGTTTGTATTGGATCCTCTTGAGCGCATCAACCCTGCTAAGGATTCTTCCGCTGCTTTGATGCAGGCGGCCCAGAGGGCATCGATTGAGGTCTGGGCTTGTACACCTGCTGACCTTCATGTTCGCGGGGATCAGCCCTTGGTAATGGCCGTACCTGTGGTGCCTGAGCCCTGGATCAGCACAGGTGAGTCGCAGAGTCTTCCGCTGAGCGACTTTGCCTGCATCTGGATGCGAAAGGATCCACCGGTGGATGAGGCCTATCTCTATGCAACTCATTTGCTAGAGCTGGCAGAGCGCTCTGGTGTGTGCGTGCTCAATAAGCCAGCATCGCTGCGAGCCTGGAATGAAAAGCTCGGTGCGTTGCGTTTCAATAGCCTGATGGCCCCGACGTTTGTGGCTAGTCGGGTAAGTGAGCTGGCGACCTTCGCCCGTGAGCAAGGGGAAGTGGTACTCAAACCTCTCGGGGGGCGTGCTGGTCAGGGGGTGGTGCGAGTTGCTGCTGGGGCTCCTGGGCTCGAGGCTTTACTTGAGTTAGTTACGGATCAGGAGCAGTTGCCGGTAATGGTGCAGCGCTTTCTGCCAGCCGTCAGCAA
>CAJWUF010000077.1 GCA_913047395.1 uncultured cyanobacterium
CAAAGGCATTGGCGTGATCGTGGAACTTAGCGATGGCACGGTCAGCTGGTTCTTTGACGACGAAATCTCCCCCGCCTGAGCCGCCAGCCGTGAGCGACGCCCGCCAACTTCTTGGCATCAAAGGTGCCTCCGGTACCTCCAATATCTGGAAGATACGTCTCCAGCTGATGAAACCCGTCACCTGGATCCCACTGTTATGGGGGGTGATTTGTGGAGCAGCTGCCAGTGGACATTTCCAATGGCATTTAGCAGATGTCCTTGCATCGGCGGCCTGCATGGTTATGAGTGGCCCGCTGCTAACTGGATATACCCAGACCATTAACGACTACTACGACCGCGAAATCGACGCAATCAACGAGCCCTACCGGCCGATTCCCTCTGGAGCTATTCCACTAGCACAAGTAAGACTTCAGATTTGGATACTGCTTTTAGGAGGACTTGGGGTTGCCTATGGCTTGGACCGTTGGGCAGAACACACCACTCCAGTACTACTGCTACTTGCCTTAGGTGGCTCATTTGTGAGCTTCATCTACTCGGCGCCACCACTGAAACTCAAACAAAACGGCTGGATTGGTAACTACGCTCTCGGGGCCAGCTACATCGCCCTGCCATGGTGGGCAGGGCAAGCACTTTTCGGACAACTAACTTGGACTACAGCAATGCTGACACTTGCCTATAGCTTGGCAGGTCTTGGTATTGCAGTAATCAACGACTTCAAGAGTGTGGAGGGGGATCGAGCTCTAGGCCTTCAATCCTTACCCGTTGCCTTTGGTATCAAAAATGCCAGCTGGATCAGTGCCGGAATGATCGACATATTCCAACTCGCGATGGTTGCTGTTCTAATCGCAATCGGCCAGCATTTCGCCTCAGTGATTTTGGTATTGCTAATTGTTCCCCAGATCACATTTCAGGACATTTGGTTACTGCGCGATCCTTTGGCCTTTGATGTGAGATATCAAACCACTGCTCAACCGTTTCTAATCCTTGGCATGCTGGTAACGGCCCTGGCCGTGGGCCATAGCCCTCTAACGCAGGGAATGTGACTCGCAAGACCCGTCACTGGATTTTGATTGCAGGAACTGCTGTAGCTCTTGGCTGCGTCACGGCCTTAGCAGAAAGGTCTTTAACGCAAGCCTTGGATTCTGTTCTGCCCGATGCCAGACGGATTGCCAACTTCAACCGGCCAGGCACCATCACGCTGCTTTCCTCTGATGGGCAAGTCATCCAGAAACTTGGCCCCGTTACCCGCGAGAAAGTTGAGCAAGACAAGATGCCTCACCTTGTTGAGCAAGCCTTTGTAGCAGCAGAAGATCGCCGCTTTTATAACCACAATGGCGTGGATATATGGGGTATCAGCAGGGCATTGCTAACCAACCTCCGCCAGGGTTCGGTAAGAGAAGGCGCCAGCACAATTACTCAACAACTTGCGCGCACAGTTTTTCTGAGTCAAGAACGTACCCTGCCACGCAAACTCAAGGAAGCTGCTCTGGCCTACAAATTAGAGCGTCAGCTAAGTAAAGATCAGATCCTTGAACAGTATCTAAATTACGTCTACCTAGGTTCAGGTGCTTATGGCGTAGCCGATGCGGCCTGGGTGTACTTCTCCAAATCACCCGATCAATTAACGCTTCCAGAAGCAGCGCTAATCGCTGGCATGCCTCCTGCTCCTTCAGTGTATTCACCACTGGTCAATCCAGACCTGGCACGTAAACGCCGCTCAATTGTCCTTGAGCGGATGCAACAAGCTGGTTTTATCACCGCCAAAGAAGCCGAAAAAGCACGCAAAAGCCCCCTGAATCTCAAACCGGCAATCCCAAAGTTCTTCAACAGCACTGCACCATTTTTCACCAGCTGGGTAGCCCAGCAACTACCAAATCTGCTTACTCCAGAACAACTTGAAGTGGGAGGGCTGAAGATTCATACCAGCCTCAATCTTGCCTGGCAGAAAGAAGCCCAGCAGGTCGTCCGCAAATACGCGCCCGGCAATACAGAGGGCTCAATAGTGTCCATAGAACCGAACACCGGCCTAGTGCGAGTGATGGTGGGAGGCAAAGACTTCAATACCAGTCAATTCAATCGAGCCACGCAGGCCCTACGTTCGCCTGGCTCTACCTTCAAGCTTTTTCCCTATGCAGCAGCCATTAATGCCGGCATAAAGCCAGAAGACAAGGTTGTGGACGCTCCACGCTGCTGGAATGGTTACTGTCCAAAAAACTTCGGCGGTAAATATCTAGGATCAGTTGCACTCGCTGATGCCCTTAGATACTCCCTAAATACTGTCGCAGTACAGCTACTAGACAAGGTGGGTTTTGATGCTGTGATCAACATGGCTAATAACCTTGGTATTGGCACCAAACGCCCATTAGGGAAGTTCTATCCCCTCGCCATTGGGGCCTATGAACAAACTGTGCTCGACATGACAGCTGCCTATGCCGCAGTAGCCAACCGGGGCATTTATATCAAGCCCACACCATTTGAGGAAATCAAAGGTCCGAACGGCGAGATGATCTGGAACCGTCGCATCGAAGGCGACAAAGGCCGACGAGCCCTCGACAGCGATGTAGCAGACACCATGAACTGGATGCTGCAACGTGTTGTCAGCGGTGGAACAGGAGCTGCTGCATCTCTCAAAGGCAGGCCTGTAGCTGGCAAAACAGGCACATCAGAAGGTGCTCGTGACCTCTGGTTCATCGGCTCGATACCACAACTAACAACCGCCGTATGGTTCGGCTACGACAACAACAAGCCGACATACGGCGGTAGCGGTGATGCAGCATGGGCCTGGAAGCAATTCATGAGCAAAATTGAAGGCAATTTTGAGGTTCAACCCTTCCCGCCAAAACCAATACTAAATCGCAACTTCAAGCCCCGGAAAAAAACGAATAGCAAGCCCAAGAACAACAATGAAGACGATAAAAAGAACCAAGATCAAACTCAGGAAACACCATCGCGCTACATCCCTCCACCGCCACCAGGACCGCCATTAAATGAGAACTTCGAGCCGATACCTATGCGCTGATGAGGCTCAGCTGAGATCCAAAACAGCTGTATAAAAACCATCGCCGCCATGCTCAGGATCAGGCCATATCTGTTGCTGATCAGAAAGGCTCAACTCAGGATGGCGACAAAGGAAGGCCTGGATTTGATCACAATTCTCAGCCGGATGAATGGTGCAGGTGGCATAAACCATCCGACCTCCAGGGCTAAGTAGAGGCAGAAGACCTTCAAGCAGCTTGGCCTGCAATATCACCAGCTCCTCAACCTGCAACGGGGTGATTCGCCAACGGGCATCCGCATGACGAGCCAAAGTACCTAAACCAGAACATGGGGCATCGACAAGAATTCGCTGGAAGGCTCCATGCCAGTCAGGCTTGAGCGCCAATAAGTCCGTGGCATCAGCGGCAAGAGCATTAAGGCAATCAACCCCTAAACGATCAGCATTGGCTGCTAGGCGCTTCAGGCGTCCAGCAGAACGATCCACTGCCCATACATCTCCACGACCACCAATCAACTCAACAAGATGAGAAGCCTTGCCTCCAGGCGCCGCGCAAGCATCGAGAATTCGATCCCCTGGCTGCGGATCCAAAAGGGGTGCGACTAACTGGGCAGTGCGATCCTGCACACACCAGTGACCTTCCTTATAACCAGGCCACTGGCATAAATCACCAGCACTACCAACAACAAATAAGCCATCGGGGCAGCTCTCTATTGGATTGCTCTCAACTCCAATAGCGGCAAGCGCCTGCTGCACGCTCTCACGGCTAGCGCGAAGGCGATTAATACGTAAATCGAGTGGTGGCACTTGATTGCTAGCGCGAGCAAAGGCCTGAGCTGCTTCCTCACCACGCCAAGCAAACAGCTGCTCGATTAACCACAACGGTAGAGATTCCGCTTGGGCCAAACGCGCTGCCGAATCCTGCGGCAAAGGAAGCAGCTCCCCAGCATCACGGGCCCGCAAGGCCGCCCGCAAGATGCCATTCACCACAGGCGCCAATCGAGCAAGCTTGCTGCTCTTAACAAGCTCAACGGCGGTATTTACAGCTGCTGCTGCTGGGATCCGATCCATGCGCAGAATCTGATAAAGACCCAAATGAAGCAACCAACGCAGCAATGGCGGCTGTTTACTTGCAGGCACCTTGCCAAGACGATCAAGCCAACCATCGAGACATTGCCGTTGACGAATAGCGCCATAAGTCAGCTCCGTGACCAGGCCGCGATCGGCGGCGCTCATGGAATGCTTACGTAGAGCACGTTCTAGGGCTACATCGGCATAAGCCCCTGCTGCCACAGCCTGCAACACCTCCCATGCCACCCGCCGCGGCAACAAGCCCGGCGTAGGTAAATCAGCGGCAGCAACAGAAGCAGAAGGTGTCAATGAGCGTCCAGGACAGATCGGAACCTTCTAGAGCTAGCGCTTTGTGGGGCACGTTCTAAAAAGTGAACTTCACTTAACTCCGGCCGCCAAGAATGTTGACGCAATGGCAAAAGTCCCTCCTCATCAACAGAAATACCTTCAGCGATCAACATCTCCCGCTGCATCCAATCAGATCCTTCGCGGCTCAAGCTCATCGAGATCTTCCCCTTTGCATTCACCACTCGATGCCATGGAAGCTCAGATGGCAGAGGTAGTCGCCGTAGAGCCCAGCCCACCTGACGAGCGCATCCGTAGGCACCAATCAACTCAGCGATCTGACCATAGGTTGCTACCTGACCAAAAGGTATGAAGGACACGGCATCCCATACCCTCAAGTCAAAGGACTTCTCTTGTCCCATGCCCCTGCTGCCAAGACGTTTTGAACGGCTCAAGGCTGTTCTGGATTGCCGAATGGCAGATCTGACAGTGCTGCTTGAGCATGTGGAAAAACCCCATAACCTCTCAGCCATTCTGCGTAGCTGCGATGCGGTTGGAGTCTTAGAAGCCCATGCAGTTAGCTACTCAGGACGTCCGCGCACCTTCAACAGCACAGCCCAAGGCAGCCAGAAGTGGGTCCCCCTCAATGATCACAGCAGCATTGAGGTGGCAGTGACGAAGCTTAAAAAACGTGGCTTTCGGCTTTACGGAACCCATCTAGATAAAAACGCACGCGACTACCGCGACTGCGACTTCTGCGGACCAACAGCCTTCGTGCTGGGAGCTGAGAAATGGGGCCTTGGAGAATTAACTGCATCATTGATGGATGAAGGGGTCTTCATCCCGATGCGCGGCATGGTGCAGTCTTTAAATGTTTCCGTAGCGGCTGCAACCTTGCTATTTGAGGCCCTAAGACAGCGTCAAGTTGCTGGCATTGCACCACAGACCGGCGAAGGCCTAGAGCCAGCGCACTATCAACAGCGACTGTTTGAATGGTCCTATCCCGAAGTTGCGGCATGGTGCCAAAAAGAAGGTAGAAAATACCCGGCACTTAATGAACAAGGTGAAATCCAGGGAGAGCTTCCTCGCAACGTAAGACTGCGCTGCTAAGCAACCGTCTGCAAGCTCAAAATGGCATCAATACATCTTTACTCGCCTGCGAGCGATTAATCACAGGATAATTCTGACGGGCCGCCGGAAGACGCAAGCCAACCAACAAGACAATGCTTTCAAGTAGCAAATTTTGGCCCACAAACAGCACAACCAAGGCCAAGCCGATCGCCAACATCTGCTCCAACAGACCGATTACATCATCGGGATTACGGCGCCCAGAAAACCACAGGTAGGTCATCAACGCCAGTAAGACCAACGTGGTCCACCAGGGCATGATTTAAACAGATACTTCTGACATTGTGACTCTTTTAGAGCTGCAATGGTGCAATCAAGCATCAACTAGTCGCCTGATCGCGAACACTGACCCAAGCTTCCAGCCCCTCACCAAGTAAGGAAAGACCTAGCACTAAAACAAACATGGCCAGGCCTGGATAGAGGGCAGTCCACCAGATCCCGGTTGGTACAGCTGCTAGAGCCATATTTAAATCACTACCCCATTCAGGCACAGTTTCAGGCAATCCCAGGCCAAGAAAGCCCAAACCGCCAAGCACCAAGACCGCATCAGCGGCATTCATTGTAAGTAGTACTGGCACCGAAGTAATCACATTACGAAGCAGATACTTACGCAATACCCAAATAGGACCAGCACCAAGAGAACGCGCGGCCTCAACAAATAGTTCCGCTTTTACCTGGGCTGTTTGGTTACGTACCACCCTGAAGTACTGGGGCACATAGACAACACAAAGTGCTGCGGCCGCATTAGGAATACCCCGTCCCAATAGAAAAGCCAAGACCACAGAAAGCAAAAGCACTGGCAGGGTGTAGAGGGT
>CAJWUF010000078.1 GCA_913047395.1 uncultured cyanobacterium
TTGGTTTGCTTGCCAACGTGGCTGCCCTGCCGATTATTGGATGGGTGGCATTTACTGATCAGGCTCTACAAACAGCCAATATCAGCCTTGCTTTTAGTCTTGCCTGGCCGGCTGCCATCGTTGGCATCGTGGCGTCTGCAGGCCTTTTGGCTGAGAGGCGTTGGGGTGTCATCGTGGCCATAGTTGCTTTGTCAATGGCTCTAGCAGGGTCTTTGCCCTACGGCATTGTTCGCCTGGTGTTTGCCACCGCATCTTCGACGCCGGATCCTCATGCTTTGGGTGGCTTTAGCCTCGCAATTTTCGTTTTGAATCTGTTGGCGTTGCTTTATTGGTGTCGTCCTGTGCATCGTCATGGAGGACGACTCTGATCAGAGAATCGGCTATGGCTGATATTCACTTTGCTGTGTCTTTAGCTTTAGCTTTTAGTTTGAATGTTGGGAGTTAGCCAAATCCTTTGGCGCGCAGGTTACAAGGCTGAGTATCGATAGCTACATGATTTTTTCATTGGTCACGACTTGGCCGCGAAATAGATTTTTTCCATTCAGCCTCATGAAGTCAATAGAGCCTCTTTGTCAAATGAGTCAACATGCAATCGATCAGTATTTGATTACTGCTGTCCACTTTGTTATTGGTGTTCCACTGCTTATTGCGATCATGCGTGCTCGGAGTAGGGCTGCAATTGATTGAGGCCGCTTGTTAGGCCTTAAAGCTCTTGTTTTTTCAGCGCTCCCTAGTCAATGCTTGCCAAAATAAATCACCAGCTCAGTAAAGGTCTTGGCGCTGCCTTTTAGAGTTGGAAGTTCCCTCTAGTAGTTGTTGGGTAGGGAATGCGTCGATGGCGCATTCGTCGCCAGACTCGTACAAAAGCACGCACCACAAGTTCAATTTCGGCTCGACTAAGGCTGCTTTTACTTAGTTGGCTATCACGTTGCCGTTCCTCAACAATCCTCTGCACGGTGGCATGTGCTTCTGCATCAGAGGTATTTGGTGGTAGAGAGCGAAGGCATGCCTCACAGCCGTCGGCAAGCATCAAGATTGCGGTCTCGCGAGAACGGGGAACCGGTCCTCTGTAGCGGAAGTCGCGTTCTGAAACGGAAGGGTCCAGCTCTCTTGCACGGTGAAGGAAATATTCCATCTTCAAGGTGCCTTGATGTTCAGGGATGAAGTCCGCTACGCGTCGGGGTAGGCGATAGCGACGGGCCAGTTTTAATCCCTCATCTACATGTGCTTGAAGTACTTCTGCGCTTCTGAGGGGATCATTCAATTCATCGTGAGGATTTTGGTCTCCTTCGATCTGATTCTCGATAAACCATTGTGGTGCGTGGAGTTTGCCGACATCGTGGTACAAGGCGCCAGTGCGAATTAAG
Source organism: uncultured cyanobacterium (assembly GCA_913047395.1). Lineage (GTDB taxonomy): Bacteria > Cyanobacteriota > Cyanobacteriia > PCC-6307 > Cyanobiaceae > Prochlorococcus. The sequence goes on from CAJWUF010000078.1 coordinate 1,368, forward strand.
TCCACATCGGCACTGATTGCTCTGGCCCCTTCCTCTGCCAGGCTGCAGATCATTAATGTGTGTTCGAAAGTACCTGGTGCTTCTGAAGAGAGGCGGCGCAGAAGGGGACGCTCCTGATCGGCCAGTTCCATCAAGCGGGCTCTGGTGAGCAGGCCAAAAGAGGTCTCCAAAATTGGGATCAGTAGGATCGCTAGCATCAGCAAGATCCCCATTAGCAGTGCTTCTGAGAGCAATTCGCCGGAGTTGGGTGTAAGGCGTCCCCAGGCGCTGCCTCCCGCAGTGATCTGGCTATGAAGTAGCAGCCATTCGGCTAGCAGGGCTCCCAGTGGCAAAAAGAAGGCCATTTGCAGTAGCTGTGCTCTGCTGCGTAGGCGGCCGGCATATAGGGCTGCCACTGCTGCGATTGCACAGGCAATGATCATTCGGCCTTCACCAAGGCCGTTGACTGGCATAGGCCATAGCAGGCTTTCTACGGCCATCCAAGCCAGGCCACAGGTTGTGCCAAGACCTTGGGCGAGCAGGAGTGTCGGCGGAACGATTACGGCTAGGGGGCTAACAGCAGGAACAAACCAGAGTTTGCTGACCTGAGTGATCAGTAGCAGTCCCACTGCTAGTAGGCCGTGGCGTGCTTCCAGGCAGGGGCGTTCTCGCCGCATGATCAGCAGCATTACTCCACAACCGGCTAGCGCTTCGCTGAAATGGCTCAGCCAAGGTCCCAGCTTGGGCTGGCGACTCACAAGGCCGAAGTGATCGAGCACGTCATACTCCTGAGGTGTGATCGGCTCTCCTTTGCGGGTGATCACATCCCCCTGGTGGACTTCAATGGTTGGGATGCCTTGTTTGGTAATTAGCTCCTCGATTAGGCGTTGGCTGCGGGCTGGATCTGTGCGCAGATTGGTGCTGCTTTGAAAGGTATTGGTGATTAACTTGCTGCCAAGGCTTCTTGCAGGGCTGTCCCACTTGCCTAGATCGGCTAATTGAAGTGAGGCTGCCTGTTGTAGCTGTTCAAAGGCCAGGCTGTTCACCAGTCCTTGAGAGAGCATGCGCTCAGAAGCAAGGCGGATTGCCTTGTCCCAGTTCTTTCGTTCTTGCTCGGTGAGTTTTGTAAGCCAGATTTGTTCTTCGGGGCTGAGGTTTACAGGCCCTATTCGAGCAACATCATTGCTGTTTGCGACACGTTCTAGTTCACTGAGATGACGCTCTAGCCGCTCTTTGAGGCGAGTTGTTTCTTGTTGATCAATCACCTGTACAAAAGTGCTCTGAACTAGGTTTGAGCGCTTTTGTTCGAGGGCTTCACTGTTCTCTACGGAAGCATCTTTAGGGGCAATTGCTTCAAAGGGAGCTGGAGTACCTGGCCGCAAATTCGGTTGTACAAGCCAGGGCCAGCTGGAGATAACAGCTACAGCAATGCAAGCCAGTAGGAGCCCAATCTTGTGGGGCATTGACCAGCGAAGTACTGGGCGCCGCGGTGATTCGCTGCGCAACCAGCTCTGCCAGAGCCTGTTTAAGATTGGAAAGCGGACCACAGAAGCTGGCACTTGTCCTAAACGCTAGCTCTCTTCTGCGTGCATGCTTGGGAAAGTATCGGATGGCTGAATGGCCCTGAAGCTTGACGGCAAACAGCTAGCAGCAGAAGTTGAGCAGCGTCTCCAGGCTGAAATTGCTGCTGGCTTGGCGCAAGCCGGCCGGCAGCCAGGATTGGCTGTGCTTCGTGTTGGCGACGACCTCGCGAGTGGGGTTTACGTCGCTAATAAGGAGAAAGCTTGTGGGCGCATTGGTGTAGCTAGCTATCGCACACATCTGCCGGCAACTGTTACAGCTTCAGAGGTGTTGGACAAGATCCAGGCTTTGAATATCGATGAGAGGGTGGACGGCATTCTTCTGCAACTGCCTTTGCCTTCTGGGCTGGACGAAGGCCCTTTGCTTGCAGCCATTGATCCAGAGAAGGATGCCGATGGTCTGCATACCCTCAATCTTGGTCGATTGCTTAAAGGTGAGCCAGGACCGCGTAGTTGTACCCCTGCGGGTGTGATGGCCTTATTGGCACGTCACCAGATCCCTTTGCAGGGGAAACGAGCAGTGGTGATTGGGCGCAGCATTTTGGTGGGACAGCCCATGGCGTTAATGCTTCAGGCCGCCAACGCCACCGTGAGCGTGGCTCATTCGCGTACAAATGATTTGGCCTCACTAACTCAGCAGGCAGATGTGTTGGTGGTAGCAGCTGGGCGAGCGCGGATGATTGGCGCTGAGTATGTCAAGCCTGGATCCATTGTTGTGGATGTTGGTATTCATCGCCTTCCTCCAGACCCTGCACAAGGCCCGGATGCCAAGAGCAGGCTTTGTGGAGATTTACGTGCAGAAGAAGTTGAGCCTTTAGCTAGTGCACTAACCCCAGTCCCTGGTGGTGTAGGGCCGATGACCGTGGCCATGCTCTTGGTGAATACCGTGGCGAGATGGCAGCAGCATTGCGGTTTGCCTTTGAGCCTTAGAGATTTACTCCCCTGAGTCTGGTTGGCCTGAGAGAATGCCGTTAACAAGACAATGTTCATGGCGGCGGCGGTCAGCACCTCCTTCGACTTTTCCTCTTATTTGGTTGAGTCCAAAGCACGCGTTGAAGCGGCCCTAGATGAGTCGCTTGGTCCTGAGCGACCAGAGCAATTAAGGGAGGCCATGCGTTATTCCCTTCTCGCTGGAGGCAAGCGATTACGACCCATCCTTTGCTTAGCAGCTTGTGAACTGGCTGGAGGTGATTCTGAGCAGGCTCTATCGACGGCAGTGGCTCTTGAGATGATTCACACCATGTCGTTGATCCATGACGACTTGCCAGCCATGGATAACGACGACTTGCGCCGTGGTCGTCCCACTAACCACAAGGTCTACGGAGATGCGGTTGCCATTCTCGCTGGAGATGCCCTACTCACCCGTTCTTTTGAGATGGTTGCTCTGCGCAGTCCGGGTGTAGCACCTGAGCGGCTGTTGAAGGTCGTTGGAGAGCTTTCAGTTGTTGCTGGTGCCCCAGGCTTGGTGGGTGGACAGGTTGTCGATCTTGAGTGTGAAGGCAAGCAGGTAGATCTGGATACCCTGGAGTTCATTCACCTCCACAAAACCGGGGCCCTGCTAAGTGCCTGTGTGATCTGCGGAGCTTTAATTGGCGGCGCTAAAGAGGATTTGATCGCGGCTCTGCGTATCTACGCCCGAGGTATTGGCTTGGCTTTTCAGATTATTGACGACATCCTTGATGTAACTGCAAGCAGTGATGTCCTTGGCAAGACTGCTGGCAAGGATTTGATCGCTGATAAGACCACTTATCCCAAATTATTGGGCCTAGAGGAATCTCGCCGGCGAGCAGAATTACTTGTGAGTGAAGCCAAGGCAGCCCTAGAGCCATGGTCAGCCTCTGCTGCACCGTTGTTGGCATTAGCCGATTACATCACCAGTCGCGATCGATGACTTTCAGTGATTCTTCCTCTTCTTCTGCTTGGTTGGGGCTTTTGGACAATGCTGTGCTGGCCTGGGGTTTGGCCGCCTGTGGTCTAGCTCAGCTCTCTAAGCTGATTGTGGAATTAATCCTTTATCGTCGCTGGCGACCTGCAGTTCTGCTTGAAACCGGTGGCATGCCCTCGAGTCATTCGGCCCTGGTAACTGGTACTGCAGCAGGTGTGGGATGGGAGATGGGTTTTGATCACCCAGCATTTGCACTTGCTGCCACTGTGGCTTTTGTGGTCATGTATGACGCCAGCGGTATTAGGCGCGCTGCAGGATTCACAGCAACACGGGTAAACCTTTTGCCTGTGGAAACTTGGCCCACGCCACCGGATAAGCAGCTTAAAGAAAGCCTTGGTCACACCCGCTTAGAGGTGTTGGTTGGCAGCCTGGTCGGCCCTGCTGTGGCTTTGCCGGGATTGGTTTTTGTTGGTTCCCCGCTGCATCTCAGTCAGCTGTTGGGTATGACGTTGGGGTGAGTCAGTCTTCTTTTGAGCCTGCTTCTGCAGAGCTCACCACAGATCAGCAGCAGGCTGCCGAAACATTCAGTTCTTGGTTGGATGATGCCAATCATGGCAATCCCTTTGTATTGAGTGGTTTCGCTGGCAGCGGCAAGACGTTCCTCTCGATGCGATTGCTGCGCCAGGTTGAAGCCGCTGGCATGTGTTGGACAGTTGTTGCTCCAACTCATAAGGCTGTTGGAGTACTTCGTCAGGCTCTAGACCTTGAAGGACTAAGTCCCACTTGGTATCCCTCCACGATTCATCGCTTGCTTCGTTTGAAATTGAAGCGGCAGGGTGATCTTGAGGTGTGCGAGGCAACGGAGCAAACGGCCCAGTCTCTTGAGCAACTAGGCCTTGTTCTGATCGATGAGGCCTCGATGATCGATAGCACCTTGCTGGGCATTGCTCTTCAGTGCGCCCACCCTTTTCGAACACGTCTTGTTTTTGTAGGCGATCCTGCCCAGTTGCCTCCTATTAGCGAGGCTCAAAGCCCAGTCTTCTCGATGCAAAGAGCTTGTTCGGCCACATTGCAGCAGGTAGTTCGTCATCAGGGCCCTGTGTTGCAACTGGCCAGGTGTCTTCGCGATGGGAGTTTGCCCTGTAAAACTCCACCGTGCCTTCCCTTGATAGAGGATGAGCGAGGCCGGGTGGGATGTCTTGATCAGAACAGTTGGCTGAAGCGGGCTCAGGCTGCTTTGCGGTCGGCGGCGGCTAAAGATAGTCCTGATGCGGCAAGGATTCTTTGCTACACAAATCGCACTCTGGAGCGCTTGGTCCCCCTTGCTCGACGTGCGATCCATGGTGATATGGCTGATCAGTTGCCGGTGTTGCCTGGCGAGGTGTTGATCAGTCGTACGGCTGTGATGGCGCCTGCCTCACGTGATGGGGCAGAGACCGGCGAGGAACCGGACATGGTGCTGGGATCAAATCGTGAGCT
>CAJWUF010000079.1 GCA_913047395.1 uncultured cyanobacterium
AGTTGTTCTTTCAAAAATGAACGTCCTTGTTCTGGTGTCCAATTGAGTTTATTTAGCACTTGATCACTTTGGATGAGAAGGTCACTTCGCCGTACTGGGCCTGCTGCTTGGTCAGCCCTTTCTCCAGGTTGAATCTGCTTTAGGCGCTTGAGGAAGGCTATTAGATCGCCGTACTTAGTTATCCGGAGCCGGCTTGAGTGCCCAAAAGCCCTCTCTAGGTATTTTTGCTCTTGATCTCTATTCCAGCCGATCCTCTGTAGTTCGAGATCGATCGCTGCTAGTTCCTCACTCCAGTCATCTGGCTCCTTTGGGCTTTCATCTTGCCCATCGCTTGAGGGCATTGGTATTAACTCTTCTACTTGCGTGCGCTTCTCTTGGATTGCTTGGCCTTTCTCAAGAAGGGGCTGCTTTGCTGATTTAGTGCTTTGCATTTGTTTGCTTTCGTCTTTGACGGGGGCATATGCGCTTGCTTTGCTATTGCCTAGGCGTTGGAGAAGTCTCTCTAACGCGCGATCTTCGGCTGATTCCGCTGTCTTGCCCTCTCCAAGGGCACTCCCTAAAGGATTGTCTGCATGCCAAGCCGAAACCTGTACTACGCAGCGCTCAGCGTCTATATGGCATAACTTTGCCTGGATCCTCATCACTCACTCCTGCTGACAACCTTTCTAAGCTCTATTGAGCAACTGTGGCTCATCGAATGAGTCAGCCCAGTTGCCATAAGAGCTTGAGTATTGCTGTCGACATGGATTCCTTTGCGCTTTCTTCCCTTATCCCAGGACTTGGTGATGTTGACCACTGGATTGAATTGCTTCAGCTACTGCCGGTAATTATCGTTCTTGAACTCGTGTTGTCAGCAGATAACGCTATAGCCCTTGCTGCGATCTCTAAGGCCCAGAAACGAATTGATCTTCAGTCAAAGGCTCTAAACCTCGGTATCACTCTTGCTTTTGTTCTACGTATCTTATTGATTCTATTCGCCAAGTTGTTGCTCGATTTCTGGCTTATGCAACTAGTGGCTGGGATATTTCTACTTTATTTATTCATCAACCATTTATATGAACAGAGCCTAGAGCTACCCTTAGAAGAGAATATTGACAATAATAGAGAAAGTGCTTCAATCCCTTTTTATCGCACAGTATTTTTGCTAGCACTTACAGATCTCGCTTTTTCAGTAGATAGTGTAAGTGCTGCTATAGCGGTAAGCGATCAATTGATACTAGTAATTACTGGTGCAACTATAGGCGTAATTGCTCTTCGTTTCTCTAGCGAGCTTTTCATAAGGTGGTTGAAGGTTTATCCACGCTTGGAGACTGCCGGTTACTTGGCCGTGGCATTCGTTGGAATTAAATTGCTATTAGCTATTGTCATGCCATTTTTGGATGTCCCAAACTGGTTTACACTGATTACGGTCTCAGTATTTTTTACCTGGGGCTTCTCTTCGCGTAGCATGACTGTTGAGGACCAGTTTTAGCTTCTATTTATTTAACTAGTTCGAATAAATCAATCAGTCTTCTTCATATTTATAGGGCCATATGTGAAATATTTGAACACTTTCTTATCTGTGAGAGGATGTAGTTAAGTGATTTGATCGCCCAAATAAGAACCTAAGCATGTATTAAGTTGTTGCGCTAACGCACATCCTCTTGCAGTATTTTTACCCTCAAGCTGGGCTTCTCGAATTAGTATTGGCCAGTCATTTGTACTTACTACAATCCCCAATTTGGACTCAACAGCAATAACCTTGCCAGGTTGGTATTTGCCTGATTCCCAGCGTCCTAAAAGTTCTTGTGTATCTTTTGATAGGTGAGGTCTAAGCTGTTCAATAAGGGGTTCAGTTGTTTGCACCTTTAATCTTTTACCTCCGCACTTTGTTAATGCGTTTGGGTAAAGCCCCATAACCTTTCGATGTATATCTAATACACCTAGATTCCAGTCGAGAATGTAATCATCTTTTGACAACATGCGTGCATATGTAGGCTCGCCTGGAAGTTGTTCTTGCTTGATGACTTTCAAGCGATTCATGCGTATTGATTCTTGATCAGAACCAGCTGTCGCAATACGTGGTAAGGCTTCAATCATTAAACGTGCTGTGAGTGCGCTTAATCGATTTGCTAACTGATCAGCATTTTCTAGCAGACCGATGCTAATGCTCTCCTGGAGTAATACAGGACCAGTGTCGAGGCCTTGTTCCATGGCCATTATCCCTACACCAGTATTAGCGTCTCCGCTTAAAAGACTCCATTGGATTGGTCCTGCACCTCGCCAGCGAGGAAGTAAAGAGCCATGTCCGTTCCAGCAGCCGAAAGGTGGTTGAGAAAGGACTTCCCTTGGCAAAATTTGGCCAAATGCCACAACCACAGAGATGTCAGCTTGCAGTTCGCTCAGGCAACTCTGCATCTCGTGTTCTTTACGCAAATTTACTGGCGTGAATACAGGTAGGCCAAGTTCAAGTGCGCGTTGTTTTACAGGGGAAGGAATTAGTTGCTTACCTCGGGCTCTCCTTCTGTCTGGCTGTGTAACTACTCCAACTAGATCTTGACCTGCATTAATTAGTGCATTAAGAGTTGACACCGCATATGCAGGTGTTCCCCAGAAGAGAACTTTCACGCCTCTCCGCTGATGGATAATCCGTTTATCCACACATGTGGGCATAAGCCATTGTGGGTAATTACTTGCTCGGATTCCATATGTTCAATGTTGTTGAGCAGTGTGCGGATATCGCCAGCTACTGTTGCTGCCTCGATAGAAATCTTTTCTCCTTTCTTTAATAGCCAACCACTAAATGGCAGGGAAAAAGAACCTTGACTTGCTTTTACACCAGCATGTAGAGCATTAAGCCCATCAATTAGAACAAATGTTTCTTGGCTGCTGTTGTGGTCTAATTTATTAATTGTGCTGTTGTGAGTTTCAGTGCTGCTCACTTCAAACCAATCTGGCCCTACAGAGACCTTTGCACCAAGTCCTGCATGGCCTGTTGGGGCAACACCAAACGCCCTCGCAGTTGCTTCTGAATGGAGGAAATTCTCGAGTCTGCCCTGATTGATTAGGCAAAGTTTTTGAGTTGGTGTGCCTTCTCCATCGAAGGTAGAGGCACCTACATTTGCTGGGTGCAGTCCATTGTCATACAAGGAAAAGAATGGCACTGCGATGCTGCTTCCGAGCGAATCTCGCTGGCTGAGGCTTACACCATCGAGAATTGAACGAGCATTGAATATGCTGCTGAAAGCACCAATCAGATCTAGAAATGCCTCTGGTGTAAAGCAAACTAGGTAGCGCCCAGTGTCGATTGGACCATAATTGAGATGACTGATAGTTAGCTCTGCAGCCTCATCGATGCATCCTTTAATATCTAAATCTTGACTTCCTACAGCAAGGCGAACCGCACCAGCGCTGCGTGGTTTTCGCCCATCTTCTTCTGCACGAGCATATAGGTAGATGCAGGCATCGGTACGCTTCATTTGCCGAAGAGCACCATCACTATTGAGATAAATACGTTCTGAGTTTGTTTCTCCTAGAGCGTTATAAGGAACAGTTTGGATGGCTGGATGTCGACTAAGTAATTCAGCTTCTGCTTGTTTTAGCAGCTCTAGGAGTCTTGAGATCCCTTGCGCTGGCCTTAGCGGTCTGTCTAAGTTTGGCAATGGTGCCTTTGCAAGCGGCGAGAAAGCAGGAATATCATTGGCGTTGCCAAAATCACTTGCCTGATGTGCGCCAATAAGTGCTTTTTCTAGGCCTATATCAGAAAGATCTGAAGTACTTGTTATGCCAACTAGTCCTTTGTTGTTCCATACCCGAACAGTGATCGAGCTTCGCTGAGCTCCTTTTAATTGTTTGGCTTCGCCGCGATCAACTTGAACAGAACTGTCTTTGCTGCAAGCTGCACCTAGATCCCACTGATGGATACCTTCGCGCTTGGCAAGATTGCTGAGCTTGTCTCGTAGTGCTTTGCTATCGAGTTCAATGATTTTTCCTGGTTTAGTGGACATATTCAGCGGCCTCCAACGGTGATTGAATCGACTTTGATGTGTGGTTGCCCCACAGTGACAAAGATGTTGCCGCTTACTGATCCGCAAAATCCAGCGGCAAGCTCTAGGTCATTTGCGCACATTGAGATGCGTGGCATCACCTCTTTTGCTTCGCCAATCAGAGTGGCTCCTTTTAAAGGTTTGCTGAGTGCTCCTTGTTCGATTAGATAACCCTCCTCAACAGCAAAATTGAATTGTCCAGTTGGTCCAACGCTGCCTCCACCCATTGATTTGCAGTACAGCCCACGCTCGATAGAGGAAATAAGACCGTCAGGGGTGTGTGGCCCAGCGGCTATGTAGGTGTTTCGCATGCGACTGGCTGCCGCGAATGTGTGCGCCTGTCGGCGGCCGCTGCCAGTTCGTTTATGTCCAGTGCGGAGTTCGCCAGCTCGATCACTAATAAAGCGTTTCAGAACGCCGTTTTCGATCAATACTGTTCGCTGTGCCTCCATTCCCTCATCATCCATGCAGAAGGAGCCGAAAGCTCCATCTGTAAGACCCTCATCTATTGCCGTTACTGCTTCATGGGCAATTGGTTGATTCAATTTTTCGCTAAATGGGGTCGTCCCTCTTTCAATCTGAGTGGTCTCAAGCAAGTGTCCGCATGCTTCGTGAAAAATCACACCACCGAAACGGTTAGCAAGTACCACCGGCATTTGCCCAGCTTCTACGTAATCGGCATAAAGCATTGTTCCAGCGCTTTCGCACACTTCGCGAGCGCATGTCTCCGCATCCCACTCAAGAAGCTCCTCAGGTCGACCCGATGTGCCATAACGGCGGCCAATGCTGGAACGGTGTTGGCCATCTGTGGCTAGGACATTAAGTCCCATTGATTGATTTAAGCGGATATCACGTGCATAGGTGCCATCACTTGCGGCAACAAGAACCTCCTGCCAGTCGCGTGCATAACTACCTCGGCGTACTTGCAGGTGGGTTCCATAGTTATCCAGCAAGTTGGTGCCGTATAAAAGACGTTCGCTTGCTTGTTTTAGTTGAGGGCAGCTATTGAGCCATTGGATCTTTGCAATAGCAAAATCTCGGAGCTTTGGCAGTCCATCAAATGAAGAGTAGTCAGCTTCGTTTGGCTGCAGTCCAAGCATGCTTAGAGCTTGTTCCAATGCCAAATTCAAACCTGATTCAGAGAGATCATTGGTGCTAACGAATCCATCTCGCTCTCCTAGGAAGACCCTTATCCCGGCCCCCCTGCTGAAGGAAGGATTGACACTGGTGATGGTGTCTTGTTCTGCAAGCACGCCTAGATGATCGGTATTCTCAAGGAAGATCTCAATAAGGTCAGCCCCGGCAGTTCGACCGCGCCAGAGAAGTGATTCCAGTTTGGGTTGCCAGTTGCTATCAAAGGATTCTTCCTTGAGTGCCATGCCTTGATCTGTGGTGTGGGTAGAGACCAACCACTCCTCGTGCAGCTTGAGCTGATTATGGTGAAAATCGGCGTAGATATGGTCATGGACAGCGCTGATCCAGGCGAAACGAAAAGATCAGAGTTTCTAGCTTGCTCCAAACCACTGCTGTCCATTGAGGCGCTGCATTAGACGAGATCTCAACAATTGCAGTGTCATCTTTTTTTCATCGATCAGGAATGGTTCAAGGAGGCTAGGTTCTGTTCCTGAATCAGCAAGGGAGATTGTCTTTTTTGAGGCAATCGAGTCACTTGCAAAGCAAAGCCAAAACTGACGATCAGGCCTGATGGCGCCATAGATCATCCAGCAAGATCCGCCGACTACTGGTCTATCTCCTTGAATCAGCTCGAGTGTTGATGGTTTAAAGCCCTTTTCAGTTATTGCTTTTTCAATGTCTGGCAGCAAGTGATTACGGATAAAGTCGTCAAACGGCTTGTCTTCCAGTTTTGGTTTTGCCGCTTTTGCGGTCTGAGGGTTTTCAACGTCGGGTTTGCCAGCAGTTTGCTTGGCTGGCTCTGAAATTTGCGCAGCTTCTTTGCCAGCGCCGGGCAGTTGGCTGCCTGCTTTTGGACTCTCTGAGTTTTCGCTCACTAGATCAACACATCTCGATGGACTTTAAGCAGCTTTAGGCCTATCTCGCCAAAAGACTGATTAGGTGAGAAGACGAGTACTACGAAGTCATAAACGACTTTTACCAGTCTTCTTTAATAGGATCACCCCATGAGCCATCATCTTCTTTTGAAGGAGATGATCTCTCTGAGTAGGGCACTACTGGTTGGGGATAAGGATCTGCTTCGAAGTGCGGCGGGGGCTTTATTGAACTTTTTC
>CAJWUF010000080.1 GCA_913047395.1 uncultured cyanobacterium
ACGGCATTGGCTGTTGATGGTTCTGCCCTTTGCCCTTTGGGGTACGGCCATGGCTGCGATGGCGCCTTTGGTGATTACTGGCGGCCCTCTTGTAGTTGCTTGTTTGCGCCTTTTCCCAGCAGGAGTTGCAATCCTGCTGGCCTTGCCGTTTCTGGGGCGGCACTGGGGTATCGCCTCAACCGACAGGGTTTGGTTTTTGGTATTTACGGTTGTCGATGCAAGCCTTTTTCAGCTTTGCTTAGTCAAGGGCTTGGCTTATACCGGAGCAGGTATGGGTTCTGTACTGATTGATTCCCAGCCATTGTTGGTAGCTCTTCTTGCTCGCAGTCTCTTTGGAGAGTCAATTAACCCGGTTGGTTGGCTGGGTTTGATGCTTGGATTGGTTGGGATTATTTGCCTTGGTGCTCCGCCGGACTTATTACGCCATTGGTGGTTGCTTGGCGAACAGGGGTCTGTAGCCAGTTTGTGGGATCCAGGTGAAGGGTGGATGCTCGCTGCAGCTGTTGCTATGGCTCTGGGCACTGTGTTGTGTCGGTATGCCTGCCGCAGCAGTGATCCTGTTGCGGTGACTGGTTGGCACCTTGTGGTGGGCAGTCTGCCTTTGATGGTCTGGCATGGTCTTGATCGCAGATGGCCCTTATGGCCTGATTGGACCAGCTTTGATTGGGGATTGATGGCCTATGCAAGCTTGTTCGGCAGTGCGTTGGCCTATGGCTTGTTCTTCTGGTTCGCCAATCGAGAAGAGCTCACAAGTTTCAGTTCCTTGGCTTTCCTTACCCCGGTTTTTGCGCTTGCTTCTGGTGGTTTTTGGCTGGGAGAAAGGCTTCAGCCTTTGCAATGGCTTGGGGTTGGATTGGTGTTGCTTTCGGTGCTTGTTGTGAGTCTGCGGCGTCGCCTATGGGAACCGGCTGAAGCTGATTAGGATCTGTTATCAGGGGAAAGCGGCGGATGAATTTCCATTCCTTGCGCTTAGCTAGAGAGCTAATCCTTTGTTGGGCCAGCCATCTGGCACTTCACAAGGCATTTGTACTGCGCAGGAATAGGGCTAGAGATGCCACCATCTCTCAATGGTGCTGACGTTTGCTGCAACGGTGGAGGTGTCCCCTTTACAACGGCGTCGAGGCCTCCTTCTGATCTTGGCGTTGGGTGTGGCTATCTGCCTTTGGCAGTTGGGCGCTTCTGGCTTGGTTGATGAAACCCCGCCGCTTTTTGCTGCGGCAGGTCGTGCGATGAGTTCCACAGGAGATTGGCTCACGCCCAGGGTTAATGGCCTGCCTCGCTACGACAAGCCTCCGCTGGTTTATTGGCTGATGGGTTTGGTTTATGCCTTGCCCGCTCAGCAGGTTTGGGACCCCCTAGGCACATGGGCGGCACGCCTTCCTTCTGCGCTTGCATCTCTTTTGATGATGCTGGCCCTTGGTGAGACTGTGATGTGGGGGCCCCAGAAAGGTGATGCTTACCCGCGCCGCACGGGTGTTGCGGTCGCACTCGCCTTTGCGCTTTCGCCTTTGGTAATGCTCTGGAGTCGGGTTGCAGTTAGCGATGCATTGTTTTGCAGCACCTTGGGTGTGAGCTTGCTTCTCCAGTGGCGTCGTTTCGCTAGTCCGAGTACCCAGCCATGGTGGATCGCCTGGATTGTTTTGGGTTTAGCAGTGCTGACCAAGGGGCCAGCGGCTGTCGTGCTGACTGGGATGGTGCTTGTTCTATTTGCACTACTGCAGTGGAATCTGGCCATCCTTTGGCGACGGCTGCGTCCACTGCCCGGTTTGCTGCTAACTGCCCTGATTAGCCTGCCTTGGTATTTGGCGGAATTGCTTGTCGAGGGACAACCCTATTGGGACAGCTTTTTTGGATATCACAATCTTCAACGCTTCACATCGGTAGTCAATAGTCACCTGCAGCCTTGGTGGTTTTTCGGGCCTGTATTGGTGGTTGCTTCTCTGCCATTCACTCCCTTGTTGTTCCTTGGCCTGTTGCAGGCCTTTGTTCCAGTCAGCAGAGGTGGTGCGCTTTGTAAGTCAGAGCCTGAGGAGTCTCTGCAGAGCTTTGCGGGCTGCTGGCTTTTAGCTGTATTGCTGTTATTTACTTGTGCGGCCACCAAATTGCCTAGTTACTGGTTGCCTGCTACACCAGCAGCTGCACTGTTAATTGGCTTGGCAGCAAGTGCCTCTCCTCAACAGCGGCCGGGCCTTGCTTGGGCATGGGGCGGGTCAGTTGTTTTGGCTGGGTTATTGGCTGCAGGGCTGTGGGCTTCACCGCTCTGGGTTGAATGGATTAATGACCCGGAAATGCCCACACTCGCGACAGATTTGCTTGCTAGTGAGCTTGTGCTTAGAGCAGCGGTTTTTTTTAGTGTCTTGGTTTTGCTTGGGGTTTGGTTGGCGTGGAGGCCGCGGCCAGGGCGCTTGCTTGCCCTTCAGGGGCCGTTAGTTGTTTTCCAGTTGTTTGCTTTCTTGCCGATGTGGGCTTTGGGTGACAAGGTTCGCCAGTTGCCTGTAAGGCGAGCTGCCGAGCTGCTGCTCGCTTCTCAGAAGCCTCTTGAACCATTGGTGATGGTCGGAGCAATGAAACCTTCTCTTCATTTTTATACCGATCAGGTAGTGGTTTATGAGGGGCGCTCTGAGGGGGCACTAGTGAACCTGGCTGATCGTTTGCAAGAAGAAGAACGTCAGGGATGGTCAGGCCGGCCTATTGAGGGGCCAACAGGATCTCCAACAGCTCTAGTGGTAATTGATCAGGGCACAACACAGCGGAGGCATTGGCAGGGTCTTAAGCCTGAGCTGCTTGGCGAGTTTGGGATTTATAAGGTTTGGCGGTTGGATCGTCTCAATCTGGAGATGCGAGCAAATCAGCTAAAGGCCAAAGACTTCCAGACCGATTGGCGTCAACCAAGACCTGAGCGTTACTGATCGACTGGCTTTTGCTATTGAAGAACCTAATTTTCTCTGTGCTTTTTCTTGTTTTCCACCTTGTTTAGTTCAAGGGTGAGCTCACCTTGCAGCGTGATGAATTCAAACGTTTATCTGTGGCTGGGCTGGTCCTGCAAGCTGTTTACTCCTACAGAAACCACATTTCCCCCAGAGGGCCATCTCTCCTGCTGGTGCAGGGCTGCCGCAGCTATCGCAGGAGGCCATTCCATGTACATCAATTCTGCTTGGATGGCGCGCCCAGATGCTTGCTTCACTTTCTGGCTTTGGGGTGTCCTTGGGGTGATGTTGCTGAATACGTAGATCCTTGACCTCATGACCCGCTGCGCGCAGGGCCGCCAAGAGTTGGGGGCGGTTGTAGAGGAGGGCCTGTCTCCACTGAGGATGGCTGGCGCCAATAACAAGAATTCCTTGCCGGAAGCTCAGTGGTTGGCAATGGGGAGCAAGTTGAGGACCTGCTAAGCGGGGCCATTCTTGCCAGAGACCAGCTATAGATCCTTTTTGTCGCCAGTCGCGTTTTAGCCTGTCAAGGCAGCTGGAGAGGGACGTGGCAGGAGCCGGAGGAGCTTGTTGAAGCACTTCTCCTCGACCAAATCTTTTGCGTTGCTGATCGGGAGCTATGGCCATCTCAAAAGCTTAATTGGAGTCTCCAGCCAAGCTCGCTAGCCTCCATTAGGTCTTTCCAATGCCTCCATGGGCTTCTTTGACCGGCTTAGCCGGCTATTGCGTGCCAACCTCAACGATCTTGTCAGTAAGGCCGAGGATCCCGTCAAGATCCTTGATCAGTCGGTTGCTGATATGCAGGCCGATCTGGTCAAGTTGCGACAGGCCGTTGCTATGGCTATCGCCAGCCAGAAGCGACTTCGCAACCAGGCAGCTCAGGCTGAGGGCCAAGTCAAAACCTGGTACGAACGCGCCGAGCTGGCGATGCAGAAGGGCGAGGAGGATTTGGCCAGGGAGGCACTTAATCGTCGCAAGAGCTTTCAGGAATCCTCAACTGCGCTCAATACTCAGCTCAATGGACAAGAAGGGCAGGTTGAGACGCTAAAGCGCAGCTTGACGGCTCTTGAGGGCAAGATTGCGGAGGCCAGAACGAAGAAGGACATGCTCAAGGCTCGAGCCCAGGCGGCTCAGGCTCAGCAGCAGTTGCAGAACGCCGTTGGCGATCTCGGCACTAATTCCGCGATGGCAGCCTTCGATCGTATGGAAGACAAGGTTCAGGCTCTGGAAGCCAGCAGTCAGGCTGCCGCAGAGCTTGCTGGTGCTGATCTTGAGAGTCAGTTCGCAGCTCTAGAAGGAGGAGACGATGTAGATGATGAGCTGAATGCTCTACGTCAGCGACTTGAAGGGGCCCCTCAAGCGGTGGCTTTACCCGCTGCGGATACTGCTTCATTGCAGGGCAGTAAGGATGCCAGTGGCCCTGAGGTGGAAGCCGTGAAGGTGGCGGAGGTAGATGCGGAGTTGGAGGAACTAAAGCGCGCTATTGACAAGCTCTGAGTAAGCATGAACCTCATCGGCAAGGCATATCACTGCTATGGGTCTTGCCTCCATGTTTAAGTCCTTGCTGAGAGGGTTTTACTCGATTGACTGATTGCTAAAACCTAGTTTCAGGGTTTTGTTGATGGCGACTTCTAGGCGACTGGGGAGATTGGGGAGGGGTGTTTTTGATCGCAATGATCGCCGCAAGCAGGCTTATCGATACACCAGCGCTGGCACTGATGCCTTGCCTCTGGTGGACTTATCACTGGGATCAACAGATTTACCTCCTCCTGCTGTGGCCCTTGAGGCCATCGAAGACGCTTTAAGGACTCCTGAGAGTTCTTCCTATTGCTTGCAGGCTGCTACGAGGCCCTTTCGCGAGGCTGTCGCTGCCTGGAGTAAGAGGCGTTTTGGCGTCAGCGTTGATCCGGATCGTGAAGTGTTGTTATTGGTTGGTTCACAGGAGGGAACTGCCCATCTGCCTTTGGCGGTTCTAGATCCTGGCGATGCTGCCTTAATTCTCGATCCCTCTTACCCCTCACATCGGGGGGGACTGGTTTTGGCTGATGCTCGAATTGAACGATTGCAGTTACGACAGGAGCAGTGTTGGCGACCTGATTTCAACGCTTTGAGTAACAGCAAGTGGGATCAGCTGCGGATGATGGTCTTTGGCTTTCCCCATAATCCCACCGCTCAGGTGGGGGAACAAAGCTGGTTGGCGGAAGCTATGGAAAGGGGTATCCGTCATCAGGTGGTGGTCGCTCACGACAACCCTTATGTGGATTTAGCGCTAGAAGGTGATGCGCCAGCCCTTTTGCTTTGTCCTGGTTGGCGGGAATGGGGTATTGAGTTTTTTTCTTTCTCTAAGGGCTGGTGCTTAGGGGGGTTTCGCTTGGCTTTTGCGATTGGTGCTGAACCTTTGATCACAGCACTGCGAGAGCTAAAGGGTGTAGTCGATTTCAATCAGTCTTTGGCTTTACAGCGAGGTGCCATAGCAGCTCTTTCTGATGCCCCAGATTGGCCGCAGCAGATTCTTGAGGTCTATCGAGAGCGTCGAGACAGGACCCTTGCAGCTCTTGGGGCTTTGGGTTGGCATGTTCCTTGTCCATCGATGGCGCTTTATCTCTGGCTGCCCGTTCCAACCTGGGCCAAGCAGCAGGGCTTCAACGACGAGACTCTGGCAGCCGATCTTTTGGATCGCACTGGCATTGCTTTGACGCCTGGATCAGGTTTTGGCTCCGGTGGTGATGATTGGCTGCGTCTTGCTTTAGTTCAACCGGTGGAAGATTTGGAGGCGGCAGTTGCCCGGATGGGGCCTTGGTGGCATGCGCACATTTGAGCCATGGACCGGTGCTGCTGCAGTAGCTCGTCAGTGGCGTACCCAGTCTTTCGGGGCTAGGCCCTGGCAGTTGCGCTGGCAGCCGGTTTGCGCAAGTACCGAGTTGGAAATGTCTACTTGGCTTCAAGAAAATCCTTTACCAGCAAATCAACCTCGGGCACTGTTCGCTGATCGTCAGACCCATGGCAGAGGGCAGCGTGGTCGAATCTGGCAGGCCCCGACTGGTGGGGTTTGGATCAGCGCCGCTTTGCCCTGGACTGAGCCTCATCGTTCTGCAGGTATTTGGGGTTTGGCTGTGGCTGTGGCGCTGGCTGAACGGCTAGAGCGGCGTGGAGTGCCTGTGCGTATCAAGTGGCCCAACGATTTGCTGGTAGGAGAACGCAAACTGGCTGGTTTATTACCGAGATTGGTTCATCGTGGCAGCAGTGTCAGATTTGCGCGGATTGGTCTTGGCCTGAATGTTTGTAACCGTGTGCCAAGGGAAGGTATTGCTCTGCTCGAGATGCTTCGGCCAGG
>CAJWUF010000081.1 GCA_913047395.1 uncultured cyanobacterium
GTGAAGCGACCTTTGGCACCTATACGCCAAATGCAGTTAGCAGGAATTACGGTGGCTGTTGGAGGCGATAACGTTCAGGATCCATGGTTCCCTGCCGGTAATTTTGACCCTCTAGCGCTGATGGCTTTTTCATTGCCCCTGGCCCACTTGGCGCCTTGGCAGCGGTTAGGGCTAGCGCCTTTTACTACGGCAGCAGCCAGGCTAATGAACTTGGCCTGGGACGGTACGTTCCAGCCAGGGAGTCCGGCTAGTTTGATCTTGTTGGAGGCGAGTAGTTGGGCTGAGGCTCTTGCCACGCCACCACGTCGACGTGTGTTGGTTGATGGAAACTGGCTTGATGAGCAGGCTATGGCTACCACCTCTTCGACATGACTGATCGACAGATGACCAGCCCCAGAGCACTTGCCGATCTTCGTGTTGAGTTGATTGCAGTCGCTGATTTGGAGCTCATTGAAACGCCTACCGAATTGGAGCGCTTTTCAAGGGATGCCTATGACTTCTCGCCTGTGCTGCGTGAGCAGTTAGAAGGATGTTGTGCTGATTACGTTGTTCGCCCCCATACGGTGGCAGCGGTGGCGGCAGTGGCTGGTGCTTGCGCTAGGAATGGCGTTCCATTAACCCTGCGAGCTGCTGGTACAGGTAACTACGGCCAGTGCGTTCCTCTTAGTGGGGGTGTGGTCATGCTCATGGGTGCACTCTCTAAGGTTCGATGCCTAGATCCCATCACGGGAGTAGTGACGGTGGAGGCGGGTTGTCTACTTCGCGATCTAGATCAGTATCTTTCTTGTCATGGCCGGCAGCTGCGTCTGCTGCCATCCACCTGGCGTAGTGCTTCGGTGGGTGGATTTGTGGCGGGCGGCTCGGGTGGGATCGGCTCGGTGCGTTGGGGCTTCTTGCGGGATCCAGGCCATCTTTTGGGCTTAGAGGTGGTCACCGCTGAGGATTCGCCCCGACAACTGCAATTGGATGCGGCCTTATCTGAGGCCTTAAACCATGCCTACGGCAGCAATGGGATTATTACGGCATTGAGCTTGGCTACAGCTCCTGCTGTGGCCTGGCAGGAAGTGAGCATTGATTGTGAGGATTGGTCAGTAGCAGTGGACCTTGCTCTGCGCTGTACTCGTGCTGCAGTTGACCTGCATCTGTGCAGTTTGCATGAGCAGCCGATAGTCGATCGACTACCTCAGTGGTGTGGCCCTTCCAATGGGCAGCATCGTTTGCTGTTACTTGTCGCTCCAGATGGTGTCAGCACCCTGGAGCGTTTAGCAGTTGCCTATGGAGCTCGCTTCAATGTTGTTGGCCCTGAGGCTGATCGGGGGGGGACAGGGTTGCGCGAACTCACCTGGAATCACACCACGATGCACATGCGAGCTTTGGATCCGCAATGGACCTATTTGCAGATGCTTTTGCCTCAGCCTGAGTTGGCTGCCACTCAAGTGCTCAAGCAGCAATGGGGTGAAGATCTCCTCTGGCATTTGGAGGCGGTGCGACAGCAAGGTGTTCAACGTCTTGCAGCTTTACCACTTGTTCGCTGGCGTGGTCAGCAGTCGTTGGAGCAGTTAATGAATCAGTGCCGGGAGCTGGGTGCTGTTTTGTTCAATCCACATGTGATCACCGTTGAGGATGGGGGCCTTGGTGTTGTTGATGCTGATCAGGTAGCGGCCAAGCGGCGTTATGACCCCAAAGGAGTGCTTAATCCAGGCAAGCTCAGGGGCTTTAAGTGATTGTTGGTAATGCAAGGGGGAACTAGTCGCTGACTTACGTGGCTATTACAAGCTTGTTGCTTTGTAGAAGGCTTGGATAAGAGAGTTGGATCTGCCTTGAATGAAACTCTTGTGCTTTGCGTCTTCACTGATGTCTGAAGAGCTGACTGAGTGTTCGAAAGCGAATGATTCGAAAACGTTTGACGGGCAACCGTCTAGCCGTCTAACCGTCTGAGGGTTCGAATCCCAACCTCTCTGTTGAGGAAGACGTACCTTTGTCGGCTGGCGACTAGGTGCGGTCATTGCAATTAGATGTTTCTAGTTGTTGATAACTTTAATTGATTAAATGTTTTTTCTGCTCAGTCAGAGGCGCTTGATTTGGGACCCATTTAGTTGTGTTGTGGAGAAAGTTGTAGGAGGCTATTTGCAATTTAGAGATAGGGGCTAACATCTTCTATTTGCTTCTTTCTTAGGGTGAAGTGGAACAACATGCTCTCAGTTTCAAGAAGGTTTTTCGGAGTGTTGTTAAGTGCCAGTCTTCTATATATATCTCTACCGTATTAGACTATTACTGCATTGGAGAGGCCATTGTAAAGTTTGAGTTAAATTGTGCAGAGCGTGTGGCTTTGTGTGTAACTTAAGTTTGATCCATTTGCCATGTTGGCCTAATGAGAATACATCTATTGGCAATACCGTTCATTATGCTTGCCTCCCCAGGTTCAGCTTTGGCTGGCTAATATGGCGCCATTGCGTTTTCTCAAGATACCGGGGCAAGTGGCAGCGCTTGGAATTACGAAGCAAAGTGGCAGGCGGAGAATAGATCCCTCAGAGAATGTTCTAAGCATGGGCGTGGATGTAAAGTTGTGCTTTGGTTCAGGAATGCTTGTGGTGCGCTAGCCACTTCTCCGGGTAATGGTTACGGAACACAGTGGAATTCAGGTGAATATGGTGCAAGAAGTGGCGCTTTGCGAGAGTGTCGCAAATACAACAGGACTTGTTCTATTGAAACTAGTTTTTGTTCAAATTGAGAACTGATGTATTCGGCTAATTGCCACTTAATTTTAGAGATTAGACGTCTGATTAATCATTATAGGAGCTCTTCGTTATTCTACTCGTGGAGTAGGATGAGTCTGAAAATATTGCCTAACTAATTATTCTATATTCATAGACTTATTGAAAATCAAGCTAGAAGTAAGACCCTTGGAGATAAGTAGTTGCTCGAAAACAATTGCTTATCGTTAGTGATTTGGTGATCAAATTCTGCTTAACACTTCATTCGTGAGCTAGATCGGCTGTGGCGAGGGGCTAGGGCTTGATCTATTGCTAGCGATGTTCAAAAAGTCCAGGGACTGCTTGTAGTAGTTCCACGCTCAGCATTCCAGGCTCTCGCGTGTAGCGATGCCGGTGGTTTTGTTCAGGCCGTCTGCTTCTCGGCATAAACGTCGCTGGTCGTCGCGATCTAATAGTGCATTGCTGAAGTCAGCACCTTCAATTTGTGCTCCAGCAAAGCTGCTGCCTGAGGCGATTGCTCCTTTGAGCACAGCATTGCGCAGATCTGTATCGACGAAGTCGACACGATCCATTAGGGCATCAGATAGATCAGCACCACGGAAGTTTGCTTGCGTAAAGCTTCCCTGGGTGAGGATCGCGCCACGCAGATTGCTGCCACTGAAGTCCGCAGCTTTAGCCATGGCACCGGCAAAGGAGGTATTAGAGAGGTCCTGTCCGTGAAAGTCTTTACCGCTTTGGTTGGTGAGGGTGTAGTCCAGCCGCTCTTGGAACAGGGCCCGATCCTGTAGTCCAACGCCTGTGCGGGTGTCGAGGGCTTGGGCAGGGGATGCTATTAGCAGCCAAAGTATCCAGCTCAGAAGCGCTCTTAGGCCTAGACGTCGCAGCAGCGAGTTCGACATCGGCCATGTTGCGGGGATACTCACTCTGCCTTGATGATTTGCTTTGCCAGTAGATCTCCTAACAAATAGAGGGAACCTGCCACCACCGGAGGTGGTGTTGGCCATGGTTTTTGTGTGAGCAGGATGGAGAAGACTTGCTCGACAGTATTTGCTGCTTGAAGTTGGCTTGCAAGTTCCGGACATGCTTCTGCTAGCTGGGGTTGCGTCCAGCTGCGGTGTTCCGGCACCGGCACGATCCAGGCCAGATCATTTGGTTTCAGTAAATAGCGAAGCATTGCTGGTGCTTGCTTGTGGAATTGCAAGCCAAGAATCCAGCACACTCCAAGCTTTTGATCGCTCCATTGCTGTCGCTCATGGGCCAACTTTTCAGCAGCGGGTGGGTTGTGGGCACCATCAATGAGCACAGGTAGATTTTGCCAACGGACGCTCTGTAGACGTGCCGGCCAGTAGGCATGTGCAAGTCCATTGCGGATCTGCTCTTGTTTGATTTTCCAGCCCAGCGGGGTAAGCGCTTCAAGGGCACCTTTTGCAACTGCTGCGTTTTGCCGTTGCAGACCCCCAGCTAAGCCCAAGTTCCAGTCCTCTGGGATGGTTGTAACCCATCGCATTTGGGCTTGCTGCTCTCTTGTCTTATCTTCCAGAATTCTTGCCACCTCTGGCTGTTGTTCAGCACTGATGACAGTGGCTCCAGGGTTGATTACAGCAGCTTTTTCGGCGGCAATATCTTCAAGGCTGCCACCTAAGTGTTCACAGTGGTCGAGACCGATACTGCCCATAGCAATGATTGGTCTGAATGGATGGGCTGTTGTGGCATCTAGTCGACCTCCAAGGCCCACTTCTAGTACGAGCAGTTCCACTTCACGGGATCTGAAGTAATCAAAAGCCGTAGCCAATAGCAGCTCAAAGGGTGTTAGTCGATGGGTTTGCGCTAGTGGTTTAAGAGCTGTGAGTCGTTGCCGTAGCTCGTTAATTGAAATCAGTTCACCATTGCTGCTAATCCGTTCGCACCAGCTGATCAGATGTGGAGAAGTGCTTAGGCCTACGCGAATGCCAGCAGCCTTAAGGCTGCTGGCAAGGAAGCTAGCGATAGACCCCTTTCCATTTGTGCCTACGACCTGAATTGCTGGAACAGCGCCGCAGGGGTTCCCCATGGCCTGTAGTGCTTGTTGCATCCGCTCAAGGCCAAGATCCATTCCGCGCTGATCGAAGCGAGGAATTAGATCGCTTAAGTCTTCTAGGCTGGCAATTGTGGGTTTGCCCACTTAGCAGCAGCGCATCAAGGTGGCCTCTAGGCGTTGAAGCAGTTGGCGGATTTCACCAGGCGTTATCACCAAAGGTGGCACCATGCGTATAACTTTTGGGCCCGCTGCTACTACCAAAAGCTTCTCTTCAAGGGCAGCTTGGGCGACAGCAGGGGCTGTGAATGTGCTCTCGTCTTGGAGCACCAATCCTTGAAGCAGCCCCCAGCCTCGTACTCCTTTGAGCTGACTCGGGAAACGTTTCACCAGGATATTGAGACCTTCTTGAAGCTGTTTGCCTCTTTGCTGCACATTCGGGAGTAATCCTCGTCGTTCTATTTCTTGTGCCACTGTGAGAGCGGCTTTGCAAGCGAAGGGATTCCCTCCAAAAGTACTGGCATGATCGCCTGGCTCGAACAGATCCGCTTGCTGTTTCACAAGCAACGCCCCGATGGCATGGCCTCCACCTAAACCTTTTGCCAGGGTGAATGCATCTGGCTCCACGCCTAGTTGTTGATAACCCCACCAGTGGCCACAACGGCCCATACCCACCTGAACTTCATCAAAGATCAGCAGGATTTGATGCTTGCTGCAGAGTTCCCTAAGGCGTTGGAAGAATCTTATTTCCCCTGGGTTTACACCACCCTCCCCTTGCAGTGGTTCGATTAATACTGCGGCAACAGAGGGCCCCTCAACTTCGAGGCGATTCAGTTGCTGTTCGAAAGCATTTAGATCATTGAAAGGGAAGAATTCAAAGCCCTCAACCATGGGCTCGAATCCTTTGTGGTAATTAGGCTGACCCGTGGCACTTATGGCGGCGAGAGTGCGGCCATGGAAACTGGCTTTGGCTGTGAGAATGATTGGCCGATCAATGCCGCGACGGCGATGACCATGTTTGCGGGCCAGTTTGATCGCGGCTTCATTGGCTTCTGCACCGGAATTGCAGAAGAACACGCTGTCGGCACAGCTGTGCTCGACTAGCCAGCGGGCGAGGGCTTCTTGTTCGGGAATTCGATACAGATTTGAGACATGCTGAAGACGATTCAACTGCTGGCTAAGAGCACGACGTAGGGCTCGGTCACTGTGACCGAGGCTGCAGGTCGCGATGCCGGCAACAGCATCGAGGTATCGATGACCACGGTCATCCCATACCCAGCATCCTTTCCCCCGCAAAAGAGTGAGGGGAAAGCGTTTGTAGGTGCCCATCACGGCAGTGGGAGCGGTGGGACTTGAACCCACATGCCCGAAGGCGCTGGATTTTGAATCCAGTGCGTCTACCAATTCCGCCACGCTCCCGTGGA